>JAOAGP010000048.1 GCA_026415695.1 Thermodesulfovibrionales bacterium | reverse complement strand
GAATAAGGTTATGAACCTTGATAGGTTTGATCTTCTAAAGTAATTATAGGTTCAAGGGTTCAAGGGTTCAAGGGTTCAAGGGTTCAAGGGGAAAAATTAACCACAGAGACACGGAGACATGGAGGTTAAGACAGGGTTCGAGGGTTCGAGGGGAAAAAAGTCGGGAAGCGGGGAAGTTAGGAAGTTTGGAATTATGGTATTTTGATAGAGAAAAAGTTGGCTTCCCAACTTCCCGCTTACCTGCTTCCCCGCTTTTTAAATCTCTGTGTCTCCGAGTCTCTGTGGTGAAAAAAAAAATGAAAAAACAAACCACAGAGTAACAAGAGGCACGGAGAAAAATAGTTAGGAAGTCTGGAAGTTAGTCAGTCGGCAAGTCAACTTCCTCACTTCCCCGCTTTTTAAATCTCTGTGTCTCTGCGTCTCTGTGGTGAAAAAAAAATGAAAAAAAAAACCACAGAGTCACAGAGGCACGGAGAAAGTGCTAACTCGTCCTGCTCCCTATTACTAAAGAGGGGAATACCCTCTCCCTAACCCTCTCCCATTGGGAGAAGGAAGGGAGAGGGAGTAAGCAGACTGTCGCACTGTAGCACTACAGATAACTCTCCTTGATTTTAAAAAAGATTAGGTAGAGTTAGCATTTACGATTACCGTTAATTGCACTAACAATGATTTATTTGTAATAAGATTGAAAAACCACAATTAAAAGAAATTAAACATTTATAAACCCTCAAAACTTGAAACATTCCATCCTAATAAATTATCATAAACCTCCACGATGATTGAGCCAGAAAGACAATTAGACATCATAAAAAGGGGAGTTTCAGAGATAATCTTTGAGAAGGAACTCCTACAAAAACTCACTAAATCCTATGAAACTAAGACCCCTTTAAAGATAAAGGCAGGTTTTGACCCCACTGCACCCGATATCCATTTAGGACATACCGTTTTGATTGAAAAGTTAAGGCACTTTCAGGAGTTAGGGCATCAGGTTTACTTCCTAATAGGTGATTTTACAGGGATGATTGGTGACCCTACAGGAAGGTCTGAGACACGAAAACCTCTAACAAAAGAAGAGGTCTTAAAAAACGCTGAGACTTACAAAGAACAGGTCTTTAAGATACTTGATGCCAATAAGACGATAGTCTGTTTCAATAGCCAGTGGTTTGAGGCAATGACTGCGATGGAGATTGTAAGGCTTGGTAGTCTTGAGACAGTGGCAAGGATGCTTGAAAGGGAGGACTTCAAAAAGAGATTTCAGAACCAACAACCCATATCAATCCTTGAGTTTTACTATCCCTTATTTCAAGGCTATGATTCCGTGCATCTACAATCAGATGTGGAATTAGGTGGCACTGACCAGAGGTTTAACCTCCTGATGGGACGCTCCATGCAGAAGGCATTTGGGCAACCTGAACAGGTCGTTATCATGATGCCATTGCTTGAAGGCACTGACGGAATACAAAAGATGTCAAAAAGTTTTGGCAATTATATAGGCATCTCTGAGCCACCTAAAGAGATTTATGGCAAGTTAATGTCTATTAGTGATGAGTTGATGATTAGATACTACGAACTTTTAAGCCACATCTCAAATGAAGAACTCAAGGCACTTAAAGAAGGCATAAAAAACGGTTCAATCCATCCTAAAAAGGCAAAGGAAGACCTCGCATATGAGATAACCCAAAGGTATTGGAGCAAGGGGCATGCAGATGCTGCAAGGGAAGAATTTGAAAGGATATTTAAATCAAAAGGGCTTCCAGATGATATTCCTGAAGTCACATATCAATCAAAAGACGATGAGACATGGATTGCACAGATACTCAAAGACACAGGGCTTTGTCAAAGCACATCAGAGGCAATTAGGCTCATAAAACAAGGGGGATTAAGTATTGACGATAGCAAGATATTAGATGCAAACCTAAAGATAAAAAAAGGTCAGTATCTCATCAAGGTTGGCAAGAGAAGATTTCTACGAGTTTTAGTTAAGTAGTTGCCATTCAATCCTTACTTGTTAAAAAAGATGACCCTTTTTAAACAAACACCCTTTGAATGAATGTTTCTTGACATACACCCACTCAAACCCAACATTTCATAAAACCTTACCAAATTTGATAACACAAAACTGTTATCATATATGACTATGGACAATGACAATGCAATTTCTATCGTAGGCTTAACAAAAACCTACGGAAACGATAGCAAAAAGGTAATAGCGTTAAACGACATAAACCTTGATGTTGAAAAAGGCACAGTTTTTGGGCTACTTGGTCCTAATGGTGCAGGAAAGACCACAATGATTAAGATACTGACCACCCTTTCAAAGCCTGATAAAGGGACTTGCAAAGTGGGAGGTTTTGATGTTGTAAGCAACCCTCTGATGGTAAAAAAGATGATTGGTGTGGTGCCTCAAGAAAACAACCTTGACCGTGAACTTACTGCATATCAAAACATGCTGATTTATGGGATGTTGCATAAGGTTACAGATTTAGATACAAAGATTTCTAAACTTTTACAACTCGTAGGGCTTGATGATAAAAAAAACACAGTAGTATCCCATTTTTCAGGTGGGATGCAAAGGCGTCTTTTGATTGCGAGGGCATTGCTTTCTGATCCTTCTTTACTATTTTTGGACGAACCCACAATAGGACTTGACCCACAAATAAGGAGACAATTTTGGGATATTATCAGGAAAATCAAGAAAGATGGTAGCACAGTTATCTTGACCACTCATTACATTGAAGAGGCAGAGGCACTTTGTGACAAGGTTGGGATACTATCTAAAGGACGACTTGTGGCTGTTGACACCCCCAACAACCTGAAGATACTTGTAGGACAATATGTCGTAAATGTGATTGATAGTGATGGTAGGCTCACCCAGTATATGTTTAAGACAAAAGAGGAGGCACAGGCAAAGGCTCTTGAGTTTTCAGATGGCGTGACGATTAGAAGGTCAAATCTTGAGGATGTATTTGTAAAACTCACTGGCGAGAGGATTGAATGAACTGGTATCCCATATTTTATAGAGAAATGATACTTTTTAGTCGCAAACTTTTGAGGTTTGGTTATCTGTTTTCTGCCCTTGTAGTGCCTGTTATCTACCTAATAACATTTGGACTTGGGCTTGGTAGAAATGTTCAGATTGAAGGGATGGATTACATCACCTTTTTAATCCCCGGACTAATAGCCATGAGTTCAATGAACAACTCATACACTTGGGTTGCAAGTGCACTCAATCTCAATCGGATTTATTTTAAGACCTTTCAGGTCTTTGTGCAGGCACCTATATCGCCTTGTTCAATCATGATTGGTAAGGTCTTTGCTGGTGTAGTCAAAGGTCTTTTTGCCTCTTTTCTTATAATCATCGTCGGTCTAATACTATCTAAACAGCCTTTTATCACCCCATTGTCCATTGTGGCACTATTTCTAAATTGCTTTATGTTTTCAAGTTTGGGAGTAATCGTTGGGATGGTTACAAAGACCCACGAAGATACCTCCACATACAACAACTTCCTGATTATGCCTATGGCATTCTTTAGCGGGACTTTCTTTCCAATTGATAGGATGCCTCTATTACTCAAATCCGTCATCTATGTCTTCCCCTTAACACATACCAATATCCTGATTAGAAAATCCTCTTTTGATATGGAGGCGTTTATCTCACTTTTTGTGATTGTTTCGTTTGCAACAGTTTTTTTCCTAATTGGTTCAAGATTAATCAGGAATTACAGTGAATAGCAGTAAGTTTTAACAATGAAACTTGAATTTTATCCCAAGTTCAATAGATACTAAATAATATGGAAAGATACAAGATATTACTCGTGGATGATGATGTTGACCACCTTGCTATAGTATCACGGATACTAAAAAAAGAAGGATTTGAGGTAAATACCGTATCCACTGGTCTTGAATGCCTTAAGGTTGTAAAGACATACAAACCCGACTTGATACTCCTTGATATTTTGCTGCCAGATATCAGTGGATATGAGGTTTGTAGATTGATAAAGTCCGATAGTGATACGCAGGACATCATTATCATATATCTTACTTCAGTAAACAGGTCGTCAGATATAAAGGCTGAAGGCTACCAAAAAGGTGCAGACGGCTATATCATAAGACCTATCTCAAATAATGAACTCCTTTCAATAATACACGCATATTTAAGGGTATTAAAAAAGGCAAGGCAACTTCAAAGGAGTGAGCAAAGATTTAATCTTTTGTCTGACCTATCATTTGAGGGACTTGTTGTCCATGACAAAGAAAATATCCTTGATGTCAATCAGACACTGCTAAAGATGATGGGATACAATTCTATTGAAGAACTTCCTAAAACCTCATCTATACTTGACTTTGTAGCACCTGATTCAAGGGATTTGGTATTGGAAAAACTATCTCAAAACTTTGAAGGGACTTATGTTGCAAACCTAATAAGAAAAAATGGCTCAATCTTTCCAGCAGAGATAAATGTCAAAAACATAACTATAAACAAGCAACCTGCAAGGGCAGTGTCAATCAGGGATATTACGGAAAGATACCTACTTGAAAGGGAGGTCAAGCTCGCACTCAACAAGGCAATAGAGGCGTCAAAGATGAAGTCCCAATTTGTAGCAAATGTAAGTCATGAGATTAGAACCCCTATACACTCCATCTTAACGATTACTGAATTAATTAAAGATACACACCTAACGAAGGAGCAACTTGAATATGTAGAGATGGCAAGGATTGCTGCCCAAAACCTTCTTGATATAGTCAACGACATACTTGATATATCAAAGATTGAGGCAGGCAAGATTGAGATTGAAAGGATTGACTTTGATCTATACGATTTGATTGATACCACCTTGCAATTACTTAAGTATCAGGCAAAGGCAAAGGGGCTGGAAATAAGATACCAAAAGGACGATGCCCTTCCACAATATCTTAAAGGAGATGTAATAAGGTTAAAACAGGTATTGATGAACTTGTTAAATAATGCCATTAAATTTACAGATGCAGGTCATGTATCTCTAACTATAAGGTTTCATAGTAAAAAAAGCCCAGAGGAATTAGTAATCCTCTTTATAGTCTCTGACACAGGGATAGGGATATCCCAAGAAAAGCAAGAAACCATCTTTGATAGTTTCATTCAAGAAGACGGTAGCATCTCACGAAGATATGGTGGCACAGGACTCGGTCTTACAATTTGCAAAAATCTCGTACAACTTATGGGTGGAAACATCTGGGTAGAAAGTGAGGTTGGGAAGGGAAGCAGTTTTTACTTCACCCTACCTTTTAAGATTGGAAAGAAACCAGCAAAAAAGGAGGATAGTTTAGAAGATGTCAAGGATCTCCTTTCTACATCCAAAACCATAAAGATACTCCTTGCAGAGGACAACGAGATAAACAAGGTTCTCACAAAGAGGGTACTTGAAAAGCATGGGTTTACTGTTAAGACAGTATCAAGTGGAAGTGAGGTTTTAGAAACATTGAGCAACAATGAGGATTTTGATGTGGTATTGATGGATATCCAGATGCCAGAGATAGATGGTATTAAGGCTACAGAGATTATAAGAGGGCACATCAGTGATACAAGATACAATATCAAAAGAAGAGATATCCCGATTATTGCCCTCACGGCAAACGCAATGAAGGAAGACAGAGAGTTATGTATATCTGTTGGCATGGATGACTACATCTCAAAACCGATAGATGTAAATACATTATTAGGTGTGCTTAAAAGGGTATTGCACAAAAAATAAACCTTCAATACTGATACACAACAAAAAAAATATAAAACTATAGACATCTTTTGTCCATTCGTTGATGTCAATAAATTTTGGGGAGGGATGCGTAATCTGAATGACAATTTACTGCATACAACCATTTATAAACACAAAATCTTTTGGGAAAAAAAGGCAAGAAGGTATCCGTTACCTTTTGATTCCCAAACACTTGCAATTACCCTTAAGATTATTGAGATAGTAAAGAATAAGGGTGTCCGTATTTCTGGCTCAAGAATCCTTGACATTGGTTGTGGCACTGGCATCTACACACTCCCTCTTGCAAAAGAGGCAGATTTTGTATTTGGGCTTGATTCCTCTGAAACGATGATATCAAGGTTGTTAGATGAAAGAAATAAGCATAATATTAATAATGTGGATGTTATAAAGGCATCATGGAAGGACTTGGATATATCTTCAGTGAATTTCAAAAAGGCATTTGATGTGGTATGGGTGGCGATGTCTATGGCTGTTAAGGATGAAGATGATATACAAAAGATGGAGACATGTTCAAAAAGGTGGTGTGTTTACATTGGATGGGGAAGATACAGAAAAAATGAACTAATGGAAAAGGCATTCCAAATACACGGATTGAGATTTGGTCCACCACCCGGTGCAGAGGCTATCTACAAAATCCTTCAGACAAAGGGTAGAAACCCTACTCTTGATTTCATACAAACTGCTTGGGATAGAGAGGGGTCAATTGATGATACATTAGAGGATATTGTTTTACATATTGAATTAAACGATGCAAAACCAGACATCTCATCCCTAAAATCCTTACTTTTGTCATATGCAAAAGACGGCAGGATTTATCATCAGACACTTGTAGAGCAAGGGATTATAGTTTGGCAGGTATAAGAAGTGGATTAACTATCACCTCAATTTAAAGACAAATAGGCAGACATTATCATTTAATTTTTTTAACCTTGATAATGGGAAAAGGAGGTGAGGCAAAAAACCTATCAAATACAGAAAAAAGGGTTTTTATACCCATTTAGATTAAAACGACACCTTGTGTCTGCAAATTCATTTTTATTACAAAACTAAAAAAGGAGGATTTCATGCAAGACAAGACTAACAATCAAGAATCTTCACTCACAAGGAGGGATTTCATCAAAACAGCAGCAATAGGTGCAGGTGCTGCTGCGATTGTATCTATGTCCTTGACAGAAGGTCAGTCGCAAACCCAACCTGCAGAGGCACCCAAGACGCAACCTTCCGCTACACCTCTAAAATTAGAGGATGTGCTTAAGAAGGCAAGGGAAAAACTCTATCCAAGATGTAGGGTCTGCCCCGAGTGTGATGGTAGGGCATGCTCTGGAGAGGTTCCGGGAATGGGTGGCATTGGTTCAGGAAAGTCATTCCACAACAACTATGATTCATTGGCAAAGATTCAACTCAAGATGAAGACATTCCATGATGTTAAAAAGCCTGATACATCTATTACCCTTTGGGGACACAAACTCGCTGTTCCTATACTTTCAGCAGCAACTGGTGGTGTTACTTACAACATGGGACTGAAGGGCAAGATGACAGATGAAGAATACATAGACGCCCTATTAGGTGGCTGTATTAAGGCTGGAACGATTGGCATGGCAGCAGATGGCATTGGAGACCCACTTGATATATATGAAATAAGACTAAAGGCTGTAGCCAAATATAACGGCAAGGCTATTGCCACTATAAAACCAAAGACTCAAGAGGAGATTATCAAGCGTATTAGAATGATTGAGAAGGCTGGAGGTCTTGCCTTTGCAGTTGATATTGACTCTGCAGGCAGGGCAGCAAGGGCATTGCCCGGTCAGACCGTTGAACCTAAAACAATGAAACAACTGAAGGAGCTTGCACAATGCACAAAATTGCCATTCATCATCAAAGGGATAATGACCGTTGAGGAGGCTGAGATGGCGGTGGAGTGTGGCGCTGCTGGTATCGTTGTATCAAATCATGGTGGCAGGGTATTAGACCATACACCCGGTTCCGCAGATGTCTTGGCACCTATTGCTGATAAGGTAAAAGGCAAGATTGTAATCTTTGTTGATGGTGGGATTAGATATGGAGCAGATGTGTTGAAGATGTTGGCACTTGGAGCAGATGCAGTCTTAGTAGGCAGACCTCTCTTAAGAGGTGCAGTAGGAGGAGGTCAAGATGGTGTGGCATTGTTGATAAACAAGATGAAAAACGAACTTGTTGACTCAATGGTGCTTACTGGCACAGCAGATGTTAAGAAGGTTAAGAGAGACATCCTTATTGTTTAGAACAAACAGGAGAATAAGATGAAAAAAACCTTAATACTTCTGTGCATACTTGCAGTTGTATTTGTATCTTCAGGCTATGTCTTTGGGGTGGGTGGTGGTAAGATGCTTACATATGGAGGAGGGGGTCAAGGTAAGGTCATCTTTGATGGACAGACCCATGCTTCAAAGGGACTGGTTTGTAATGATTGTCATCTGTCATTGTTTGAGATGAAGAAAAAGGCTCTTATTACCATGAGCGACCATAACGAAGGCAAGGCATGTTTTTCCTGCCACAATGGAAAGCAGGCATTTTACGATTGTGGTCAATGTCATAGAAAGTTTTAAGATGTGTAAAGGGTTAGGGATTACCCCCTAACCCTTATCTCTTCTGATCTTTTGTTTAGTTTTTCTCTGGTCTTTTCCCTAAATTCCTCAAGTTTTTTTGCTATCTCGGGATACTTGATAGAAAGTATAGAGCATGCTAAATATCCAGCATTTTTGGCACCGTCTATAGCCACAGTGGCAACTGGTATTCCGGGAGGCATCTGAACTGTTGAATAAAGTGCATCCACCCCATTTAACGCCCCAGACTTAAGAGGCACGCCAATGACCGGAAGCGTTGTATGGGCTGCAATCACGCCTGCAAGGTGTGCTGCCATGCCTGCCCCCGCAATTATTACCTCAATGCCATTCTTCCTTGCATTACTTGCAAGTTTCGCTGTTTTTTCTGGCAACCTATGTGCGGATGAGACATCCATCTCAAATGGTATCTGAAAGTCCTTTAATACCTCTGCACATTTTTCCATCACCGGCAAGTCACTATCACTGCCCATTAGTATCAACACAAGCGGTTTATCTGACATTAAATCCTCCCGTAAGCCATTGCTTGAAGTCTCTCAATCCTCTCCTCAATGGGCGGATGAGTGCTAAAAAGTTTAAGTATTCCACCACCTGTAAGGGGGTTTACAATAAACATATGAGAGGTCGCTGGATTTGCCTGCATTGGTATTTGCTGTGATGCAATATGCAGTTTCTTAAGTGCGTTTGCTAAATACATAGGATTACCGCAAATCTCTGCCCCCCCTTCATCAGCACCATACTCCCTTGCCCTTGATATTGCCATCTGGACGAGCATTGCAGCAATAGGTCCAACTATCATCATCACAAGTGCGGCAATTGGATTTGAACTACCCTCATCGTCATTGCTCCGTCCACCAAATATCATTGCCCATTGAGCCATTTGAGCAAGGTAACTTATTGCACCTGCAATTGTAGCAGCTACAGTGCTTACAAGTATATCCCTGTGCTTTATGTGGGCAAGTTCATGGGCGATTACACCTTCTAACTCCTCTCTTGTCAGTATCCTCATTATACCAGTGGTTACTGCTACGGTGCCGTGCTCGGGATTTCTGCCTGTTGCAAAGGCATTTGGCTGATCCTCATCAATGATGCAAACCTTTGGCATTGGTAGCCCCGCCTTTGTTGCAAGCCTACGAACCATAGCATGAAGTTCAGGGGCTTCTGCCTCTGATACCTCTTGTGCACCATACATCTTGAGCACTATCTTGTCACTAAACCAATAGGTTAAAAAATTAAGCCCAAATGCCATTATCAGGGCAATAGTCATACCTGACTTACCACCAATCAATGCCCCAAAACCGACAAACATAAGGGTCAATGTAACCATCAAAACCATCGTTTTAAGTCCGTTCATAAATTACACACCTCCTTTTTTTGATAAACTAAAACACACTGGGATTTATAAAACCCATTGGGTTTGTAACCAAGTAATCCTTCTGTGACCTTTAGGAATTGTTTTTCTCACAGGTTTTATTCATCATCTACTGATAACATGCCCAAATCAGTTATAAACATAGAGTAATTATCAAGGCATGATTATCAATGATAACGGTTGAAATACTTGATTAATTTAAATTTCCCCCTCTTTTATTTTAAACAGAATATTTTGAGGGTGTCAATTGCTTCTATTTTAGAAAATACAGATGACAGTCCAAAAAACTTTTGCTTAAAGGAGTGATACGATATTTTTATATGATGTATCCTTTACCTGTTGATGCAGGCTGTTACCATGAGCATCAATGGTGACAATGGCGGGAAAATCCTCCACCTCAAGTGCCCACATAGCCTCGGGTGCACCAAATTCCTCAACCATCCAGCCACCAAGCACCCTTTTTATGCTGTCCGCAAGATACACAGCAGCCCCATTTATGGCATTTAAATAAACACAACCGCATTCCTTCATTGCTTGTGTAGTTTCACTGCTCATTCCACCCTTGCCCACAATAGCCCTTATACTATAATTTCTTATAACATCAGGTTCATACAAATCCATGCGACTGCTTGTTGTAGGACCACCTGCTATGATTTGATATGTATCATCCGTCTTTTTGAGGATAGGACCGCAGTGGTAAATGACACCTCCTGTTAAATCAAATGGCATTTTTGATCTATCAGGTTTTTCATTGACAAGATGTTTATGCACCTTATCCCTGCCAGTATAAATGATACCAGTGATTAATACCATATCACCCACCTTTAATGAGACTACGGTATCCTTGTCTATTGGAGTTGTTAACCTTACCATACAAGCCTCCCCCTTCTTAATGCCCAACAAGAAAAAGATACATCCACAAAGTATGAGGCAGGATGCCTTGATGCAACCCCTACCTTAACACCAATAGCAGTATTATTTCCGCCAAATCCTGCTACACCAATACCTAATGAATTTATATCCCTTAATAGACCTTCCTCAAGCCCCTTCAATATTGGGTCTTCATTTTCGTCATACAGCCTTCTCATCAGTTGTCTCTTTGAAAGATATGATGTCTGCTCTTTTGAACCCCCTACTGCAACCCCAATAGTATAAGGTGGACATGCCTTCCCCTGTGCCTGTAAAACGGCATCAAGCACACAAAGTCTTACCCCTTTTAAGTCCCTTTCAGCAAGCACAGATTTACCACCAAGATCCAGCATTGTTGGTAGTTTATACACCTGACCCACATTTTCAGAACCACCACCTTTTAACATGAGTTCTACTTCAAGTGACTCATCCTCGGTCTCTAAGATGTGTATGTATGGAAACAGTGTGCCGGTGTTGTCTCCTGTATTCTTGTCAGTAATGATGTCAACTGAGTTTGCCCTCAAGGGTATTTTCTTGGTGGCAACACGGGTTGCCTCATAGATAGAATCCCTGATGAGCGAATGACTTATACCCCTTGGAGCCCTAACATAAAATACAGGGAAGCCTGTATCTTGGCACATTGGGCGAGAAGTTGTCCTTGCAAGCGAGATGTTTTTTAGAATTATCTCAAGTGCCCCTTTTGCAGACTGATTTTCTTCTCTTTGTAGAGCCTGTTTTAGTGCATCCTCAACATCTCGGGGTATTGAGGTTGCAACCTTTCTGTATAACTCAACTATTCCATCCCGTAGCTTTAGCACCGTTTTTTTTCTCCTAACAAATGACTTTTGATAACTTGAGTATATTAATTATAGTGAAATACTGTCAATCTTGAAAAAACTCTTTTAATTATTCCACCACCTTATATCCAGCATTCAATATGGCATTCTTTATCACGGTTTCATCTACCAGAGAGTCGTCAAATTGTAATGTTGCCTCCCCTATGGATACATCAAGACTTTTTATCCCCTTGATAACCTCAAGAGCGTTTTTTACCCTCTTGACACAGTGTTGACAACTCATACCCTCAATCTTGATAGTCTTCTGCATCTTTCCTCCAATTATTAAGGTTTCCAATATTCTATGTACTTACCGCCAGTAATCTTCCAGACGACATAGGGCATGTGGGTAACATCACCCTTTTCATCAAATCTATATTGGCTTAATACACCAGTAAAGGTTGATTTGCGCATTGTATCAATTATGCTTGAACCTTTTGTATCAGGAGACTCTGAGATCGCCTTTAAGATGATATTTGCTGCATCGTAGGCATAAACAGAATAAGGACCAGGTTCGCCATACTTTGCCTTATACTTTTGAAGAAATGCCTTTGCACTATCTGATTTAGTGAAATCTGGACTAAAGGTGATGTATGAACCCTCTGCCGCCCTTTCCCCTGCAATCTCAACAAACTTAACATCGGTTAATGCATCTCCACTTATAAAAGATGCTGTAATACCAAGTTCCCTTGCCTGCCTTGTTATAAGACCACCTTCAGGATAGATGCCTCCAAAATAAAGCACATCAGGATTGAGCGATTTAATCGTGGTTAAGACGGACTTGAAGTCTTTTTCTCCCTGTGTGATACCTCCATAATAAACCACCTCTGCAGGGGGCTTGATGTTTTTCTTAAACTCATCGGCAAGCCCCTGTCCATAAGTAGTCTTATCATGGATGATTGCTACCCTTTTTGCATTCAATTGACTGTTAATAAACATTGCTGCCACCATCCCCTGAAGGTCATCCCGACCACAGATACGAAAGATGTTTTTATGTCCCCGCTGGGTAAGTTGAGGATTGGTTGAAGATGCATTGATAACAGGCACATTAGCCTTGTGATACACCTCTGATGCAGCCATTGAGCAACTTGAAGTAAAATGCCCAATCACAGCAGTCACCCCCAAATTCACAAGTTTATTAGCAACCGTAACCGCCTGTTTGGGGTCATTTGCATCATCTTCAATTAGTAGTTCAATCTTCTTGCCCTTTATGCCACCTTTTGAATTCCATTCCTCAACGGCTATCGTTATGCCATTTTTAAAGTCATTACCCATCTTCGCAATAGAACCGCTTAAAGGTGCAGCAACCCCTATCTTTATTGTGTCTTCCTTTGCCTTACAGCCAAAAAGCAGTATCAAGAATGACAAAATAAGACATAACCATACCCTCATCTTATGCCTCCTTACTTTTTGAATAAGTTTCATTTATGAGCCTTACATTTTCTTGTATATCACCATCAAAGATACCAGAAGATATAGCAACCCCAGATAATCTATCAACATGTATCAGTTCATAAATGTTTTCTCTATTTATCCCGCCTATCGCTATTACAGGTATTGATACTGTTTGACAAATATTTCTTAATTCAGATATTCCCTTTGGTAGTCCAGCATCTTTGGTCTTGGTATGAAAGATGGGTCCAAATCCAATATAATCTGCCCCTTGTATTGCAGCCGTCCTTGCCTCGTTGAGATTATGCGTGGATACGCCAACTCCCATGCCTTTAGGGATTATCTTTTTTGCCTCTGATACAGGGATATCGTCCTGACCTAAATGAACAAAATCGGCATTTACAGCCAAGGCGATATCAAGGTGGTCATTTACAGTAAAAATTGCATGGTATTCTTTACAGATTTGCCTTATCCTTATTGCCTCTTCATACATATGTCTTCTTGTCTTGTTTTTCTGACGATACTGTATCCATCTTATGCCACAAGAAAGTGCCGTTAAAACATGCTCAATAAGGTTGCTGTCGTTTACCGTTGTAATCGCACATATATATGGCAGACGCATCTTCAAATCAAGGATGCCTAAACATTTGTTAAAAGATTACTAATAACAAAGTCTGTGTAATACTCACCCTTTAGAAAGCTTGGATGCTGAATGACTGCTCTTAAGAACGGGATAGTAGTCTTGATACCCTCTATCTTAAACTCATCAAGTGCCCTTGCCATCCTTGCGATTGCCTCTACACGATCCCTACCCTTACAAATCAACTTTGCAATAAGGGAATCGTAATAAGGCGGGACGGTATATCCCTCATATATCGCAGTATCCACCCTCACACCCGGACCACCCGGCAGTATTAGTTTAGTAATTTTGCCAGGATTAGGTGTAAATGTTACAGGGTCTTCTGCATTTATTCTACATTCAATGGAGTGTCCTTCAATCTTTACCTTATTTTGCTTAATTGAAAGTGGAAGCCCAGCTGCAATCATTATCTGCTCCTTTATGATATCTATTCCCGTAACTTCCTCCGTGACTGGATGTTCAACCTGAACCCTCGTGTTTACCTCCATGAAATATATATTTGCATTGTCATCTACAATGAATTCTATCGTCCCAGCGTTACAATATTTCAAAGCCTTTGCAGCCTTTATTGCATACTCACCTAATTTTTTCCTAAGAGAATCCGTTGACATCGGGGATGGTGCTTCTTCTATCAGTTTCTGATGCCTTCTCTGTATTGAACAATCCCTTTCCCCCAAAAACAAGACATCACCATTTTGGTCAGCGATTATTTGAGCCTCAATGTGTCTTATCTTTGGTAAATACCTTTCTAAATACAATTCACCATTACCAAATGCGGTCAGGGCCTCTCTTTGAGCAATGTTGAAACTTGTAGGTAGTTCTGACTCCTCACTTACCACCCGCATCCCACGACCACCTCCACCTGCAGATGCCTTAAGGATTATTGGGAAGCCAATCTTTTTTGATAATTTAATGGCAGACTCTGTATCTACTATTGGTCCATCGCTACCCGGTATGACTGGAATGCCCTTTTTCTTCATGGTTTGACGAGCCTTTGCCTTATCGCCTCCAATCCTTATTGATTCTGCTGAAGGTCCTATAAATGTGATGTTTGATGTAGAACACGCATCAGCAAAATGGGGGTTTTCAGATAAAAAGCCATATCCAGGATGTATAGCCTCGGCATCTGTTATCTCAGCGGCAGATAGTATTGCTGGGATGTTTAGATAACTTGACTTTGACCCTGCAGGACCAATGCAGATAGACTCATCAGCAAGCCTTGTATGAAGTGCATCCTTGTCTGCTGTAGAATACACTGCAACAGTCTTTATCCCCAACTCCTTACAGCCTCTTATGATCCTAACCGCAATCTCTCCCCTGTTTGCTATCAAGACCTTTTTAAATAACCCCACCTTTAATTAACCTGCCTGTCTTTAAGATGATGTATCAATGATAAAGAGTGGCTCGCCATATTCAACAGGTTGATTGTTGTCAACCAATATCCTCACGACTGTCCCTTCAACCTCACTCTCAATCTCGTTCATGAGTTTCATTGCCTCAATAATACACAAAACCTGTCCCTTTCTGACCCTTGAACCTACCTCTACAAACGGTTCAGCATCAGGGGATGATGCCCTATAAAATGTCCCGACGATTGGCGATGTCACGGTGAAGGTATCCTTCTTTGACATCAAGGCATCATCATGTCTAACCAAATCACCCACAAAAGAAGGCTCCTTGACTAATTCCCTTTTTGTCTCAAAATGTCCAGAGAATCTATCCCTTTTAATCTTTACCTTTAAGCCATCCTTTTCTATCTGGAGTTCTGTAATGTCAGTGCCATTTAGAACACCGATTATCTCTTTGAGGTCTTCAAGGTTCATTTCATACCTCCTATCATTTCTGAGAGCCTACCTTTTCTATGTATTCCGATGTCCTCGTGTCAATCTTGAGTATATCTCCGACCTGTATGTGAAATGGCACCTTTACCTGTGCCCCTGTCTCAAGTATAGCAGGTTTACTACCTGCACTTGCTGTATCTCCCCTAAATGCTGGCTCAGTTTCCTTGACTGCCAATTCAACAAACATGGGTGGATTTACACTAATTGGGCTGCCTTTGTAGTAAAGGATGTTTACTATCATCTCTTCCTTGATAAACTTCTTGCTATCACCCAATTGTTCGTTTGTTAAGCCCACCTGCTCGTATGTTTCCATGTCCATGAAATAATGCAGGTTGTCTTGAGCGTATAAATACTGCATCTCCTTTTCCTCTAACGCTGGGGTTTCAAACTTCTCTCCAGCAGGGAATGTCTCCTCTAAAACCCTTCCAGTCTTTAGGCTCTTAATCTTTGTTCTCACAATAGGAGCCCTCTGTTGCATCTTTACATGCTGAAATTCAATTACCTCGTAGGGCTCACCCTTAAACTCTATCTTTGTCCCTCTCTTAAAATCCCCTGTTGTAATCAATTACACACCTCCTTATTTTATCCTAAGATTTCTAATTCCTTTGGTAGATTGCACAATTGTTCAGTCTGCCCTTTTAAGACATGCACAGTGTCTTCTATCCTCACTCCCCCAAAATCCCTTATATATATCCCCGGTTCTATTGTAAAAACCATCCCTTCTTTTATAACCGTGTTGTTTACCTTATTTATCCTCGGCTCTTCGTGTATCTGAAGACCAATACTGTGCCCTGTTGCATGCCCAAAGTTTTCTCTGTAACCATGTTTAGATATGTGGTCTCTTGCAATCTTGTCTATATCTTTAGCCTTCATTCCAGTCTTAACACTTGAGACGGCAAGATGGCAGGCGGTCTTTACTATTTCATAAATCTCTATCTTTTTGTCCAGATTGGCATCCTTAATCAAAAATGTCCTTGTAATATCAGAAAAGTAACCGTTACACTCACCACCCCAGTCAATTATAACAAAGTCTCCCTTCTCAATAGTCTTATTTGTAACCGTTGCATGAGGTCTTGATGAGTTTGATCCTGATGCCACGATGATATCAAATGGTATCCTTTTACACCCTTTATCTTTTAATGCCATTTCAAGTTTGAGTGCAATATCAGATTCTTTGAACCCCGGTCTGATATATTGTTTTATTTCAAGAAAGGCGGTCTCTGCCCTCTTGTATGCCTCCTTGATATGTGATATCTCAACTTCATCCTTGATCTCTCTGTATCTTTCAATAAGGTTTTTATATGCCTTTGTCTTGAGACCTAATCTTGACAATTGTTCATAGAAGAGATATGGTTGTGATGCCTCAAATCCAACCCTTTTGATGCCTAATTTTCTGATAGTCTTTTTGATTGTCTCAATCCTCTTGCCTTTTTCTACACATAGATCCCAATAGCATACCTCTGATTCTGCCTGCTCAACATATCTGAAGTCGGTAAAAAACATCGCATCCTTATCAGTCAAAAAACAGAATCCTGATGAACCAGTAAAACCCGTAAGATACCTCACATTAGTTATATCCGTTACAATTAAAGGATACAATCGCCTTTGTCTGATTTTATCTTGTATCTCTTTGATGATAGAGTGCCTTTTATTATCCATCATGAAGCCTTAAAATGTGCCCTGACAAAGATGCCTTTTAAATCCTTTAGCCTCTTTGTAACCCTTTGTGTCTTAGACACATGCATCTGATATAGGTTATTTAGTTCTTCCTTCTTTTGCAAAATATCCCTTGCATGCGGTGCCATTGAGAGTATGAGGTTGTATATTGACACAGCCTCTTTATATCTTGCCTTGCTTATCAAAAACTCCGCTTGTTTTATGTGTTCTTGTATTTCTGTATCTGTCATCCCTTTTTGCTTGATAGCATCCTTTTGCTCAATCCTTTCGGGTTCTTTAGGCACATCCTTTTTGTATCTTAATACAAAACTAACTGCCTCCTTATCATTTGGTTTAACCTCAAGAACCTTTGAATAATACTCATGTGCAGAACCATTATCCCCTGATGCAATTGATATCCTTGCACATGTCTTGTTTGCAAATATATTTTGTGAGTCATACGAAAGTATCTTTTTACACTCGTTAAATGCCTCTGTGGTCATATTATTTTCAAGATACAGATTTACAAGTAAAATTCTCCCGTAGGTGTATTGAGGATGTTTCTTCAGCCCCTCAATGACGGTATCAATTGCCCTTTCATAATCATCCCTCTTTCTGTATTCCTCAGCAAGTGATACAAAGAGCCTTGAGTCTGGGTTTTCTTTCACCTGTTTTTTCAGAATCTCAATGACATCTTTTTTACTATTCATAATTACTCACGATATAGTCCCAAATATTGTCTGCAACCTCGTCCTTTTTCATAAGTGGAAGGTCAATCTCCTTACCAGTCTTTGTTATTATGGTTACCTTGTTTGTATCCACATCAAATCCTGAATGCGGTTCTAACACATTGTTAAACACTATCATGTCCAATCCCTTGTTTATCAGTTTCTGTCGTGCCTTTTGCAGGTCTGCATCCGTTTGGGCAGAAAAACCAACCTTAAAGATATGCCTTCCTTTGCTGTTTATTGATTGAAGGATATCAACCGTCTTTGACATCTCAAGGCTAAACCTATCAACCTTGTCAATCTTTGCTTCATTAAAGACTGACGGTTTGTAGTCTGATACTGCAGCTGTCATCACGAGGATTTGAGCATTTGATGTGTGCTCAAGCACTGCTTTGTGCATTTCTTCAGTAGTTTCTACTTGAACAATCGGAATGTTATGTGGTTTGTGTATCTGTGTTGGACCACTTATAAGTATGACCTGCCCTCCCCTTCTCTTTGCAGATTGGGCAATTGCATACCCCATCTTGCCTGATGACCTATTTGATATAAACCTTATAGGGTCAATATACTCACGAGTAGGACCAGCAGTAACTACTATCTTTTTGTTTATTAGGTCTTGCTTATAAAAACACGATTTTATCGTCTCAAGTATGACCTCTAATCTCGCCATCCTTCCTTTGCCCACCTCACCGCATGCAAGACTACCTACTTCAGGTTCTATAATGATTACGCCATCTTCAATCAAAGAAGTTATGTTTTCTTGGACAATCTTGTTTTCGTACATCCTGTGATTCATTGCTGGGGCGACTACTACCTTACCTTTATATGCAAGATATGCCGTGCTAAGCAGGTCATCAGCAATGCCATGAGATAACTTTGCAATGATGTTTGCGGTTGCTGGTGCTATTACAAACAAATCAGATGAACTTGGTAAGTTTATATGTGAAAGGGGTTCATCAAACATATCGGTATACACCTTTACTGCACAAGCCGATTCAATTGATAATGGTGTCACAAACCTCTGTCCTGACCTTGTAATGATACAGTTTACCTCTGCAGCCTCGTCCTTTAATCTCCTTATTAATTCAATGGATTTATAAGCAGCGACACTGCCTGTAATTCCAAAGAGTATCCTCTTGTGCTGCAAAACTGACAATGTTTCTCCTTTTTATTCGTGAGAAAGGCGTGATGGTGTGTAATAAAATTTTATCCTAAACATTGTATCATTCATACTGTTGGTCATAATCGTCTGTTTCAGAGAAATAATCCCCAATCCCCCTTTTTGATACCTCTTTTTCGTGCAGATATACCTTTAGATCCTTTTCAAGTTCGGATTCTGATATATCCCGTGTAATCCTGTCCTTATCATGACCAAATCTCTTAAGATCCATCTTTTCTGCCCTTTGTCTTGCCTCTACAGCGGCAATACCTTGAAGGTAATCAAACTTTTCTGCAACCACCTCAAGTATTGATAGTGTTGTAACCTTGTGTTCCCTTTGTTTAGCACCTTTTGTTTCCTTTTGCTTACTAAATGTTTGTATCTTGGGTTCTGCACCTAATGCCAACTCCCTTGCCCTTTGTGATGCTAATACTACCAATCTAAACCTACTATCAATCTTTGCAGTGTTGTACTCAATAGGCAGGTTTATAATATCCATTTTTTTATCCCTCCTTAGATTTAAACATATGTTTTATATTATACCTTATTGTCCTGTTTCTCTCTGCCTTGATGATGCATTTCACCTCTTCTACTGCCCTATCTAAATCATCGTTAACAACTATATAGTCATAATGTATGCTTTCAGATATCTCTTTATGAGCGTTTTGAAGTCTCTGGTTTATCTTTTCAATTGGTTCAGTTGCCCTTTTAATGAGCCTATTTTTAAGTTCATCAAATGAAGGTGGCATGATGAAGATGAGTACAGAGTCAGGGTCTTGTAACTTGATTGACTTGCCACCTTGAGTGTCAATATCAAGAAGGACATCCTTATTTGAAGACAGTATCTCCTCAATCTTGTATCTTGATGTTCCGTAGTAGTTTCCGTGGACAGCCGCCCATTCTAAAAAGGCATTGTCATTAATCATCTGATTGAACCTATCTTTTTGTATGAAATAGTAATGCAAACCTTCAACCTCTCCGTCTCTTGGTTGTCTTGTGGTGTATGAGATTGATATCTCAATGTTGTCTAATTCCTTACAAATCCTATTTGCAATGGTTGTCTTACCCGTCCCTGACGGTGCTGACAAGACAAACAGACAGCCTCTATTGTTCTTGTATTTCATTATCCGATGAACCCTTTATCCTCTGTGCTAATGTTTCAGGCTGTATAGCTGAAAGTATGATGTGGTCACTTTCTGTGATGATAATTGATCTCGTCTTTTTGCCCTCTGTTGCATCTATCAGTTTACCTCTTTGACGGGCCTCCTCTTTCAATTTTCTCATTGGAAGTGAGTTTGGATTTATTATTGCAACAATCTTCTGTGTCAATACCATATTATTAAAACCAATGCTTATAATGGGGACACCTGCCATCTTTACTGTATGTTATGAACCTGCTCTTTTATCCTGTCAATCTCTGTCTTTAATTCTATTGTGTGTTTGATGATATTAATGTCATCAGACTTTTGAGAAATAGTATTTGCCTCTCTTAACATCTCTTGTGTGAGAAACTCTAATTTCTTTCCAGTAACCTCACCCTTTAATGCCTTGTCAAACTGTTCAATATGACTTTTCAGACGGCTTAACTCTTCACTGATATCGGATTTTACAGCCATAATTATAGCCTCTTGATACAAGCGATTTTCATCTGCCTGAACCTCACTAAATAATTCCCTTATCTTTGAGGTTAGTCTTTCTTTGTAGATTTGTGATGCAGTATGTGTATGAGAGATAATCATATCTATCAGTCTTGACATCATCTCTAAAGAATGTAACAGATTGTCCATTATACTTTTACCTTCAACAAACCTCATATGCCAGAGTTTTTCAAGTGCCTCTTGCACTGCCATCAAAACATCATCATCAGAGAAGTATTGTTCATCAACAAAAAGCACATCCTTAAAGTGTAGTATCGTATCAATGGATATCTCACCACTGTATCCTATCCTCTCTTTGAGGGTATTTATTGAAGACTGTATTGTTGGCAAAATAACCTCATTCAGTCTCATACTACTACTCATGTTTTCCTTCATTTCATATACAAATACATCAAACTTGCCTCGGTGAAACCTATCCCTAATGGACTTTCTTATATCAATCTCTACATGCATGATGTTGCTTGGAAGCCTACAGTGTATATCCATATATTTACTGTTTAAGGAGCGTATATCAACCTTATAGATTCCCCTCTGGGCAGAGCCAAACCCTGTCATGCTCTGAATCATCTGTATCTGACCAATATCGTTTTATCCCTGCTGTTTATACCTTTGATGATAGAGATGTTAGTCTTTCTAATGTTTAGATAATCAGATAGAAATTCTATTAACTCCTCATTAGCCCTACCTTCTTGTGGTGGGCTATTTAGTCCTATCTTAAAAACCCCACCTTCTTGACTGATAATCCCCTTCTTTGAGGAATTAGGCACTGCCTTGACCCTTATCATCTCACCTTCTGTTTTATCTTGTATCCTTTTGTTTTTCATAGAGGTGATAGTATACTTTACCAATTGTAATCGTTACAACTGTAAGCACAATACCGCCAATTATATCAACCACATAATGAAACCTAAAATACACCGTAGCCACCAGCAAGCCCGATACAATGACAACAAGTGGTAAAAAGAGGTTTCTCATGTATTGCCATGATAGTAACAAGACGATTAGAGATACACCTGTATGTCCGCTTGGGAAGGCATCCCGTTTTATACCTTCAATGGAGTTTAGTAATTCTCTTAACTGACGAGAAAATAACCCATCCAATATCTCAACCGTGTGAAATTCTGAAAAGGCATATCTCGGTCCTAATGCAGGCACTAACACATATCCCACATAAGACAGATAAAAACAAAGCAAAACAAGAAAAAGTCCTTTTTCAAATTCCTCATATCTTTGTTTTAATTTTAATGCAATGCCCAATATTACTGGCAGAAAATAATACATTGAGTAACACAACTGTAATACATCACTTATAAGAGGATGATAAAATCTTTGCATATAAACGGTTGGGTAAAACCCAAATATCTTATAATCAAGATACATCAGATAATGGTCAAGGTCTTCAGGGTTTACAAGTGGAATAAGTGTTGTCAGACTGTCAAAGATACCAAAAACTGCAACTATCGGAAATATGAGGTCTCTTGTAAGTGTTAAAAAGGGGCTTTTATCTGAAAAAAGTATAAGAAATATCTGAAAGAAGGCAAAAGAGACATAAAGTATCAAAAGATTTAGTAATATAATGCTCTTATCAAGATTTATGAGGGATAATAGGGCAAATAAAAGAGCAAAAAATATGGTTACACTATCAGATGGTCTTATCTTTTTTAACACATAGTAATTATACTACAGATAAATCAACAGAATTGCCTAATAGATCTTTTTTGCCTTGTAGAGTATATTGTGTCGTCTAAATTGAAGATAAAGATCGTTTATCTCATCCTTTGATAGAAAACCCTCATTTATAAAATATTCACCAATCTTTTTCTGTTTCATCCTCTGATGTAAAACGATGGTCTTTACCTGTAATCTTGTCATCAAAGCAAATCTAACAGCTGTCTCACCTATTAATTCACCAATAACCTTGTTTTTAATCAAAAACTCAATCTGTTCCTTTTCAAGAAATTTCCAATCCTTTGCAATCTCACCAAATCTCGGTCTCTGTCTTCTCTGCCATACTATTGCATCAATATAAGCCTTCCAAGGCACATTGCCTGAATAATACAGAAACTCACCAAACAAGAGTTCTCTCTTGGGCAAATTCCCTTTGTAATAACGATAAAGATTGTAGTTACAATCTCTCGTTATATTATTTGTATCGCTCCATCCTTCAGTTATGACCTTTACATCATTACTATCCCTTGCCTTTAAAAAGTTTAGGAGTTCTTTATAAGAAGATGCTATCTGGTGGAATATCTCCCTTTTCTCATCCCTTTCAGCATCAGGTAATTGTATCAGCCTATCAGGATGTGTCTGTAATGCCTTTTGACGAAATGCTGATTTTACACCGCTTGGTTGAATGTATGATAGAAACTGTGGGGTTAAAACAACATCTTCACCGAAGAGTATTCGGCACGATTTGTAGAGACTGTTTATATCAAATCTCACAATCTCCATTAACGGTCGGGCTACATTACCTCCATTAAATTTTTTGAAGACAGTTTATTTTTATCAAAAAAATCATTTTTGTCAAGATGTTTAGTGGTTTTCTTATAAACAATTGCAGAAATTTATCTTCAGCACTAAAAAAAACTTTGACAATATTGGTTAGACAATGTTATAAAAGCATACCTGTTAGTTTACAGGATATATTAGCATGTCTCATAAGAGGCAGAATTTTAAGGAGGATGTAGAAGTTATGGCAGTAGAAGGAAAGGTAAAATGGTTTAACGAGGCAAAGGGGTTTGGTTTCATTCAGCAAGATAATGGACCTGATGTGTTTGTTCATTACTCTTCAATTGAAAGCAACGGTTTTAAAACCCTTCAAGAAGGACAAAAGGTAAAATTTGATATCGTTGAAGGAGAC
This sequence comes from Thermodesulfovibrionales bacterium, assembly GCA_026415695.1. Lineage (GTDB taxonomy): Bacteria > Nitrospirota > Thermodesulfovibrionia > Thermodesulfovibrionales > Dissulfurispiraceae > DUZI01. The sequence goes on along the minus strand of JAOAGP010000048.1, from coordinate 5,473 downwards.
CGTGGACCTAAGGCAACTAATGTAGTAAAACTATAACAAATTCAAAGGGGCATTATATAATGCCCCTTTCTTTTACTCAAGACCCTTCTCAATGTCTCTTCCTGTATGGCTTAAAACCAAAAGAACAAACATTCACCATACAAAAAAACTACTTAGAAGATTTAAACTACATTCAGTCTGTGAGGAATCAAGATGTCCTAATCAATCTGCATGTTTTTCTAAACCAACCGCCACCTTCTTGATTTTGGGTGATATATGCACAAGAAACTGTGGATTTTGTGCAGTAACACACGGAATACCTAAACCCCTTGACTACGATGAACCTACAAGGGTAGCACAAGCAGTTAAGGAATTAGGATTAAAACATGTTGTGATAACCTCTGTCACAAGGGATGATATACCTGATGGCGGCGCAGACATATTTGCAATGACTATTTCAACCATTAGGAAAACATCACCAAATACAACTATAGAGGTCTTGATACCTGACTTTCAGGGTAATGAAAAGTCCTTATTTACAGTAGTAGATGCAAGACCTGACATACTCAATCACAATCTTGAAACAGTAAAGAGACTTTATCCTCATGTCAGACAACAGGCTGATTACGATGCATCCCTTACTTTGCTTAAGAATGCAAAGGACATGGACAATTCACTTATAACAAAATCAGGAATTATGTTAGGTCTTGGTGAGGGGATTGATGAGGTATATGAACTGATTGATGACCTCAAAACCGTAAATTGTGATATACTCACTGTTGGGCAATACCTGATGCCATCCAAAAAAAACATCAAGGTAGTAGAATATATCAACCCTGATGTTTTTGAACAAATTAGAAACTACGCCATAAAAATAGGGTTTAGATATGTAGCATCTGCCCCTCTTGTAAGAAGTTCAATGAATGCAGAAAATATATACAACAAAATCTTTGGAGGTAGTAATGCTTAACGAAAAAGCCTTGAGGGAATATGCCCTAAACAAATTTTCAAATGCAAAAACAATAGATATTGCCCAACTTGGTTCTGGTGTGCATGGAACTGGTTTTAGTTTAAAAATAAGATACCATGATGGTGTTGAAAACACATTTGTAATCAAAGACCTATATCCACACGGTTTAGGACACGACTACCCATCCGACAGGGCACAAGTCTTCCTTTTAGCACTTGATGAGTATAACAATCTTCCAAAACATGTCAGGGCGATAGATGTATTGGGTGTTGATGATGATGGTAAGATAAAATCCGTAGGTGGTAGCAAAGAGTATTATCTACTAATGGAGCATGTGCAAGGGACAGATTACTTTGTTGATTTAGAACTGATGAAAGAAAAAGCAACACTTGATACAACCGATCTTAAGAAAATACGAGCGATGGCTGAATACTTGGTATCTATACATTCATCAAAAAAAGACAACAGACATCTATACTGGCGTAAGATAAGAGATATTATCGGTCATGGTGAATGTCTAATGGGTGTCTTTGATATCTATCCTGACGGGACAATACCATATTCAGATATGGCAGAGATTGAAAAGATGTGCATTGACTGGAGGGCAAGACTAAAAAACAAGTCACACAGGTTAAGCCAAATCCATGGGGATTTCCACCCTGGCAACATATGGTTTAAAAGTGATGACGACTTCATACTTCTTGACAGAAGTCGTGGACCTTACGGAGACCCAGCTGATGACATATCAGCCATCACTATAAACTACATCTTCTATTCGGTAATGTATCACTCACAGATTGTTGGTGCATATAAACAGGCATTTAATGTCTTTTTTGAGCAATACTTGTGCATGTCAAAGGATGCAGAACTCCTTGATGTATTAGCACCATTTTATGCCTTTAGAGGGGCTGTGGTTTGTAATCCTGTGTTTTACCCAAAACTATTACCTGAAAGAAGGGCTATTATATTAAGGTTTATTAAAAAACTACTAAACGATAACACCTTTGATTTCCAAACAGTTGAAAAATATCTGGAGGTTTAATCCATGAAAACCCTTATCAATAAGATTATTAGCGATGATATAGATATACCATCTCAGCCTCAAACCGCGTTAGAGATACTATCACTCATTGAAGATGACAACATCTCTCTGAATAAACTTCAAGAACTAATGCAGTCAGACCAGCAGATATCTGCTACAATCCTTAAAATATCAAATGCCCCAATATACAACACTGGAAAATCAATTAAAACAATCACGGAAGCGATTAATCATTTAGGACTACACACAATTGCGGCAATAGTTTCTATGATATCTATTACAAACCTTGTTACTGGCGGCAAGGCTGATAAGACCGTAATAGACCACAGTCTCACCGTTTCAAAGATCGCATCCTCGCTTTCAAATCACACCAAAAAGGTCAGCAAGGAAGAGGCTTTTATCGCAGGGACACTACACGACATAGGTAAAAACATCATGAATGTTTATATCCCTGATAAATATAAAAGGGTAAAAGACCTCGTATTCAAAGAAGGCAAATCCTTTTATGAGGCAGAAGATGAGATACTTGGCTATAATCATTGCCAAGTTGGGTATATTTTGGCAAAAAAGTGGAAGTTTCCTAATCAGTATGCATATGTGATAAAGCACCATCACGATATAATCTTTAAGCCTAAAATAGATCAAACGGTGATAAAACCAGAGGAAGCACTCTGTTATTTAATACGAATAGCAGATATCCTTTCGTTTCAGCTTGAGGGGATTTCCACTTATGATGAATACCTCGAAACCTTATTAGACAAGGTTGGTATCACAAAGAATACCTTTGACAAGGTGAAGGATAGTTTCTCGTCAAGATTGTAGATTAGAAAACCCTGTAGTCATGGATTTTTTATAAGGGTTTTGATGTGTTTTTAATCTGTGTTATAATAAGTGTCTTTGATGCCCCCTTAGCTCAGTAGGATAGAGCACAGGTTTCCTAAACCTGGTGCCGCAGGTTCGATCCCTGCAGGGGGCATATCCAAAGACCTCCGATAGATGAATTACCTTTTTTCCAAAAAATCATTTATAATCTCCTCTGGTTATGCAATACAAACTCACAGATAAGGTTCGTTCTGCAGGTTGAGCTGGGAAACTTGGTCCGGGCGACCTTGAGGATATAATTACTAGCCTAAATCTGCCATACAAGGAAAACACCATCGTTGGTCCTGGTGATGATGCTGCTGTATACTGCATCAATGGCATTAGACTTGTTGAGACGGTTGATATTATCACACCAGTAGTCAATGATCCTTATACCTATGGTGCTATCAGTGCCACAAACAGTATAAGCGATATATACGCAATGGGAGGTATGCCACTTACTGCTTTGGCAATAGCAGGGTTTTCTAACTGTGATTTTGAACCATCGGTGCTGAAAAACATTCTCAAAGGAGCAGTGGATGTTTTGACATCAGTAGGAGCCACCTTAATTGGAGGACATTGTATTGACGATAGAGAGATAAAGTTTGGCTTGTCAGTTACAGGTATATTAAAAACAGAAAAGGTTCTTTGTGTAAGTGGTGCTAAAGTAGGTGACATCTTGATTATTACAAAGCCTTTAGGTATAGGCATCATAACCACTGCCTTAAAGGGTGAGAAGGCAATACAAGAAGATGTTGATTGTGCAGTTAAGTGGATGCTTACTCAAAATAAAGACGCATCAGAAATTGCTTTAAAGGCAGATGCCCACGCATGCACAGATGTGACTGGTTTTGGTCTGTTGGGTCATGCTTTAAACATGGTTAAAGACACTAACAATGACCTGATGATTTATGCAAATGATATCCCAATTTTAGATAACATTTACGAATATATTGATATGGGCATGGTGCCAATCGGGGCATATAACAATCTGAGATACTTTCAGGAAAAGGTCATATTTGACCAAGATATCTCTGAAGAGCAAAAACTAATACTATCAGACCCGCAGACATCCGGAGGGCTTTTGATCGCAATAAACGAAGACTACTTAGATGAGTTTAAAGGATTATTCTATCGTGTAATCGGAAGGTTTGTTAGCGGAAATGGTAGGGTTATTGTTAGATAGTTGGTCTTACACCAGTTCATCGTAATTGTAAGACTTCAAAAAGGTCAAAAACTCATCAACGGCGTGGTTTATGATAGCATTTTTAGGAAGTATCAGCGAAAAGTTCCTACGCATCGGAGCCTCCTTGAGATATAAGCCCTTTAATGTTCCGTATTTTATCTCCTTCCTTGCCGCCCATTTTGATATGATAGAAACACCACTACCTGTTTCAACAGCCAATTTTATAGACTCTATCCCACCAAGAGACATAACAACCTTTAAGTCTGATAACTGGATGCCTTGCTCTTTAAGGAAGTTTTCTACAAAATGCCTCGTCCCTGATCCTTCCTCCCTTATTATGAAAGGTTCTTTTGTTAACTCTGCAACGGATATGTTTTTCTTTTTTGCCCAAGGATGATGAGGTGGGACGATTACAATCAACTCATCCTCAATCAATTTCTCTATGGTAATCTTCTGCCTACTTGGGATCCCTTCTACTAAACCAAAATCAATAGCACCTACACTTACAAGATCTTCTACCCTTCTTGTGTTAGCAATCAAAAGGTTTACCTTAATCTTTGGATGTTTATCTTTAAAAGCCACAATGACATTTGGAAGGACATAATTTCCGATTGTAGTGCTACCACCTACCATAACACATCCCCTAATCAAACCGGTAACCTTGCCTATTTCCTTTTCCGCCTCCGCATAGAGTCTAAGTATCTCCTTTGCGTATTTGTAAAGTATCTCGCCTGAGGGGGTTAAGGTTATTGAGTTGCTGGTTCTATCAAAAAGCTTTGACTCATAGGTCTCTTCAAGTGCTTGAACCTGCAGACTCACGGCTGGTTGTGTAAGATGGATTATCTCAGAGGTTTTTGAGAAACTCTTAGTCTCCGCTACCGTACAAAAGACCTTTAGTTTGTGATCCTCTAATCCCATGCACTTATATTACCATAAATGTTGTTTATAATCAAATCTTATTCACTAGTAACAATTTGATAAGAAAAAAATTAAAAAATGACCTCATTAATTAGATAGTTATCACAAGTATATCTCCCTATTTTAGCAATGATAAACAGGGGCAAGTAATCAGTTAAATTAAAGAACTGGATTTGTCATTGAGTGCAGGATCCACCCTTATATCAAAGGAATTTTATTAGAACTTAAATGTCATCCCAGCAAGCACAGTCATATCTGCCTCTGCCTTATTAAGCCCTGCCTTTATACCAAAATCTATGTCAAGATTTTTAGCGATTGAGTATATCAGTCCACCTATAACAAAGGCTGGATTGGTGTTTGATGATTTATCAGTGTTTTTCTCTATGCCAATGTCAGCAACTACCTTAAGACCCTTCATCACCTCAACCTCTGTGGCAGCTGAAACCTTCCATATATCCTTTCGCTCATCTATCTTATTGTCATTGTATGTGTATCCTAAATTTAAGTGAAAGGCACA
>JAOAGP010000025.1 GCA_026415695.1 Thermodesulfovibrionales bacterium | reverse complement strand
TTTTCAGACCAAGCAGGTGTGGCTTTAAACACAGTAATAGAGTCTAACACCATTACAGTTACCGGTATTAATTATCCAACTTTTATAGAAATATCCTCTTGTAGCACAGGAGCAAATTGTCAATACAAGATAAACGCTGGTGCTTGGACATCCAGTTATGGCACCGTTCAAAATAACGATACCGTAACAGTTAGGCTTACATCTTCTCCTAACCCCCTAACCTCAAGAAATCTTCTTCTTAGGATTGGTGGTATTTTAGACACCTTTACTGTAACCACAGGGACTGGAGGCACCCAAAATACTATTACAGTCAGCAAAACAGGAACAGGCACAGTTACAAGCATTCCTTCAGGTATTAATTGTGGATCAACCTGTAATTTCAGTTTTGCCACTGGCAGTAAAGTTACCCTACTCTTCTCCCCTACTCCATCGTGGATACAGGTTGGAGGTAATCCATCGATTGGTGGCACTAATGCCTTGACAATTAGGGAATTAAATGCAGACACAACGGTAACGGTGAATTTCCCGTAAATCCCTCTCTCTCTCCCCCTCTTCATAAAAGAGGGGGAGTTTGTCAACTGCCCTGCCATCTCATTTAACTGGGAAAAGTGGATGCATACAACTGTTTTATGGATGTGTTTTCGGATGTAATAACACTTTAGATGTGTCTTTGATATCAAGGCACATTTTCAAGCATGTGTCCCAACTTCTTTTTCTTTGTGCATAGATAAACCAGATTTTTGTCATTTGGTGCAATCTCAATCGGCACCCTTTTTACTATCTTTAATCCATAACCTTCAAGCCCTACAATCTTTTTAGGATTGTTTGTAAGAAGTTTTATCTTTCTTATCCCTAAATTAACGAGTATCTGTGCACCAATACCGTAATCTCGCAGGTCAGGTTTAAATCCAAGTCTGATATTTGCCTCAACGGTATCAAGTCCTTTGTCTTGCAGTTCGTATGCCCTTAATTTATTTGCAAGTCCAATACCTCTACCCTCCTGTCTCATGTAAAGTATGACTCCTTTACCCTCTTTTTGAATCATAGCCATTGCAGTATGAAGTTGATTCCCACAGTCGCATCTTTTGGAGGCAAAGACATCACCTGTAAGGCATTCTGAATGCACCCTCACTAAAACCTCGTCATCAGGGCTGATATCACCTTTTATAAGTGCAAGATGTGTGCTTTCGTCAATGTCATTTTTAAATGCAATTGCTGTAAAGTCACCAAAGTCTGTTGGCATTTGGACGGTTGCGATTCGTCTTACAAAACTCTCCTTACGCATCCTATATTTAATCAAATCCTTTACAGTTACAATCTTTAAACCATGGGTTTTTGCAAATTCCATTAGTTTTGGCACACGAGCCATTGTGCCATCATCATCCATGATCTCACAGATTACCCCAGCAGGATAAAGACCAGCAAGCCTTGCTAAGTCCACAGACCCTTCTGTCTGCCCTGCCCTCTGAAGAACGCCTCCGGGCTTTGCCCTCAATGGAAAGACATGACCGGGTCTTGCGATGTCATCAGGCTTTGTCTTGGGGTCAATCGCTGTTTTGATTGTTATTGCCCTGTCATAAGCAGATATACCAGTTGTTACACCCTTTTTTGCCTCTATTGAGACTGTAAATGCGGTGCCAAAGGATGATGTGTTGTGCTCCGTCATCATTGGTAATTTGAGTTCTTCTACCCTTTGTGGAGTGAGTGATAGACATATGAGTCCCCTACCGTATTTAGCCATGAAGTTTATCGCCTCTGGGGTAACCTTCTCTGCAGCCATACACAAATCACCCTCATTCTCCCTGTCTTCATCGTCAACGAGGATGACCATCTTGCCTTCCTTGATATCAGCAATCGCCTCTTCTATGGTGTTAAACCTGAATTTATCCATCTATACCTCCTTGTAATGTGCATCGTAGTTGTCAAACACTGCAATTAAGTATATAAAAAAATTGTAGATAAATACCAATTGTATTATGGTATAATCAGTCAAATTATGAAATCCACCACATCAATCATAAGTAAAGAACAGTTTTTTGACATCCTCAATACCATATTAACCACTCACGATATTAACGAACTTCTAACATATGTCGTTGAAGAGGTCAGAAAAACCATCAACGCCGACAGATGCACACTTTATCTTATAAACAAAGAAACCCATGAACTTTATTCAAAGGTCTTACAGGCAAAAGAACTCGTAGAGATAAGGCTTCCTATCGATAAAACAAGCCTTGCAGGATATTGTGCAATTATGAGAAAGATTGTGGTGATAAAAGATGCTTACGATGACAAAGAACTCTCTAATATTGATAAAGACTTGGTATTTGACAAAAGTTGGGATACTAAAAGCGGATACAAGACAAAAAGTGTATTGATAATACCAATACCTGATAAGGTTGATGGTCAACTCCTTGGTGTGTTTCAGGCACTCAATAAAGAAGGTGGGTTTACAAAGAACGACCTTGATATCATTGAGCAATTGACCTATCTGTTAGGTATTGCTGTTAAAAATGCTTTTTTGTATCAGATGATTGAGCAGGAAAGGATATTGAGAGAATACATAATGGATGACATTGAAGAAGGGATATGCATAGTTGACACGAAATTTAATATAGTATCGGCAAACAGATTTATTGAGACCATGAGTGGTATGCGTTTTAGCATCAGTAATATGATTGGGGTCAACTTTTTTGATATCTTCACTAACCTTGAAAAAACAGAACTGCAAGAAAAGATGATTGAAGTTTTAGAAAAGGGATATAAAATGGTAGCAAATCTACCGATGGTTGAGGTAAAGGTAATTCCATACCACGACGACAGTGGAAAGGTAAGCAAGATTATACTCATCTTTACAAGAAGTCTATGATAAGCCACAAAAAGATTATAGGAAAGAGTTTTGAGCAGATCATTGTAGAAAAGGGCATAATACCCGAAGACAAGCTTCAACAATTAATACTAAAGGCATCAAAAGACAGGAAAAACATTGAGCAGATTTTGATTGAATCTGGTATCTCCGAAGAAAAATTACTACCAGCTAAGGCAGAATTTCTTGGTTATGAATATGCAGATATTGCTGATTACCCTCTTTCAAGCGACCTTTTAAAACACATCAAACCAGCATATGCAAAAAATTACAAGGTATTACCCCTTAAATACGAAGACGAGATATTCCATCTTGCAATGGTAGAACCACGAGATTTTATAGCACTTGACGAGATAACTCGTATTTACAGAAATGCGCGCTTCAGGATAAAGGATGTCAAGATAATCATGACCTCTACTTTGAGCATGTTTGCTGCCATAGATAAATTTTACGCCATCCCTAAAGAAAAGGAGCATGATGAGGTCTGCATCGGTAGTATACTTGACCAAGTTAAAGAAACTTATAAAACACAGGTTGAGGTGGCTGAAGTTACGAAGGATGATGCCACTGAAAATAGCGCCCCTGTGGTCATGTTGGCAAATAAGATTATAGAAGAGGCATTTAGAAAAAGGACATCCGACATACATCTTGAGCCAGCCCAAGACTTCTTGAGGATTAGATATCGTATTGATGGTGATCTTGTTGAGGTGATGAGGGTCCCAAAATATGCCCAAGATGCACTGATTACAAGATACAAGATAATGTGTGACATGAGGATTGATGAAAAAAGACAACCTCAAGACGGTAGGATTGATTTTACAAAATACAATCCCTCCGTTGAGATTGACCTCCGTGTTTCAACCGTTCCTACACCACATGGAGAGGATGTGGTCATGAGGATATTGGACAAAAAGAGTTCAATCCTCAACATTGAGATGCTTGGCTTTAGTGAATACAGTATGAAATTATACAAAGAGGCACTCAATGCCCCATATGGCATAATACTTCATGTCGGACCTACTGGAAGTGGTAAATCCACTGCACTGTTTGCTGCACTTAAAACACTTGATACCCCTGATGTAAAGATAGTCACTGCTGAAGACCCCGTTGAATACACATTAGGAGGGCAAATCATCCAAAGCAACATACACCCCGCTGCAGGATATACATTTGCAAAAGCAATGAGGGCATTTATGAGACATGACCCTGACATCATACTTGTAGGTGAGATAAGAGACCTTGAGACAGCAAAGACTGCAGTTGAGGCATCCCTTACAGGACACATGGTGTTTTCAACGCTTCATACAAACGATGCAGTTGGAACGGTTACAAGATTAACAGAGATGGGAGTTGAACCCTATCTTGTAGCAGATTCGTTGGTATTGGTATGCGCCCAAAGACTTGTTAGAAAGATATGCCCACTTTGTAAGGATACATACATCGCTACACCAGAGGAAGAGGAGTTATCAAAGGGAGATATAAAGGCAGGAGAGACCCTTTATATTGGCAGGGGATGTGAAAAGTGTGATGGCTCTGGTTATAAAGGAAGGATTGGAATATATGAGGTCTTGCTCATGAACAAGCATCTTAGAAATCTCCTTATCAAAAATGCAGGCACTGATGAATTAAGGAAGGTTGCATTAGAAACAGGCATGAAGACTCTCAGAATGGATGCCATAGAAAAGGCAAGAAAAGGCATTATCACACTTGAACAGGTCTTAGGTAGCACAATTGCCGATGTATAGTCCATACAGTTTAATCCAATAAAAGTCTAAAATCTACAAGTAGTCCATAATGGATACTACCGCTTTTTTAAATCTTATTAAAAAAACTCATTCAAGATTGTTTATCGCGATATCCTTTGGCATCTTTGCTTTTAGTCTCACCATCTTATTTGATTTATTCCCAATCTCTGAAAGAATAGAACTTCTAACGCTTGATATAAGATACAACTTAAGACCCAAGATACAGCAATCAGAAGATATTGTGATGATAAACATAGACGATAAATCCTTAGAACTATTTGGGCATTGGCCATGGTCAAGGAGGTATCAAGTTGCACTACTTAAAACACTTGCACCACTTAAGACAAGATACATTATCTATGATGTGTTTTTCTCTGAACACGAAGCACCTTCTGTAACAACAAACCCTCTGAGGATTGTTGATTACGATGAAGAACTACAAAAGGCTATAAAAGAAGCAGGCAATGTCTATCTTGCGTATCCATCAAGGGATCCTTCAAAGGATATGCCTCGTGATATGATTTATGAGACATCAAAGGCAATATTTGATAAATCTGATAAGGAAAAGAAGGGAGGTATTAAATACATCCTGTCATCCCTAAAAAAGACAGATGAACACCTCAAAAATCACCTTTATAAATCCATAGATTTAGACCCACCAATCTTTGACCTCCTTTCATCATCAAAAGGACACGGCTTTGCTCAACCAGGATACAGTAAAGACGGGGTTGTAAGGAATTTCATACTTTTTAAAGACTATAGCGGATACATGCTCAACGCACTTACACTCCCTGTGATAGTAGATTTGTTTGATATAAAGATTGACAAATCCCAGATAGTGCCATCTGAAAAGATAATATTTAGCAGATACAATAAGCCAAACATAGAATTGTCAATAGACAAAAATCTCCAATCACTTCTTAACTGGGTTGATACAGCAGACAATTCATTTACTCACATATCCTTTAAAGACATCATACATCTTCACCTTTTCAACAAGGCAAAAGACTACTTAAAGGATACTAAAGGACTATCTCAACAAAAAAGGTTAGAGATTGTAAAAAAGAGACTAATACAAGAAGCCCTCTTACCTGATAAAGACATAAACGAAATACTAAAACACATCTCAAAAGATGATGGTTATGTAACACCAATGCTTAAGGCAAGGATAAAAGGGACTTATAAAGAGATATCTCCAACCGAACTTAAAGACAAGATTATACTCATAGGACTTACTGGAAAGAACACCATTGACCTAAACCCAACACCTTTTGAACCATCATGTCCAATGGTTTTTTACCATGCAAATGTTATCAATATGTTTAAAACAGAACAGTTTTTAACCTATCCACAACCACATCTCAAATACTACATCTCTTTTGCATTTGCCATTATCATATGTCTAATCGGTCTAAAAACCACAGTCCCCAAGACAACGACATTGTCAATAGTCCTGCTAATAGTCTTTTTAGTTGTTGCATATTTTCTTTGGGTGATAAAAGGACAGTGGGTTGAGGTAGTCATCCCTATCTTTGCCTTACTCAGTGCGTATGTGATATGCCTTGTATTTCAGGTCTTAACCGTCTATCGTGAACGATCAAAGATAAGACAAATCTTTTCAGCCATGGTATCGCCAAAGGTGTTGACATTGATGGAGAAGAACCCCTCTGCATTTGCACTAACAGGTGAAAGGAGATTTGCAACGATATACTTTTCAAAGATTGAAGGCATTGAACCGATAATCCAAACCCTTAACCCACAAGAACTCCCAACGGTCTTGTCATACTATCTTACACCAATGAGTCAGATAATCATGGATTACGATGGTTACATAGACAAGTATGAAGGGGCTGTGATTATGGCAGATTTTGGCGTGCCGTTAGAGGACAAGGACAATCACATCAAATGTGCATTGTCATCATTAGAACAGGTCATTTTTATCAATGCATTCAGACATCATATCAAAGAGTTTTACATGATGGATGCAAATGTTAGCATTGGGATAAACTCTGGTTATGTATCTGCTGGTAATATGGGGTCAGAAAGCAAATTTCAATATACAGTGATGGGAGACCCTGTAAATACATCTGCAAGGCTCATGGCAGCAAATAGTATCTACCAATCAAGATACCCAATAGTATCAGAAGAGACTGCTAAACTAATAGAGGATTTCGTCTATGCAAGACCACTTGATAAACTACTCCTTAAGGGTAAGACCGTTCCTACTAAACTTTACGATGTTATTGGCTGGAAACGGGATGGATACCTTGAATTTGTAAAAGGCAAGAAAACCATTGAGTCTCCTTTTACCCTTTGGGCAAAAATACCTGCAGGCTGCATTGTAGGATATTATGATTTTTGGAATAAGGAGTATGAAAGAAATCATGTAGCATTTGCAAAAGAGATTAGAGACTTTTTTAAGGGCAACATTACTAACGCACACATTATCCTATGTCTTGATTATATCAAAGAGGTCTTAAATGGATGTCTTGAGACCTCAAATGTCTGCAGATTGACAAACACCATTACCCATTTACCACTTACACAAATCACCAGCACAATCGCACAAAACATTGAAACTATATCAAACTATATAGATAAATCCCACACTGAAGATGCCGAACAGTCTTTAAAACTTGAAGCCCTCAACAGAAGGCTTAAGGTAATGCTTAAAAGGGCAGAGGTAATGGATGAGAAAATAAGATCCAATCTGATTGATAAAGATATTTCAATGACCTCTCTTAAGGATGTAGATGATATGATTGAGGAATACAAGAAACGCTATGATGCATCATTGAGGACATTCATAAAGGGTATAAACATAGACAAATACCTCGAGGCAATCGCCTTTGCAGGTGAGCCAACCCATAAGGAGATAGTTGATATCTTTGGCAAAGGACTTGAACTTTACTGGCAGAGAAGGTGGGATGATGCGATTGATACCTTTAATAAGGCAAGCCTTCTTGATAAAACAGATAAACCATCTATGCTGATGATAAGCAGAATACAGGAATACAAAACAAAACCCCCAGATACCTCATGGCAGGGGGAATTTATACAGACAAAGAAATAAGGTTACAGGATGCTTTCAAAAAAAATAATCAAAGACAAGAACACAAAGTTTATCATCACAGCAATATTGGTATTTTGGGTTATCACAGTTACACACTCACTCAATCTTTTTGAGCGTGTTGAAAATAGGCTTTATGACCTTGGATTTAGGCACAAAAAAGACTTAAGGATTGAGCATCACCTTATCACTATTGATATTGATGACCCTGCAATCACCACAGTTGGCAGATGGCCATGGAGTTGGTCAATCCATAAATACATCTTTGAGTTTCTTGACATGCACAATGCAAGGCACATCATTGCAACCGATATCGATTTCTCAAAGATGCCCAATGTCTCAATCCCAAAACAAGAGGCTAAAACCATAAGGGTATCATCAGGACAAGAAACTGTAGCATTAATAAGTGAGATAGTCTCTGAAAAGAGACCAGATAATCTAATAAAAACATTACAAGAAATAGGAGACAATATATACCTTACAGCCCCTGTTACTACCAAATCAGAAACAGCCCAAAACACTTATATCCTCAATGAAGATCTATCTTACTACCTAAAAAACGAGGCTCTCCCTATACCCTCAAAAAATGCTATGCAAGCTATCTCTATTACCCCACCTCTAAAGATACTTCAGGAAAGGGTTTATGGTGTTGGTTTAAATGTCTTCACACCAGATGCTGACGGCACAGTAAGGAGATATCCTCTATTGTTTCGCTATGAGAATACGGCATACCCATCAATTGCACTTAAAGTTGCTATGGATTTAGGCGGATTTAAAGAGGTTAAGATAATTGATAATCATATATCTCTTGTCTCTGACAAAAAGACCCTCTTAATCCCACATGATTCCTACGGTCAGATATTAATCAATTGGGCAGGCGACTATGAAGGTTCATTTACACATATACCATTTAATCTCTTGTCATCATATATTGTCTTGCAGAGGTTAAAGGATAGTCTCAAGGGTGTAAAGATTGAAACTACACCTGACATAAACCAGATTCATGCAAGTCTTATTGCACTTGCAAACAGGGTCGGGCTACTTAAACAAAATGAGGCAGAAAACCTTGCAACAATCACATTCTTATCATTCTTGATGGAATACTACTTTACACACACACCATATAGCATAGATGAAGTGTTAGAGTCTTTGGGTTTAGATGTAAACAATCCCGATTTCTATGCACTTGCAAAGAAAATCTACATAAACAACCTTTTAGCAAGAGAGATTTCAAAAAAAGGCACGGTTGATGTTGAAAAGATAATAACAGAGAGCAAAATATCATTTAAACAAGAAGACATTTCCTATCATAACTACTGTGTTAGATTACTGCTTCTTTATGCCAATAAAAAAGGTCTATTAGACAGGGTAAGACCATTGTATTTTGAAGGTCCAAAAGAACTCACCATTGGTAACAAAAGATTAAGCATTGATCCCACATTTTTTGATAATAAAACAGTTTTTTATGGTCTTACTGCGACTGGTTTAACCTCACAAAACCCAACACCTGTCATGCAAAGACATCCTATGTTGGACATACCACTACAGGCTGTAAACACAATAATAACAGAGAATTTCATCAAGGAGATACCTTTTTACACTCAGATAATACTCATTATTATCTATGTTTGCCTTGCTGTTTTGTTTGGTATTAGATTTACACCAATTGTAGGAACATGTTTGTTGTTACTTTTAATCTCACTTCATCTAACTATAGCATGGTTTTCATTTCAGACCAAAAATCTAATGATACCTATCTCCCCATTTGTGATTACGCTTCTTGGTGGTTATTGTCTGACCATTTTTTTAAGATACTTTGAAGAATACAAAGAGAGGAAGATGGTAAAAGACCTGTTTTCTACGATGGTATCACCAGAGGTGTTAAGGATGTTACAAGACAAAAAGGATGCCGTATCACTTACTGGTGAGATTAGGGATGCAACTATATTTTCGTCAGATGTCTCTGGATTTACCACAATATCTGAAGGTGTGACTGCCCAAGAGTTATCCAAGATACTAAACATATATCTTACTGCAATGAGCAATGTGATAATGTCTTTTGACGGATACATTGACAAGTATGAAGGCGATGCAATCAAAGCAGGCTTTGGGGTGCCGTTACAAGACAGTAATCATCCTTGGAAGGCATGCTACGCAGCATTGATGCAACAACAGGAGTTAAAGATTGTAAAACACATGATACTCATGAAATACGGTGTTGAGATTACCGCAAGGATGGGAATAAACACTGGAGAGGTTTATGCAGGCAAGATGGGGTCTGAAAAAAGGTTGCAATATACATTTATGGGTGAAGCAGTTCATATAGCAGAGGAACTTGAACCTATCAACAAGATCTTTAATACATGGATAGCAATATCTCATCAAACCATGCAAAGAAGCGGGGATTATATATCATCAAGGTTTCTAGGTGAGGTTGAGATTGGTTTAGAAAAGATTAGGGTATATGAACTTTTGGCGTGGAACAGGGATAAATTCAAGTCATTTTTCTATGACAGACCAATACCTGAATTATTACTACAAAATGTCTGTAAACTAACTCCCGAGCGTGTTATTGCCACTATGAAGTATTACAAAGAGATTGGTATTCACGACTCCCCATTGCTCGTTGATATCATCGTCTTTTTAGAAAAGATTAAAGATACCGCCTTACAGGCATTGAGATTAGATATAGACCAACTTGTAATCCAAACAAAACGACAGATGGAATTGCTGAGCAAAGAATTAGGCATTAAACAACCTCATTATGCATCTGCCCATGAAACCGTAAGGGGTTGGAAGGAGATTATTGGTTTAGCGGTCAAACAAGCAGAAATATCACTAAATATTGAGGGCATTGAAAAATCGGTTGAATCCATCAATAAAAGACTCAATCTCAAGTCCTCTAACGATGAGTTTTTGATACTACTGAGCGATTACCTCAATACCACAATCATGGATAAAGGCAATATAGATTATGATACAGATTCAATATCTTCTAATAGATATGAGATTGAGAGTAAGATAAAAAACAGTGGTAAAGAACTTGAACACATTATCAAACAAAGAAAGCACGAATATATAGATTTAGTTAGCCAAACCATATAACCCGACATAACATAATATCCATCTGTAAAATAGTATTTTTGGCTGATTTCATCCATCTCATGTAATTGTGTGTGTTGCTTTTGTGTCAAACCTGAAATATGCTAAAAGGGGTCTAATTTAAAGGCTTTGGTAGGTGATAGTATTAGTTTGTGATTTGACAAAGAGCAAGGGTTTGCTATATCATTTGCACCCTATGTATTTCCAAGATATAATCCTCAAACTCCACAGTTACTGGGCAAATAAAGGGTGTTTACTTATTCAGCCTTATGATATTGAGGTGGGGGCTGGAACATTCCATACCGCAACATTCTTTAGGGTATTAGGTCCTGAACCATGGAAAACTGCCTATGTTGAGCCATGCAGACGCCCCACAGATGGCAGATATGGTGAAAATCCAAACAGACTCCAACATTACTATCAATATCAGGTAATCATAAAACCATCACCTCAAGATAGTCAGGGGCTTTATCTTGAAAGCCTTGCCCATTTAGGTATTGACCCTCTAAAACATGATATCAGATTCGTTGAGGATGACTGGGAGTCTCCGACATTGGGGGCATGGGGTCTTGGCTGGGAGGTTTGGCTTGACGGCATGGAGATAACTCAATTTACATACTTTCAGCAAGTAGGTGGTTTTGACCTTATGCCTGTCTCCCTTGAGATCACATACGGACTTGAAAGAATAGCAATGTATCTGCAGGATGTTGAAAATGTATTTGACTTGCAATGGAATAAGGACATCAAATATGGAGACCTACACAAGATTACAGAGATAGAATTTTCACGGTTTAACTTTGATGAGTCAAATGTGGATATGCTCTTTGGCGAGTTTAACGCATTTGAATCAGAATGTAAAAGGCTAAACAAGTTAAATCTTGTCTACCCTGCCTATGAATATTGTCTAAAATGCTCACATGTGTTCAATCTCCTTGATGCAAGAGGCGTGATATCGGTTACTGAAAGAACTGGTTTTATCGCAAGGGTGAGGGCATTAGCAAAGATGTGTGCTGAAGGATATGTCAGACAGAGAGAGGAGATGGGTTTCCCCCTTTTAAAAAGTAATGAACACTCAAAATAGACCCCAACTTTTGCTTGAGATAGGCACCGAGGAGATACCTGCTCGTTTTATCTCCTTTGGGATTAATAGATTAAAAGAACAGGCTGAAAAGTTATTTACTGACTATAGATTTGACTATTCAGATATAAAAACCTTCGGCACCCCTCGCAGACTTGCACTTTTGGTCAGTATTTCTGAGTTTCAAATAGCATCAGAAAAGGAGTTGTGGGGACCACCTGTATCTGTTGCATACGACGCTGATGGTAATCTGACAAAAGCGGGCGAGTCCTTTCTAAAAAACAACTCATTGACTGCTGATAAATTGGAACAAAAACAGAAGGGCAAAGGTGTGTATCTCTACGCAAAGATTACAGAACAACCTCAAAGGATTACCGATCTGCTTGCAAATGTCTTAAAAGATATCATCTTGTCAATACATTTTCCAAAATCAATGAGATGGGGTATGGGGACGATTAGATTTGTTAGACCAATACAATGGGTTCTGGCAATCTATGACAACAAAAAAGTTACATTTGAACTTGAAAACATAAAAAGCAACAATATGACAAAAGGACACAGGTTTCTATCTCCAGCATCATTTGAGATTAGAGATACAAAGACTTATATCAACTTACTGAGAAACAATTTTGTTATACTTGACACTGATGAAAGAAAGAGGATGATAACAAACTCATCACTAAAGATTGCAGAATCCATTGATGCCATATTCATACAAGACGATGAACTCATTGAGCATGTATGCAACCTTGTTGAGTATCCACAGGCTGTGCTATGCGGATTTGATGAACGATATTTAAACTTACCTCCAGAACTTTTAATTATCGTTATGAAAGACCATCAAAAGTATTTTGCCCTGAAAAAAGCCGATGGAAATCTCACAAACAGTTTTATAGTGATAAGCAATACCAAGTCTGATAACTCTAATACAGTCAGAAAAGGGGCTGAAAAGGTTATCAAGGCAAGGTTTGAGGATGCCCGTTTTTACTTTGAGGAGGATCTAAAAACCCCACCTCACGAAAGATTAGATACACTCAAAAGGGTTGTATTCCATGAAGACTTGGGTAGCCTATTTGATAAGACACAAAGGATCAAAGAGATTGCATCATACATAGCAAATCTTGTATCCCCCCCACTATTACAAGATATACTTGTTGCATCCACACTTTGTAAAACTGATCTTGTATCAGGTGTAGTCAGAGAGTTTCCAGAATTACAGGGTATAATGGGTGGTTATTATGCAAAACACGCTGGTTATAGTGATGAGATTGCATCTGCGATAAAGGAGCATTACCTACCTAAAAATATAAATGACACAATACCATCAACACATACTGGTTGCATCTTAAGTATTGCTGATAAGATTGACAACATCGTTTCTTTCTTTTCAATTGGCGAGATACCATCAGGCACAGAAGACCCATTTGCATTAAGAAGACAATGCTATGGTATTGTAAGCATGCTTTTTGAACAAAGATACGATTTCAACATCCTTGACATCCTTCAACAAGCATTAAACAACAATACCAACCAAGAAACCCTTCAAAACATCTTGGATTTCTTTAGACAAAGGGTTGAATTTTACTTGCAAAATAAGGGTTATGAATACGATATAATCGATGCCGTAATACCATATTTTGATAGATTTCCACTTCATACAATAATCCGTAGGGCTGATGCACTTGTTTCATTCAAAAGTGAGGAATTTTACATTGATTTAAGCCTTGCACTAAAGCGTGTAAACAACATTGCACCTAAAGACAACCTTGACTACATCGTAGATGAAAAATTACTTACACAAGATGCCGAGATCACCTTATTTCAAGGTTACAAGGACATTAGTGAAAAGATAGATACATCTGTGAAAGAACTTGACTTCTCATCATCTATCGCACTTTTAAACTCATTGAAAACACCCATAAACAACTTCTTTGACACTGTATTAGTGATGGACAAGGACGAAAAGATACGACACAATAGGCTATCCCTTGTAAATGCTATTAAAGAGATGTGCCTTAAGGTAGCAGACTTCTCTAAACTCAAGTAGTCAGAGAGACCACCTCAATCTCTAACTCAAGACTAATACCAAATGTCTTAAAAACCCTTTCTCTAATCTTGTCTATAAGTCTTTTGTAATCACTTGAAGTGCCATTACCGACATTTATAAAAAAGTTAGCGTGTTTATGGCTAACAACTATCCCTCCAACAGACATCCCCTTACACCCAGCCTCATCTATTAATCTTCCAGCAAAATGACCTTGAGGGTTCTTAAACACGCAGCCTAAAGACCTTTGACTTACAGGTTGGCTTAATCTCTTTTGCCTTAATGATTGCCTCGTTTTTTCCTTTACAATATCTTTGTCTTGCGGTGTTACCATTATCCTTGCCTTAGTAATCACACAGTCTTTCGGTATCCCCGATTGCCTGTATGAAAACAATATATCCTGCCTTTTAAGATATGATACCTGACCTTGAATATCTACTAATTCCAAGTCTTGCAATACATCACTAATTGCCATATCAAATGCACCTGCATTCCCTTTGATTGCACCACCGATACTACCCGGAATGCCTGCAAGCCTTTCAACACCACCTAATCCGTATCTTTCTGCATAAAAAACAATCCTTTGAAGTCCCTCACCACCACATGCCTCTAATGCATTGTTTTCAATATCGTGATATAAACCCTTGATATTTTTTAATGATATCACCACTCCTCTAAAACCTTCGTCATCAAAGAGGGTATTTGTTCCACCCCCTAATATGTGATAGGGAATCTCTAATTGATTTATCAACATCATTAACGGTGGCAACTCATGTATCTTTGGACTGATAAAAAGATCTGCAGGCCCTCCTATCCTGACATATGAGTATTTAGACAGAAGCACATCAGTATCATAATCTATAGATTGCGAATCAAGAAAATGAAGCAATGGTCTTTTGTTTTTATGGTTAGATGGCACTTAATTTCGTCCTTTATCAAACAAAAAACATCTAAAATGTGATTTTTGACACTGTTTTATGTTATTTTAACATGTTATGTCTGATTTAAAAGAAAAAAGATTAAAGCTTGGCAAAGACCTAAAAGAGATTGCTGATATAACAAGGATAAAGCAGTCTTATCTCAAGGCTATTGAGGATGAAGACTTCCAAAGGCTACCTGTTGAGGTATATACAAAGGCATACATCAAACAATATGCAAAGTTTTTGGAAATTAGTGATGAAGGTATCCTTTCAAGATACAATGATTTTTTAACAAAACAAAACACAAAAACCTCTCATACTCAAGATAAACCACCAGTTACTGTGATTGATGAACCTCAAAAGATACCTCCCACAAAGGATGAAACTAAACGAACGATAAACTACAAACCCCTACTCAATGTTTCAATACTCATAGTTATAGTTGTAGGGGTAATATCCTTAATCTTGTGGCATCAATCAAGACAATCAGAGATAAAAGAGATTGTTAGATACACACCCCCTCCACCACTTGATACCCCAAAAGAACCTGAAAAACCCCTAAATGCTGACAATACATTAACACCACAAAACAATCTTGAGACAACAAGTAGTCAGATTCAAAAACCCTTACAAGATATATCATCCACAGTTTCAAATACTGATTCAACAACTGACAAAACAAGACATAATCTCAACCTCATTGCTACGGATAAGGTTTGGATACAGGTTTTGATTGACAACAAGGAAAAGAAGGAGATAACCCTTAATCCCGGCGATACGATATCTTACAATGCAAACTCCTCTTTTTCATTGCTCATAGGAAACGCTGGCGGTATTAAAATAAATTTCAATGGCAAGATAATTGATAAACTCGGTGACAGGGGTGCAGTAATAAGACTCAAACTCCCTAATGAAGATAGGCGAACTTAGTGAGTATTTTAGTTTAAGGTTTTTAGCCCTCTTTATACTCCAATTTATACTTGTCATTGTTTTAGTATTTTACAAAACCTATGGTGAGATGGCTAATGAGTGTCTAAAGTGCCACTCAGATAAAGATAAAATGAACTCCCTTGGATATCCTCACCTTGTTGTAACACAAAAGGATGTAGAAAACCAGTCAGGTCATAAGAATATCCGATGTCAAGACTGTCATTTAGGTGATGCGTCTAAAAAAGACAAAGACAAGGCTCATAAAGGTATGTTATCAGCATTTTATGTAAATACCGATGGCTCTATAACAAAGAGAACACAAATAAAGATGCCACTAATTCCTTCAGGTAATGATGAGATAAGAGATATGTTACCCCTTGATAATGACAATATTAGAAACATATTGTGGCATGATAGAGATAAAACTACCTTCAATTACTCCCCAGATATCGTAAAAAAGACCTGTGGGAGATCGGGCTGTCATCCTCAAGAGTTTAAACAGTTTAACTCAACAATTATGGGGACAAACTATCGCCAAAGGACTATGAAGACATGGCTCATCCCTTATGGACCTCATAATTGTGGTCCCTCCTTTGCAGATCTCCCTCCATCAGAAAAGATTATGGGTATTGGATTTGATTTTAAAAACACTGCAGAGATACAAAAAGAGATAAACATACCATTTAGTCATCAACAGGCAATGGACAAGCAAAGGTTTTGCAATGTATGTCATGCAGGATGTCTTGATTGCCATTACGAACCTTCAAAAACAAAAGGTATTCACAACATAAATGCAAGGCCATCATCAAGATCCTGTGGAGGCTATGGAAGAGGAACAAGTATTTGTCATCCTGGCGCTATGCAAAGTAGAAGGGGTGAGACATACATTGGAGGGGATTATTCAATACCAACTGGGATGGTATCTGATACACATTATCTCAAGGGGATTCACTGTGCTGATTGTCATCACACGGGTAAAAAGGGCATGGGAGACATGGTGAGGAAGGCAGGTTGTCAGGATTGTCATTTTGAGATTGAAGAGGCTCACTCAAAGAGTGTTCATAAGAATTTAGATTGTGCTACCTGTCATGTGCCAGAACTACGGGGATACCAGATTGTTATTTGGGGAGAAGGCAATGTTGCAAATAGACGAAATCCCTTTAAGAAATATTCATTATACTATGGCATACAGAGACCACCAATTATCATGAAGGACAAGACTGGCAGATGGATGCCAATAAAGGTCATGCCTCACAGTCTCAGCAATTTTAAAACAGATGTAAAACCATCAGATTCTATAATGTTTAGATGGCAAAATGATGAGACACGAGATGCATATTACATATTAGGAACCTTTGACATCAAGGATAAAAACAAACATCTCCTTTGGGTAGAACTCCAGCAGGCTTCACACCCATACACAAAGGCAAGAAGTTGTGATAGTTGCCACATTAATAAACAACAAATCTCCATATCAAGATGGCAGTATATGGACTATCAGGGGGTTGAAAATCCTTTTGGCGGAGAGTATAAAATCATAGCAGACGAAAAAGGCTTAAAGATTACTGATATGATACTTGAATCAGAGATAAAGGTATCAGATGGATACAAACTTGAGGACTTCGCATCATGGATATTTTTTAAGGACAAGTGGCATGTCCCGGGTGATTTTTCAATAAAGACTGATAGAGAAAAATATCAAAGGCTCTTAAAAACATACAAAGATGTATCAGCACGCATAGAGTATCTGTCTAAAAGCGATGATAAAAACAAAAAAATGGAATTAAAACATCTAAAAACATTTATAATGCATAACCTTGACTATGGGTCTAATAAAAAATGACCCCAAAAGTTCAAACTCTCAATTTGTTGTTTAAAAATCCTTTTATGATATCACCTACTGTTTTGGTTTGTAACTCTCCATCATAATAAAACCGCACACTCGTAACATCACCTTCATTAATCTTTGCCTTCTTTATAGAGATTTCATCACCAACATTTAGCAATAACAAGGAGAGATACAGCCTAACATAAGGGTTGCTGTCATTTAAACATTCATCAACCTCGTTAAGAACAAACGATACAAGATTAGGGTCTATCTCCGATATACGCCACATCGCCCTCATCACTCCTGCCCTAAACATCTCTTCACTTCTTTGTGACCACAAGATAGGTATTATATCGCCTTGTGCATCTGGACTTGACCTTATGATTTCACCTATTATTTCTGGAGAGCTCCAGCCAATACCGCCTGACTCTTCGGTCATATACCACAAAAGCCTTCTTATAGTATCTCTCACTACATCCTGTCTTGTTTTTGATATCTCCCCAGCAACAATGCCCAATGATTCAATAGCCCTCCAACTCAATACTGTGTCTTTATCGTAACTAAGTGATATCAGTCTCCTAATTATACCCTTATCATTTTTAGACATCTCAACAATATCAGAAAATCTCTGGCCATTTAAGGCATCTACTATCTCCTCTTTCATGGAGTCTTTTTTATTTAAAGTTTTCTCTTTATTGATTTCAGTCATGTTAGTTTTAGATTGCACCTCATTAGTTTGATTGTTTACATTCGTCTTCAAAAAGATGAGTTTTCCGCCTCTTATACTTGTCGGAGGCAAATAAAAACTCCTTTGTGTCCTTGAGTCATAACCTGTTGTGAAGGTCTCATAATCAATACCCTCAATCATGCTGCCAATATCCCAATCCCCTTTAGCAAAATACAGGGCATCTAAAAAACTCTCTCCTAAATTGCGTCCAACTCTATCATAAACATACACCGCACCACAGATACATCTACCCCCCAAAATCTCTCCAAAGAAGGTTTTTATATCATCTGGCGGTGAAATATATCTTTTGCAAAAAGGGCATTCAGTGAATCCTTTTCTTGGCATGAAACCTCTTATTTAAATAAAAAGGCAGTCTATCCCCTTTAAAAGATAGACTGCCCTTAATGTGTATTCTGTTAATCTTTATGCAAGCCCTTTTTCTTTGAGGTATTCCTCGCTCGGAATCTCTACCGAACTTGCTCCACCACCATATGAATACATCAACCTTCCTGCATCAATCATCTCTCTCAAAGCCTTCTTAACCTCGTCTTGTGTTACACCAGTCTCCTCTGCAACACCTTTACAAACATCCTTCTCTTTGAGTTTTTTCTTGCCTTTGTATTTCTCCATAAAGGCATAAATCTTATTTTTTAATTCTTCTTTATCCATCCTTAATACTCACCTCTCTTTTAATTTAAAGTTTTAACTACCATTTAAATGCAGCAGAGGTTCTAAATGTCTCCCTTGCAAATGTAAAGTCATCAATATGCTGGAAAGTAAATGGTATATTTGCAAGTTTGAAGAACCTTTCCCAACCAATTCTATCAATCCATTCTCCAACCCTTTCGTGTTTCTTAGCATTTGCAGCATAAACCTCAAGGATATTCTTAACTGCTGCAACGACCTTTGGCCACCTTGGAGGATCATTGTAGAAGAAAGGATATGCTATTTTTGAAAACTTTGGATCGCTTCTTAAACTACCAATCTTACCACCTACAACAATTGCTACACCATCACCTTCAGGATTGTGTATCTCTATTGGAGGGCAGACGGTAAAGCAGTTTCCACAATACATACATTTTTCTTCTTTGATCTTGATGCTCTTTTTAGCAGGGTCAGGACTTATTGCACTTGTAGGGCATGATGCAACTGTAGTTGGAATTTCACACATGTTCTTGACCTTATCATGGTCGATTACTGGCACTTTAGTATGTAGTGCAACGATAGCAATGTCAGAACAGTGAACAGCACCACACATATTTACACAACATGCTACTGCGAGTCTCACCTTATTGGGTAGTTCTTTTGTTGTAAAGTATTCTGCTAATTCATCCATTAGACACTTTACAAGTCCTGATGCATCTGTGCAAGCACTATGACAATGCACCCATCCTTGTGTGTGAATGACATTACTGACATGAGGACCTATTCCTCCCATCAGCATTCCTCTTTCTTTTAATTCATTCTGTAGGGGTGCCAATTTGCTTTCATCTGAGACCAAAAACTCAACATTATTACGGGATGTAAACCTTAGATATCCATCGCAG
Source organism: Thermodesulfovibrionales bacterium (assembly GCA_026415695.1). Lineage (GTDB taxonomy): Bacteria > Nitrospirota > Thermodesulfovibrionia > Thermodesulfovibrionales > Dissulfurispiraceae > DUZI01. The sequence goes on along the minus strand of JAOAGP010000025.1, from coordinate 6,798 downwards.
TATTTGTCTGCAATATCACAAAACTCTCTTATGGTATCTGTGCTCAAAAGCCTTGGAGATGCAACCCTCACTGTCCATATCTTATCACCGCTTTCTGCTACATGGACCATTGAGCCCGGACTTAACCTTTCGTGGTATTTCCACTGACCGTAGTTTTTCTTGATTACTGGTGGTAAAAATTGGTCATATTTAGGCGGTCCTATATCTGTTCTTCTTTGTGGTAATGACATATATCTATTCCTCCTTTACTTTTTATAAACCTTTTCAAAATCTTCATCTTTGAAGAAGATGAATGGGTCTTTTCTTGGGAATTTAACCTGAGCTGCTTGTGGATCTACCCCAATGTGCTCAAGGAATGATCTCATCCCTTTTGCCTCTATTAACTCCCCAATTCTTTCTCTTGGTTTCGCATTATCATCCCACCACTCTATCATCTTACGAATGAGTTGTTTTAACTCGTCATACGGTGGTTCGCATTTAATAAATGGAACTATTACCCATGACAACAATGAACCAACAACAATCGGTGCCTTACTTCCAATAAGTATTGTCGCACCTCTTTCGCCACTTGGTTTTAATGCCTTTGTCATCTTAGAAATACAGTGCATGCACCTTTTACATTCTGAATTGTCTATCTTCAATTCATTACCATCGTAGCTGATGCACTGGCCGGGACACATGTCAACTATTTCAGCCTTTATGTTCATGCCCTTTTTTGCATAGTTTTTCACTTCATCTTGGTCTATGAGTATTGGACCCCTCCATGTGCCAATGATTGAACAGTCAGCACGGGCAATCGCAGCAACACAGTCAACTGCACATCCAGCGACCTTAATCTTGAATTTGTAAGGATATGCAGGTCTATGTAATTCATCTTGGAATTCCTGTGTCATCTCATAGCAAATATCAAGTGTATTGATATTTGTCCACTCACAACGGGCAGGACCTACACAACAGCTCGGTGTTCTCATTGCAGAGCCTGAACCGCCTAAATCCCATCCACGAGATGAGAATTCCGCAAAAACAGCTTCAAGGTTCTCTGTCCTTGTCCCTAACAGTATCATATCACCTGTTGAACCGTGCATGTTTGTTAAACCGCTGCCATATTTATCCCAAATATCACACATTTCTCTCAATGCAGCAGTTGTATAAAACCATCCACTTGGCTGGTTTATTCTGACTGTGTGGAAATGCGCAACATTTGGAAACTCATCTGGTAAAGATGAGTATCTTCCAATAACACCACCACCATAACCTAAAACACCAACAATTCCCCCGTGCTTCCAATAACCTCTCTTTGTTCTGTAGGACTTTTCCAATTGTCCTAATTCATCAGCAGCCATATCGTTTTTCGCGGCTGCCTTTTTGATTTCCTTGACGAAACTCGGATACGGACCTTTTTCCAGCTCGTCAAGTAAGGGAGTCTCATACTTCTTCGGCATACTTACCTCCTTGTTTTTTTATTGTTTTTATAAGACAAAAAACGCTTTTAATTGCTGACATCATGGAATACTTGAAAAATTGCAAAGAAGCATAAACCAATAATTCTTATCAGGTCAAATAAATTTATTTTATTGTTATATTAACAAAAATATAACTTGACCCTACGATAATCACATACTTAAAATTAAAGTCTTACCATGAAGATCAAACAGATTGACTTAATCGGTTTCAAGTCCTTTGCAGAAAAAGCCTCCTTCCCCCTGCACAATGGTATCACATGTATTGTAGGGCCTAATGGTTGTGGGAAGAGTAACATCGTTGATGCCTTTAGATGGGTTCTTGGTGAACAGAGTGCAAAGACCTTAAGAGGCGATAAGATGGAGGAGGTAATATTTCAAGGGTCTGCAACAAAAAAGCCAAAGGCAATGGCAGAGGTCTCATTAGAGATACTACTTTATCCAAACTCAGACACTAAATCTAACGGTGATGACAAGGAACCTGATAAGATTATACTCACAAGAAGGCTTTACAGATCTGGAGAAAGTGAGTATCTCATCAACAAAAAATCATGTAGATTAAAAGACATAAGGGACATACTCCTTGATACCGGACTTGATGTCAAGAGTTATTCCATCTTGGACCAACAGAGGATTTCCGATATAGTTAATTCAAAACCACACGAAAGACGGTTTTTGATAGAAGAGATAGCAGGTGTAATGAAATACAAGGTAAGGAAAGCAGAGGCAGAATCCAAACTTGAGACCTCAAAACAGAACCTTATAAGGATTAATGATTTGTTGTCTGAAAGGAAAAAACAGGTCGTAAGCCTTGAAAGACAGGCAAAAAGGGCTGAGCGATATAAAAAACTCAACAGCCAACTCTCCGAACTTGATATTAAGATTAACAAGGCAAAACACAATAAAACAAAGGAGGAATTATCAGGATTAGAAAATATACTTCAACTTAAGAAGATTGAAGAGACTTCCAAAAATGCGGAGATATCAACCCTTCAGAATGAGATACAAAAGACAAGATTAGAGATTGCTGAAACCCAGAGGCTACAGGATAGTATTGCCCAAAGACTACAATCAGATGAAAGGCTACTTTCATCATATGAAAAAAAGATAGCGATACTTAAGACAAATATACAAAACAGAGAAACAGAGATTCACAAACTTAAACAGCAATTAAATTCAAACGAGACAAAAAGAGAGGAATCACTACAAAGATTACAGTCCTTACAAGACCAGATTGTTCAAACCCAGACATCATTCCAAGAAGTTACAAGCAATGAGGAAAAACAAAATCAGATTATAACAGACCTAAACAAAAAACTATCTCAAAAAGAAGAAACATCAGAACGCATGAGAAAAGAGATGTTTAAGATATCAGATACCTTGAGCAACAAAAAAAACGAACATCACAAAAGACTCTCTCACATGGATAATCTTGACTACAAGGAAGAGATATCTACAAGAGACAAAGACGCCCTTACAAATACAATAAACAGCATACAAGAAAACATAAAGAATAACGAGTTAGCCTTGAAGACTAAACAAGAAAGATTTGAAAAACTCAAGACAGAGAAGGGTAATGCAATATCAATCATTTCATCCTTAACAAAACAGATAGATGACTTAAGGACTAATGTCAATCTCCAAAGACAGTCTCTTGCTGCAGACACCTCAAGGCTACAATCTATCAAAGAGTTGGTCTTACAAACTCACGAATTGGTTTACACAGACGGTTTAACAGATAAGAAGTTATCTGATGTGATACATGTTGATAAGCAGTATGAAAATGCAGTTGAGTCAGTGTTGAATGAGTCATTAGAGGCACTCTTGATTGAAAACAGCGAAGACATTGTTAGGATTGTTGATGAGGTTAATCAGAAAAACATAAAAAGAACTCACATTTTGTATGTCTCACCTAAATACAACACCAACAATGTTGAAATAATGCAAGAGGGTATGAGATTAGCAGACATCGTTAGTGTGGATGCAGAAGAGATGTTGACAAATCAGATAAAAAACATCATGAGCAGATTTTACTTGGTAGAGGATATAAAAAGGGCATTTGAGCTCTTTGAGACCTGCAAAAACACTGGTTTTGTAACAACAAAAGGAGAGGTCTTAACACCAGAAGGTTTTGTAATTGCAGGCAAGGGGCGTGAAATATTAAGACTAAAGCGAGAGATTAGAGAATTAGAACAATCAATAAAAGACAGACAACAAGATATACTTGAGAAGGAAGGAAGAATAGGTGAACTAACCCTTGAAATCAAGCAAAAAAAAGATGAATTATCAGCAAAAGATAAGGATATCAGCCAGATTGATAAGGAGTTATCCATCTTAAGACACAAATTAACAGAGGATACAAACGATTTACAAAAACGACAAAGGAGACTGGATTCCATTGATATGGAACTAATGAGTATTGCATCAGAGAGACAAGAATTAAAGAAACAAATCAACTCACTAACCGATGAGATAAACCATTTAGAAGCACAAAGACAAGAACTCCAAGAACAGATTATGGCAATACAAAAGGAGATATCTCAAACAAGAGAGGAGATCTCAAGGCAAAAAGATGCACAAACAAGTATTAGATTAGAGGCTGCATCTCTAAAAGAAAGACTTGAAGCACTCCACAGAGAAAAAGAATCCTTACAAAAGACAATCAAAGACATAGATGATAATTCAGCCAACCTTTCACTACGGACAGAGCAGGCTATGATTTCAAACCAAAACGATGAAAAGGAGATACAGGATACAACACAACTTATATCAGGTCTAATAACACAGATTAACAATTATCGTAAGGATTATGATGCCTCAAGGGATAGGATTCAAGAGGCATCAGAGATGATAAATGAGTTAGATACGAAGTTAAAAGACTTGATAACAGGGTTAGAGGCTATAAAGTCTGAAATTAATGCGATAAATCAAGGCATCTTTCAAAATACACTCATCAAAGAAAACCTTGAAAAACAGATTAAGGAAAAATATGGGGTTGATTTAAACGATGTAAATACTGAAGGAGAAGTGACTGAAGATGACTACAAAAGATTAGATGAACTTCAAGAAAGGATTAGAGAGATAGGCGCTGTGAGTTTAGATGTGATTGATGAATACAATGAGGTCAAAAAATCCTACGATTTTTTACAAAACCAAAAGGATGACCTCGAGCAGTCAATAGCAGAACTGCAAGAGGCTATAACCCGAATAAACAATACAACAAAAAGGAGATTGAGGGAGGCATATAATCTACTTAAAGAGAAGTTTGATGAGGTATTTAAAACACTCTTTGGTGGTGGAAAGGCTGACTTAATACTTCAGGATGAAGACAACATCCTTGAATCAGGCATTGATATCTTTGCACAACCACCCGGCAAGAAAAACCAAAACCTCAATCAACTTTCAGGTGGTGAAAAGGCATTGACATCCCTTGCCTTACTCTTTGCAGGATTTTTGATAAAACCAAGTCCACTGTGCATCCTTGATGAGGCAGATGCACCATTAGACGAGACAAACATTGAAAGGTTTTCTACGATGATCAAAAACCTCTCAAAGAATACACAATTTATCATAATCACACACAATCGCCTCACGATGCAGATAGCAGATTACATCTACGGGGTGACGATGGAAGAACCGGGTGTATCAAAATACCTTGCCTTACAATTCTCTGATGTAGAAAACACGGTAAACTGATGGCTGATATATCAAAGATAGAACAATCAGATAGTATTGAAGACCTTGTCTGTTATTCAAGGGATTCTTCGTGGGTAAAAGGCACTACACCTAAACTCATCATCTGGCCTAAAAACACCGAACAAGTCATACAGATAGTCAAGTATGCAGAGTCTAAGGGATTAGACATCATTGCACGAGGTGCTGGCACTGCTATGACAGGTTCTACAATACCAAAGAGCAGAGAAAGCATCATCTTGAGCCTTGAAAAGATGAAAAAGATACTGGATATAAACACAAAAAACATGATGGCACTTGTAGAACCGGGCATCCTAAATGGCACACTCCAAAGGGAATTGAGCCTATTAGGTTTCTTCTACCCTCCTGACCCTGCAAGTATGGATTTTTGTAGTATTGGGGGGAATGTGGCAACAAATGCGGGGGGTCCAAGGGCTATTAAATACGGTGTTACTCGTGATTATGTGATGGAGTTAGAGATCGTCTTGATGGATGGCACCGTATTGACCGTAGGGGGTAAGACTCACAAGAGGGTTGTCGGCTATAACATCAAGGATTTAATCATTGGATCAGAGGGGACACTTGCAATCGTTACAAAGGTAAGGCTTAAATTCCTTCCTCAACCAGAAGAGGTTGTTACACTCTTTGTTGAGTTTTCAGACCCAGATGACTGCTCAGAGGCTATTGATAGGATATTAGGGTCAAATATCATCCCCAGAACGCTTGAGTTTATTGATAAGGGATGCATTGATGCAGTAAGTCAATACCTCAGTATATCCAATTTTAGCAATGCCAATGCCTGTCTTCTTATTGAATTAGACGGTCAATACCATACAGTAAAAGCTCAGGCTGATAAGGTATCCATGATTTGTAATAACCTAAATGGCAATGTTTCATTGGCAAAAGACCCCTATTCAATACAAAACCTGTGGTCAATAAGAAAGTCCATTTCACCTGCCCTCTACAATCTCAAAAAGGACAAGGTTAGCGAGGATATCGTTGTGCCAAGGGATAAGATACCAGTTATTCTCAAAAGCCTATATCAAATCTCTGATAGAAATGCTGTGCAGATAGTGTGTTTTGGACATGCAGGAGATGGTAATATCCATGTCAACATCCTGACAGATAATCATAGCGAAAGGGCAAGGCTTGATGATGTCATAAAACAAATATTTAATGAGGTTCTAAAGATTGGAGGGTCAATCTCTGGTGAGCACGGTATTGGGATAACGAAATCACCGTATCTTTCAATGGAATTGGATAAAAGACAGATAGCCATCATGAAAGAAATCAAGAGGATATTTGACCCACAAAACAGACTAAACCCCAACAAGATATTTGTCAACGATTGATAGTATCTCAGATGTCTTGCCTTGACATAAGTCAGCATTTTGGTATGCCTCTACATTTAACCTAATGAGAGGCTCGGTGTTTGAACATCTGATGTTAAAGCGCCAGTCTTTAAATTCCATGCTCAAACCATCAATGTAGTCTCTGCCTACACATTCTTGGCTATATCTTGTCTCAATCTCTGATAGAAATGCTGTGCAGATAGTGTGTTTTGGACATGCAGGAGATGGTAATATCCATGTCAACATCCTGACAGATAATCATAGCGAAAGGGCAAGGCTTGATGATGTCATAA
>JAOAGP010000045.1 GCA_026415695.1 Thermodesulfovibrionales bacterium | reverse complement strand
ATAGTGCTGGCTCACAGTTTTTCATATGTGTTGCTGATACCCCATTTTTAGACGGACAATACACTGTATTTGGTGAGGTTGTAAAAGGGATGGATGTCGCAGATAAGATTGTAAATCAACCAAGAGACAAGGCAGATAACGCACTTGAAAGGGTGGAGATGACGATTAAGATAATTGAGGGTAAACAAGGAAAATAGATTTTTTGGGGAAATGCCGGAGACGAGGGTCGAACTCGTACGGTGCTAAGCACCGAGGGATTTTAAGTCCCTTGCGTCTGCCAGTTCCGCCACTCCGGCAAGTCTTATATGATATCAATAAGGGTCTTTTTCAGTCAACGAATAAAAAACTTGACATTGTTTGAGATTCTTGCAAATCACAGTTAGCAATGTGAAACAATAAATTGATAGAAATGGGTTTCAACGACCAACTAAAATATTGATGCAAGTCATTTTAAAAATACTGCTAATTATCATCCTATCATCTACAACAAGCGTTTATGGGTTTCATACATCACCTGATAAATGGAAGGAACCAAGAATGGTTTTTGGTGATCTTGAAAAAGATTTTGACAGCAGGATAAAGATATCACGCATAAAAATCAAGGAACCACTCCTAAACGATGGTTCTAAAAACTACTCTCCAAATAAGGCTTATTGGTTTATAGTTGATATCCCTGATACTACAAAAACACCACCTTGGTCTTTACAAATAAGGATTTTTAACGAAAGGGATTATCTTATTTGCATTGTTATATCTAATTTTGCAGCACAGTATGAAACAAAAGTTCACTGGATAAACGACAAATTGATGTATGTTCAGTTTTGGTGGGGAAGGATTTCTGGAGCATACCTTATTTTTGATGTTGAGAAGGAAAGGATAGTCCTAAAAGAGGGTTTTACTGATGGCGAGACAATCCTTCAACAATGGAAAGAAAAAGGCAAATAGATTAGCAAACTGACAACATGTTTTAAACCTTGTGTATTGATACACTAACATTGATGCATTTAATAGATTCTGTTTTTTTTCTGTTCTCATTATTAGAATTAAATATCCATTGATTTTTTAAATGCCAAACCCTCTAATAAACCGTAATCGCTTACGACAAATAGGTTTACTTTAAAAGCATTCATAAGATGTTTTATGAGTAACAATCCAGCCATTATTACCTCTGCCCTTTTGATATCAACCCATAAAGTTTCTATTATCTCTTTTAGAGTCATCTTTGATACCCTTTCAATCAATTCATCAACCTTGTCATAACTGACATTATGGAGATGAACCAAATCTGGGTTATACCTTTTGAGTTTCATGTCAATGCTGGCAAGGGTTGTGGCTGAGCCTCCTGTGATGAAGAGTTTTTGAGGTTTAAAATCAAAAATGCCGTTGCTTTTTAATAAATCTATGATGTATTGTTGAGCCTGTCTAATTGAATCTTTATCTGGAGGTGTTTTTTTTAGAAACATATCCTTGAGTTTTACCACCCCCATTGGTATGCTTCTCTTTAAGATATTCATCCCCTCAATGTAGATTAACTCTGTGCTACCTCCACCAATATCAACTATTACAGATGTGCTACTTTCATCAATGAATCCCTTTATCCCCTCATATGTAAGGTCTGCCTCTTGTTCTCCGCTAATAATTTCAACCTCAATACCAACCTTTGAACTTATCTCTGATATAAACTCCTGACCATCCATGGCTTCTCTTACAGCATTGGTTGCAATTGCATATACCTTTTCAACATTTAAGAGATTACATGTCTGTAAAAATGAGGACACCCCTTTTAGTGTTGCCTGCCTTCCTTTTTTATTTAATCTATGGGTCTGGACAATCCCATCTGCAAGCCTTGTTACAATTCGTCTGTGCTTTATCCTTTTGATCTTGCCATCGCTTCCAACATCACAGATAAGTAACCTAATCGTATTTGAACCGATATCAATAAGGGCGAGTCTCATCTATCTTTCTTGTTACAGGATGCTGGCAATATCACGGACTGGATCTTCAAGTCCAATCTTTGTGACCTCTTTGGTGCGTCTACTTTTTAGTTCAATATATCCTGATTTGAGTGACTTCTCACCAATGACCAGTTGATATGGAATCCCAATCAAATCAGCATCTTTGAATTTTACACCCGGTCTT
>JAOAGP010000111.1 GCA_026415695.1 Thermodesulfovibrionales bacterium | reverse complement strand
GATGAAGTTTGTCAGATTGCCGTGTCCATCATATAGTGGAGAAATCAAGGCTAATTCCCAATACAACTCTCCTGACTTTTTCTTGTTGCATAACTCACCTCTCCACACAGCCCCTGATGATATTGTTTTCCATAATTCCTCGTAGGTCTTTTGAGGAGTCAAGCCTGACTTCAGTATTCTGGGATTTTCTCCAATTACCTCATCTGATGAATATCCTGTAAGCTCAGAAAACTTTGGGTTTACATATTCAATATTTCCATCCTTGTCAGTAATAACAACCACTGCAGGTCCATGCTCAACTACGAAGGACAGTTTTTTGACCTTTTCTTGAAGTGTTATTATTTCGTCCACATCCATATTTGAGCCGATATAACCCTTAAAGACCCCTTTGGTATCATAGATTGGAATAGCGTGGTCTAAAAAATAGCGATAATTATTATCCTTACCCCTAATCCTGTAATGTAACGAACTCTCTTTAGGGTCAGTAAATGCATCTTTCATGTGTAGATTTAGATAGTCAATGTCTTCAGGATGCACATAGGCAATAAAACTATTGCAGTTTATGTCATTGGCTTCAAGCCCTAAATAATCTCTATAACGGTCATTTAGGAATGTTACCTGTCCTTTCTCATCACACATCCATATCATCACAGGGGCGGCGTTTGCAAGGTAGTTAAACATTGCCTCTGATTCCTTTACCCTTTGCTCCATCTCATGACGGGTAATAGCAAAGTCAATGGTATGTTTTAGCCTATTAAGTTCAATAGGCTTTATCAAATAGCCATATGGTGCAGTCTCTTTTGCCCTGTTTATAGTCTTTTCATCTGTATGGGCAGTAAGGTAAATATATGGGATGTCAAGATGTCTTGTTATCTCATTAACTGCACTGATGCCATCAATATCATCTGATAGGGTAATGTCCATGAGTATTAGGTCTGGTTTTACCTTTAAGCATGTTTCTATTGCATCCCTTCCCGATGACTCTACTGCCACTACCTCATAACCAAATGCCTCTAAATTGGTCTTGAGTGCAAGTGCAGTTATTGGCTCGTCTTCTACTATCATTATCCTTTTGTTCATCCTAAATCACCTTAACCCTATTGTTATTGATATCTCTGTGCCGTTTTCTGATTTTATCATCATCTCACCTGACATCTGCTTTACTAAGAGATTTAGCAACTGAAAACCCAATGATCCCTTTTTACTTTCAAAATCATCCTTTATGCCTACACCATTGTCAGATACAACAATCCTAAAACGCGTGCTATCTACCATAAACGCCCTTACTTCAATCAATCCATTATACACATCCTTAAAGGCATGTTTAAAGGCGTTTGAGACCATCTCATTTAGCATAAGTCCAATCCTTATTGCCATCTCAAAAGGTATTGTAATATTATCACATGAAGCCCTTATTCTTAAATCAGACCTACCATAAGCATCATTGAGTGAATTGATGAGTTTATTTGTATATTGACATAAATCTATTTGTGCTAAATCCTCCGATTGATAAAGTGTCTCGTGCACTATTGCCATTGCCTTTATGCGACTATCCAAATCTTGCAAGATGTTTTTGGTCTTTTCATCATCAGCCGTATTTGATTGTATATTAATGAGACTTAAGATGACCTGAAGATTATTTTTGACCCTGTGGTGTATCTCCCTAATCAACATCTCCTTTTCGTGTAGGGCATTTTTCATGAATTGCTCGTATCTCCTTCTTTCACTAATATCTCTAAACACACTACATAGTGCTTGCTTGCCATCAATCTCTATAACATTTGATACTACTTCTACAGGCACTACCTTTTTATCTGCCCTGATGATGTCTATGACAATACGGTCTTTGTCTGATATGAAAAAGGACTTTATATCCTGTGCGGCGATATTCTTGAAGTTATCAGATAAAATGGATGTAAAGTGCCTACCAATAATAGATACCTTTCTGTCTTGCAGGAGTTTCTCTGCCTGTGAGTTTACATCCATGATTATGCCCCTTTGCAATTCAATGATCAATATTGCATTAGGAGACTGTTCAAAGAGCACCCTAAATCTCTTGGCACTCTCTCTAAAGAGTTCGGCTAATTTCCTCCTCTCTGTGATGTCTCTTGCAATACCTTCAATGCTAATTAGCCTTGCATTTGTATCAAAGTTGTATGTGTTTTTGTGCTCAAGGTAAACTACTTTTCCATTATTTGCTACCCATCTTAATGTAGTGATTTCTCGGTTTTTAGTCATAAAAAGTGATTCCTTAAACCGCCGCCTGTCTTCAGGATGAACGATGCTTAAGACTAATTTGTAATCCCTTTTGAGTTCTTCAGGGGTATAGCCAAGTATGTCTGTTACAGCAGGGTTTACATAATCTAATGTTATCTTGGGTCTTAAGTTTAACCTATAGACGATGTCGTTTATGTTTTCGGTGATGTTTTTGTATTGCTCACTTGCAATCCTTAATTCTTGTGTCCGTTCGTCAACAAGATGTTGAAGTTGTTGTTTATGCAGAGATAGTTCCTTGTAATTGTCAATGAGTTTTTTTAAGGCATCTTGCATTGCCTTTGCCATGTAGTCAAACTCATATATGAAGTAGGATTGGAATCTCACATCATCGCCTGATATAACCCTATCTGGTATGGTTTTACCTGTCTCTACGATTTGTTGGATTGGTTTAGTAAACATCCTGCTTGTAATATGTGCTAATACAATGAGTATGAGCATTGTAATTAGTGTATTAAACATCATGTTAGAGATATTTTTTGAATAGGTATTTAGATAATCACGAGTGTATGTTACTAAAAATACTATGTTGGGGGATTCAGGTATTCCTTTAATCTCCTTGAAAAATGCTGACATGCTAAATGCCTTTAAGGCAGGCACACCCTTTGGTGACCATAAAAACACATCATCACCTTTTTCAGTAATATTGCCTTGTTGTAAGTTTTTAATCCAAGCCTCTCCCTCTGCCTTGTCTTTATTTAGCACGGTGCCATCTTTGCTTGTTACAAATACATAGACCTTTTTCATAGGCAGGGTTGGCACTTTTGAGTGGTTGACAATATTATCAATCTCATCAATACGGTATTGAAGCCCTTCTTTTTGTAAGAGGTGAACTATAAATGCCTTCATTTCTAAATTCATCTTTATATCTTTTTCTAAATCATTGGTATGAGACCAGCTATGTCGTAGCAGGGATATCACTAATGGTATCATTATGAAAACAAGGATTATCTCTAAAAACACATATCTTACTGTTAGTCCCTTTTGTCTCTGTCCTTTTGAATACTCAATAGCCCTTACAGCATTTTCTAATATTGACCCTAAAAGGCTATAAAAGATACCATTTATAAAACACTTCAGATACACGGAGATTATTAAATCCATCTCAAGTCCCAAGATGAGACGGAAGGTTACAAAAATAAAGACAAGACCAAGTGTCAACCAGAATATTGCATCACCTAATACGACATGTATCCTCTTTCTTTCATTGAGATAGCCTATAAACAACGCCTCAAATGTAAAATACACAACACCAAATACATGTCCCCATAATAGGTATGTGGCAATACTTGACAAAAAGGCGCAGACAGTACCCCAAAACATGCCAAAACGCAGTATTGAAAACACAACAAAGATGCCGCCAAAGATGAACTGTATGGTTCCATATAGGGTAATGTGTGTGAGGTTAAATACAAAGCCAAGAACCGCAAGGGCTAATACCTTTATGATAGTAGGAAAGGATGTGTCTATCTTTTTCAAGTGCTAATACCCCTAATCTTTTTGCTATCTAATTGTGTGATGTATCTTATATCTCGCTGCCTTTTCATAACAGACGCCAAATCCCTCTTTTGTTTACAGAGATTGATGATGTTAAATCCACCTCTTATTATGAAGGGGTAGAGGGTAATTAGTTGTTCAAAACTCACCCCTACTTACCTCTCCTTACTTTAAGGGGAGGGATATCTTCAACTACACCCTTTTAATTTAAGGCTTTGGTGGTTAAAGGGTCAAGAGATGAAAATCTTTATACCTTAAGATTAAATAGCAGGCAGGTTTTTAAATTATGCTTTTTTTAAGTGTGAAGATTTTGAAAGGGCGGAGAATTACCCCGCCCTGAGATTGATTAGCAACCTTCTATTGCCTTTTTCTTTGGTTTTACAATCTTACCATCTTTGATTGTTACCTTATCCCCAACCTTGAGTCCCTTTGCATCACCTTCAATCGTGCTTTCCTTTCCAGCCTCGTCTTTGACGGTTATCTTGTTGCCGTCAATCTTTGAGATTGTGCCTTTGGTCTCTGCTGCAAATGCAAAGACAGTTAGAGTGAGTGTGAAGATTACTGCGATTATCAACGCTAAAACCTTTTTCATTTCTTTCACCTCCTTTCAGTGATTTTTATTTGCAATGACCGTGCCATTGTTTAATTATTGTATAATAAAACGATTTATAAACTCTATTGTTTTTTTATCTTCACCTTTTCAGGAGTCAATTTCTCTTTTAGGTAAGTTTAGTTTTTACTGTTCAATCCTGTAGTTTGGTGCCTCTTTTGTAATTATCACATCATGGACATGGCTTTCACGATACCCAGCATTTGTTATCCTAATGAACCTTGCATTTTGTCTTAACTCCTCCAATGTCCTTGCACCACAATATCCCATCCCTGACCTCACACCTCCTACTAATTGATGGATACTTTGAGACAACGGTCCCTTATAAGGCACCCTACCTTCAACACCTTCTGGCACTAACTTTGATTTTTCAACCCCTTCTTGACCGTATCTATCTTTTGCACCTTCTTGCATAGCACCTAAAGAACCCATCCCCCTGTATGATTTATAACTTCTTCCCTGATAGAGTATTATCTCACCGGGAGACTCATCAGTGCCTGCAAAGAGACCACCTATCATCACGCAACTTGCACCAGCAGCAAGTGCCTTTGTGATATCACCAGAATACTTGATTCCACCGTCAGCAATGATGGGGATGTTGTATTTGTTTGCCACTTCATAGCAGTCTTTGATGGCAGTTAGTTGGGGGACACCAGCACCTGCCACTATCCTTGTTGTGCAGATAGAACCCGGTCCTATCCCTACCTTTATTGCGTCTGCACCAGCCTCTATTAAATCCTCTGTTGCCTGTTTTGTAGCCACATTGCCTGCAACCACATCTACATCAAAATGCTTTTTTATCATCTTTAGTGTGTTAATGACTGCCTCGGAGTGTCCGTGTGCTGTGTCTATTGCGATAATATCAACACCTGCCTTTACAAGCAATTCTACCCTATACAGTGCCTCCTGCCCAACGCCCACAGCAGCCCCCACCCTCAACCTGCCTAACAAATCCTTACAGGCAGAAGGGTATTTTTGTCTCTTTTCAATATCCTTAATGGTTATCAATCCCTTGAGGTTGAAATCGTCATCTACGATAGGGAGTTTTTCAATCTTGTATTTGTGCAATATCTCCTTTGCGGTTTCAAGGTCAGTCCCTACAGGTGCGGTGATGAGTCTTTCATGCGTCATCACCTCGGAGACCTTTTTTGTAAATCGTGTTTCAAACTTCAAGTCCCTGTTTGTGATTATGCCCACCAATTTACCCTTCTTTGTTACTGGCACACCTGAAATCTTATACCTTTGCATCAATGCCAAGGCATCCGAAATTGGTGCATTGGGTGATATGGTTATAGGGTCAACTATCATCCCACTTTCAGACTTTTTGACCTTGTCAATCTCACCAGCCTGTCTTTCTGGAGACATCGCCCTATGCACAAAACCTAATCCACCCTCACGGGCAATGGAAATAGCAAGTTCTGCCTCTGTGACGGTATCCATTGCAGCACTTACAATTGGTATGTTTAGGGTTATGTTTCTTGTCAGTTTTGTGGATGTATCTACCTCTCTTGGTATAACATCTGACTTTGCAGGTAGTAGCAAAACATCATCAAAGGTGAGTCCTAATGGCACATTTTCTTGTAGCATTTATCAGCCCCTATTTTATGATATTAATTCCCTGTTTATCTTAATCTTCATCCTCTGTTTTGACTGCTCAATGAATGATTGAATGAGCATCGTCTTTATGGTCATCTCATTTTGCTTGTCTGCTGGGTTTGTGCTGTCAATTGAGCCAGCCGATGATTCCAAGAATCTCCTTACCTTCATTAAGATGAGTTGTTGTTTGATGGCATTTTCGTATTGTTCTGGTCTAATGCGGTTTATCTCAAGTGTTCTGAAGTAGATGTCCTTTCTAAAGACACCGTCTCTTAAAAAACGAGGGTCTCTTATGATTGCATCTTGCACCTCTTTCTCACTAACATTGATCTTTAGTTGATCAGCAATGACTAAAAATGCCTTTTGGTCTATCAGGTTGTTAAGAACTATCTCCTTGAGATTGATTGATTTTTCTATTTCTTCTGAGAAGTTCCCCTTAAAGATTTGTCTGTAATTATCACGCATTGTCTCATAACTCCTCCAAAATTCCTCCGATGTAATCTTATAGCCTTCCACCTCTGCAACTGTAACTACGGTTTTATCATCTTTAGTGCCGATACCCCAAAAGATGAATGTTATAATCACTATGACAAACAAGAAGTAAAAATATCGTGCATGATGTCTCAGTGCCTTTAGCATGTAGAATGTCTCCTTTTAATCAATTTTGATTTGCCAATTCACTTTCTTCAAACCTTATCTCCACAGCCTTTTCTGGCAGTATCGTGGATATGGCATGCTTGTATATTAATTGTTCTGTTGCCTCCTTAAGTAAGACAACAAAATTATCAAACCCCTTGATTATCCCCTTTAATCTTACACCATTTGTAAGATAGATGACTACAGAGGTTTTGTCTTTTCTGAGCTGATTTAAAAAGGCATCTTGAAGATTCTGAGATTTGGTCATTGCCATGGTTGTCCCCCGATGTAATTTTTGTCAGTCATATATTATATATTTTTTGACTGAAAAAAAAAGCAATTCTCTGTTAAAATCAAAATAACTTTATGATTACGGACAACCTATCCCTCATATACAAACGAATCTTTAGAGCAGCCTTAAGATCAGACAGAGACCCAAAGGAGATTACCCTTTTAGCAGTATCAAAGACCTTTAGTCTTGATAGGATAATTGAGGCAGTGGATGCAGGCATTAGGTTTTTTGGTGAAAACAGGGTTCAAGAGGCAGAGGAAAAGATATCAAGATTTAGTGTAATAGCACAAGAACAAGGCTACACAAATGTTAAATGGCATCTCGTAGGACATTTACAGAGTAACAAGGTTCAAAAGGCGGTCAGACTATTTGACCTCATACATTCTGTGGACTCAAAAGAGATACTTCAAAGGATAGACAAGGAGGCAGCAAAGATTGGCAAGGTTCAAGACATACTAATTCAGGTAAAACTATCAGAGGAGATGACAAAGCATGGGATACAGCAAGACGAGGTCATTGATGTTGTAAGATATGCCAATAGCCTCAACAATGTCAGGTTGCAGGGTTTGATGACTCTGCCTCCATATTTTGAAAATCCCGAGGATGTTAGACCTTACTTCAGAAGACTGTTTGAAATCAAACAAAGGCTTTCTCAAAGCGGATTTCAGATGCAGCATCTCTCAATGGGCATGTCTCATGATTTTGAGGTGGCTATTGAGGAAGGGGCTACTATTATAAGGATAGGGACTGCAATATTTGGCGAAAGGATACCACCAAGATAATGAAAAGAAGGGAAATAAAAATAGGCACACGAGGTAGCAAACTTGCGTTGTGGCAGGCAACATGGGTTGCTCAACAGTTGGGATTATTGGCTGATGCAACAGATATCCAGATATGTAAGATTAAGACAACAGGGGATAAGATAACCGATGTGGCACTATCAAAGGTTGGGGGCAAGGGATTATTTGTTAAGGAGATTGAGGATGCCCTTTTGAAAAGGCAGATAGATATTGCAGTGCATAGTATGAAGGATGTGCCATCTGAACTACCACAAGGACTTCACCTGCCAGCGATTTGTAAAAGGGAGGATGTAAGGGATGCTGTGGTGTTTAGGAGGGATGACAAAGACAAAAAGCCTTTATATAAAAGCCTTTATGAATTGCCTAAAGGTGCATCTGTGGGAACAAGCAGTCTTAGAAGGGCATGCCAGTTGTTAAACATCAGGGATGATATATCTATAAAGCAGCTAAGGGGTAATGTTGATACACGATTAAAGAAACTTCAAGATGGTTTGTATGATGCAGTCATACTTGCATCAGCAGGTTTGATGAGGTTAGGTTTTGCTGACAGGATTGATCAACTTTTCGCACCTACAGAGATGATACCTGCTGTTGGTCAAGGGGCTATCGGGGTTGAATGTAGGCTTGATGACATCTTCATAAACGATTTGGTATCAAAACTTAATCATGAGCAGACCTCCCTTTGCGTGAGGGCTGAAAGGTCATTTCTCAAGAGGCTTGAGGGAGGCTGTCAGGTGCCGATAGGAGCACATGCGGTGATAGACGGGACTGACATAAGGATAATCGGTTTTATTGGCAGTATTGATGGAAAGATTATGGTTAAAGATGAGGCTGTTGGTAGCAAAGACATGCCTGAAAGCATAGGCATTTCCCTTGCTGATTTGCTACTTAAAAAAGGTGGTAAGGAGATATTGGACGAGGTGTATGGGTAGATGAAGAAAGGCAAGGTATTCATAGTTGGTGCAGGACCCGGTGACATTGGTCTTCTAACTATCAAAGGGCTTAAGGCACTTAAAAAGGCAGAGGTTGTGGTATATGATTTTCATCTAAATGCCCAGATGCTAAATTACATAGACCACAAGGCAGAGTTTGTATATGCAGGCAAGAGAGGTGGACATCATGAGATGACACAGGATGAGATCAACAACGCCTTAATCCATTATGCAAATGAAGGCAAGATGGTTTGTCGTCTAAAGGGTGGAGATCCTTTTGTCTTTGGTAGGGGTGGAGAGGAGGCAATGGCACTGGCTCAAGCAGGGATAGATTTTGAGATAATACCGGGGATTACATCTGCTATAGCAGCACCAGCATATGCTGGCATACCAGTTACACACAGGATGTATTCATCCTCCTTCGCAGTGGTAACAGGCAACGAAGACATCACAAAGCCCTCAAGCACGATAGATTGGAAACACTTTGCACGAGGGTTTGACACCCTCATATTTCTTATGGGGATAAAGAACATCGCATCAATAACCCAAAAACTCATTGAAAACGGTAGAGACCCTTCTACTCCTGCTGCTGTGATAAGATGGGGGAGCAGACCTGACCAAAGAACCGTTGTTAGCACACTTCAGGACATAGCAGGGATAATAAAACAGGATGATATCAGACCTCCAGCGGTTATGATTGTTGGTAATGTTGTTAATGTAAGGCAACATCTCAAATGGTATGAGAAGAAGCCCCTCTTTGGACACAGGATACTCATTACCCGTGAATACACTGAAGACTACGAACCACTTGAGGAATTGGGTGGTGAGATATTTGAGTTTCCAACGATAAAGACCATTGAGCCTGATGACTATTCAGAACTGGATAGTTGTATTGAAAGGATAGAGGATTACAACTGGCTTGTCTTTAGCAGTGCTAAAGGTGTGGAGTTTTTCTTCAAACGATTGATTGACATCAATAAGGATGTGAGGGATTTAAAAGGCATAAAGATATGTGCTGTTGGTAAAAGGACTGCAGAGACTATCAGAAGTTGGGGTATAAAGGTGGACATGACACCTGATGAATTCAACTCCGAAGGACTTATCGCAAAGTTTAACCAGCAATGTGGTAGCCTTCAATCATTGAGGATACTGCTTCCTCGCGCACTTGAGGCAAGGGATGTCTTCCCAGACATGATTAGAAAAAATGGTGGGGTTATTGATACTCCAGTAACTTACAAGACCATTAAACCAGAAAGGCATGGCAAGAGGCTGCAGAGGTTTCTCAAGGAGGGAAGGATTACCATTGCCACATTCACAAGTGCCTCCACATTTAAGAATTTCTTGGACATCATGGGTGAGGGTGCAGTTGATTTCCTTAACGGTGTGACCATTGCATCAATAGGTCCGATAACCACGCAGGCTATTCTTAAGACAGGGCTTAAGGTCAGTATACAACCTAAAGAGGCAACCATATCTGCAATGGTTGATGCTATTGTTAATTGGGTTACAGGCAATCTGAATACGACAGAGTCCTGATATTTGGCTACAATTTAATTATGAATAAAACATTAGCCTCCCTTTTTTTGCTCTGTGTTGTTTTTTTAGGTTGTGTCAAACAAGAAAGGATATACAAAGAGACCAGAAGTGCAATGTATACCATTACCACAATCACAGTAACTGCTAATGACAAAGACACAGCAAAGAAGGCAATTGATGATGCATTTATTGAGATAGAGCGTTTAGAAAGGATGCTCAATTACTATGATGATAAAAGCGAGATAGCCAAGATAAACAGAAATGCTGGTATTAGCCCTGTGAAGGTTTCAAGTGAGACATTTGAACTTGTCTTCTTGTCCATTAAGGCATCAGAGATGACAGAAGGGGGTTTTGACATAACGGCAGGTCCGATTATCAGACTCTGGGATTTTAAGACAAAGAGGATTCCAAGCAAAGAAGATATAAAAAGGAATCTTTCCCTTGTTGGATACAGGTCTATCATCATGGATAAGGCAAATAGCACCGTTTTTATAAGCAAAAAAGGTATGGAGATAAATCCCGGCGGGATTATAAAGGGCTATGCCTCTGAAAAGGTATCTCAACTACTTATCTCAAAGGGGATAAAGTCAGGGGTTGTTGCTATTGGCGGAGATATCAAGACATTTGGGCTTAAGCCTGATGGTAAGGGATGGATAGTGGGTATCCAACATCCCCGTCCTCAAAAGAGCAAGGACGAACTTTTAGGTAGTCTTGAACTTTCAAACCAATGTATATCTACTTCAGGGGATTACGAGAAGTTTTTTGAGGTTGATGGTATAAGATATCATCACATACTAAATCTCAAAACAGGCTATCCTGCACAGGGTATGATGAGCGTTACCGTCGTAACGGACAATGCTGCAATGTGTGATGCATTAGCCACAGGTCTTTTTACGATGGGGGTTGAAAAGGCTATGCAAACAATGAAAAAATATGGGATAGAGGGTTTGATAGTTGATGAAAAAGGTCAGTCTCATCCAACGGATCTTTTTTTAAAAAGGATGATTAAGATATGATGATAAGGTGTCCGATTTGTGGTGCATTGACTACTTGGCAAGAAAATGAAAACAGACCATTTTGCTCTCAAAGATGTAAACTCATTGATTTAGGCAAGTGGGTAAGTGAGGAATACAAGGTTGTAGAACCATTAGATGAAAAAGACAAGTCAACCTATGACATCTGTCATTTGGATGAAGAAAACAAGCAATAAAAATCAAAACAGGGAGGTTAAACTGCTATGCCATTATTAAGTTGGGGAAGTCTATTTGAGACGAAGATTACAGAGATTGACAATCAACACAAAAAACTCGTTGAATTGTTAAATCAGGTGCATGATGCTGTGCAAAACAAAAAGGGCAAAGAAATAATGAACAAGGCACTGACAGATCTTGTTAGTTATACAAAAACCCACTTTGCCACAGAGGAAAAATACATGACGCAGTATAACTATCCTGATTTGGCAAAACACAAAAAGGAGCATGAAGACCTGGCAAAGAAGGTCGCAGATTTTCAACAGAAGTATGCTAAATCTTCGGATGATCCATTGTTGGTGCAAGAGTTATCAATATTTTTAAAGAGTTGGCTTACAAATCACATCGTGGGGACGGATAAGAAATACGCCCCATTTCTGATAAGCAAAGGGCTAAAGTAAATACCTTTACAGACACATAGCCTCTACTGTAAACTTCAGGCATATTGGAGTAGAGGCTATGCGATACAGTGGGTAAGATAATAGCAATCACAAATCAAAAGGGTGGTGTGGGAAAGACTACGACCGCCCTCAATCTTTCTGCATCCCTTGCACTTACTGGTGAGAAGATACTGGTCATTGACTCTGACCCTCAAGGTAACCTCTCAAGCGGTTTAGGGGTTAGAAAGGAACAAAAAAAGGGATTATACGAGGTCTATTCGTGTAAGATTGGCATTAGGGATGCAATAGTACAAACAGACATCGCAAATCTTCATGTTTTACCTGCCTCGATGGACCTGTTTGCATCAGAGATAGAACTACTTGAGAGGGCTGAAAACAGGGAATCTGCGTTAAAGTTGATGCTTCAGGATATCAAGAACGAATACAGATACATCTTCATTGACTGTCCCCCTTCTTTTGGACTGCTTACACTTAATGCCTTGATTGCTGGGGAATCTGTTTTGGTGCCTGTGCAATGTGAATATTTTGCAATGGAGGGCTTAAGTCTCTTGATAAAATTACTGTGGCGAATCAGGGGTGGATTTAACGAAACGCTTGACCTTGAGGGGATACTCCTTACGATGTATAATCGCCACATTGCACTATCAAGGCAGGTCGCAGATGATGTAAGACGCATCTTTAAGACGAAGGTTTATGATACAATTATACCCAGAAATATCGTGCTTGCAGAGGCACCAAGTCACGGCAAACCGGCAGTGCTTTATGCCCCAAACTCACCGGGTGCACAGGCATACATCTCTCTTGCAAAGGAGATATTAAACGACAACAATTTGTTGTTCTAAGTCAAAATAAAGGAGATAATAATCAATGGCTCATCTTTTTAGAGTAATGTTCTTTCTGCTAATTGCTTTCTTGATTACGAGTTTTCCTCAAAAAGCATTGTCTCAAGAGGTTGTTGAGGTGCCTTCTATACAGAGGACTGACAATTCCCTATTTTCAACGGAGGCAGAGGTATCACTTAAGAAACATCTCACTGCCGCAAAACTAAACACTACCATCCCCCCAAGTGATACCGAAAGGATATCATTAGGTCCTATGGATTACAAAAAGGCAAAGGAGAAAGGACTCATCGGAGATACTAAAGAGAAGGCTCTTCAGGTGGGTATTGACAGGGTTGTTGAGGGGTTTGACAAGTCAAAGTGGAGGGTGTTTAAGGCAGAAGATGGTAGATATAACTGGAGGATGGTCATTCACTCACAGGGGGCGTCATTTATCAGACCTCGCTTGGCTAATCTTTGCAACTGTGAAGGGGAAATTTACTTTTATGGTATAAAGGGAGGCGAGTCTGTTGAAGGACCGTTTAACAAAGAGATGCTGTCAAAGACTGGTTTTTGGGGACCGATTATTGAAGGAGAGTATCTGTTTATTGAGGTCATACAGTATTCAGACAGGGTTCCACCTTCATTTACGATTGACTCCATAAATCACGGTTTCCGCGATTTGCAGTCAGGAAGGATATCTGATTTTTTTTTGCTAAAGTCAAATCTCTTGAAAGAATCGTGGTGCTATAAGGATGTAAACTGTTATTCTGAATGGGCTAATAAGAAAACAGCTGTGTCCAGATATTCTTATCAAAAAAATGGTTCATCGTGGATTTGCACAGGCACTATGATAAATGACACAGCAAGTTCTTACAGGAATTGGTTTTTGACTGCCAATCATTGTGTGGATAGTAATGCTGTTGCAAACACGGTAGTTGCTGCCTTTAGATATTGGACAGATACCTGTAATGGCACACCTCCAAGCCTTGCATCCTTACCAAAGGTCTATGGTGCAAGTTTTAAGGCTGGTGCATCTGCTGATACAGGCACTGATTTTAGCTTGCTTGAACTAAATAGTAACCCTCCATCAGGCACTTACTACTTGGGATGGACTACCGCAGATGTTTCAAGCGGAAGTGCTGTAACTGGTCTTCACCATCCTGATGGCAGCTATCAGAGGATATCATTTGGTAATATCTCTGGCTCAAATACTAACTACTGGAAGGTCAGATGGAATACCAGTTCTACAGAGGGCGGTTCTTCCGGTAGTGCGTTGTTTAACTCTAATGGTCAAATCATAGGTCAGTTATACGGAGGGGATGCATCTTGTAATGATATGGCTGAGAATGATTACTATGGTAAGTTTGGTGTTTCATGGAATTTGGGGCTGAAGGATTATCTATCAAGCACTTCACCAACAGGACGGGTTCCTGTGTATAGGTTTTTTAACACACAAGCAGGAGGGCATTTCTTTACTATATCAGAGGCAGAAAAGGATTATGTAAGAAATACCTTCCCACATTTTAACTATGAGGGAACAGGCTTTTATGCTTATTCATCTTCTCAATCTGGGCTTACACCAGTGTATAGGTTTTTTAATACCCGTGCAGGAGGGCATTTCTTTACTATATCAGAGGCAGAAAGAGATTATGTAAGGAATAATTATCCTTTTTTTAATTACGAAGGGATAGGTTTTTATGCAAGAAGTCAGTCGCAGAGCGGGGCAGTGCCAGTGTATAGGTTTTTTAATACCCGTGCAGGAGGGCATTTCTTTACGATATCAGAGACAGAAAGAGATTATGTAAGGAATAACTATCCTTTTTTTAATTACGAAGGTATAGGTTTTTATGCCCATTCTTCACAGTGAAATATAAACAACCTGTCTAAAATCTCCCCTCTTTTAAGTAGGGGAGATTTTAGGATAAGGGCGGATTTCAAAATGAGGTTTCATCCCTGACATTCCATTTTTTTAGCAGTTTTTTTGTATAATCATTATACCCTTACATCTCTGGAGAGCCTTTTTCAATGTTAGAGTTGATCAAACAGATTCGTTGGCAAGATATCTTTGACATTTTCCTTGTCACAATTATCTTTTACAGGCTTTTGCTTATTTTTAAA
>JAOAGP010000087.1 GCA_026415695.1 Thermodesulfovibrionales bacterium | reverse complement strand
TAGATGTGGAAGGATGGTCTTATCCACTTGTTTCAGCATTTGTTGAAAAGCCAGATTTAGAGACGGCAAAGAGATATGTATCTGAAGGAAATTATTATTGGAATTCTGGAATATTTGCATTCAGGATTGATGTAATGATTATGGAGATGCAGACTCATATAGAGGGTTTTTCAGAGATTTTTGATCTTGACCTGCAGGGTTTCATTGATAGTTTTTACCAGCTACCAAATATATCCATTGACTATGCTGTGATTGAAAAGTCTAAAGACATTGCTGTAATTCCTATGGATATCTACTGGAATGATATAGGTTGTTGGGATGCCTTATACGACGCTTTGGAAAAGGATGAGGATGGCAATGTTGTGATGGCTGATGCCCATCTTATTGACACAGAGAATTGTCTGATTTATGGCACAAACCATTACATCTCTACTATAGGACTTAAAGACTGTCTTGTAATTGACACACCTGATTCCCTTTTAATCACACAGAGGGGACAATCACAGAAGGTAAAGGATGTTGTATTTCACCTAAAGAGTATCCAGCGTCAAGAGTCTGAAGACCATCTTTGCTGTCATAGACCATGGGGGAGTTTTACGGTATTAGAAGAGGGCAATAGATACAAGATAAAGAGGATAGTTGTAAAGCCAAATGAAAGATTGAGCCTACAGATGCACTATCATCGTTCAGAACACTGGGTGGTTGTAAAAGGCACAGCAAAGGTGACTATTGGGGATAAGGTCATGTTTGTCCATGAAAACGAATCCGTTTATGTGCCTAAAACAACAGTCCACAGGCTTGAAAATCCCGGTAAGGTGCCTCTTGAGATAATAGAGGTGCAAAACGGTGAGTATGTAGGAGAGGACGATATCGTTCGTATAGAAGACACTTATGACAGGTAAGGACTGTTTTAAGGCTTACGACATCAGGGGTATCTATCCTCACGAAATAGATGAAGACTTGGCATACCGTATTGGGCTTGCCTTTGTAGAGGTCTTTAAACCAAAGACGGTTGTGGTTGGAAGGGATGTTAGACTAAGCAGTGAGCCATTAGCAGAGGCACTGTCTAAAGGTATATGCGATGGTGGTGCAGATGTCTATGACATAGGACTGTGCGGGACTGAACAGGTCTATTTCTCTGTGCCTTATCTAAATGCCGATGGTGGTATCATGGTTACTGCAAGTCATAACCCTTCAGATTACAATGGTATGAAGTTTGTCAAACATCAATCCATACCAATAAGTGCAGACTCGGGACTAAATGAGATTAAAGATAGGGTATTTTCTGCCAATTTATCTGTTTCCAATCACAAAGGTAAGGTTATAAATGTTGATACAGAGACTGCCTATGCAAAAAGATTGTTAACCATCAGTGATGTTGATTCCCTCACTCCAATCAAGATCGTGGTCAATCCCGGAAATGGCTGTGCTGGTAGGGTTGTAGAAATTTTAGCAGAACATCTACCTAACATAGATTTCTTAAGGATAAACTTTGAACCTGATGGTTCATTTCCAAACGGTGTCCCTAACCCGCTTCTCAAAGAAAATAGGGGTATTACCTCATCTGCTGTAGTAAACCACAGGGCAGATTTAGGCATAGCGTGGGATGGTGATTTTGACAGATGCTTCTTCTTTGATGAAGAGGGCAATTTTATTGAGAGCTACTACATCATAGGACTAATTGCAGAGCACCTTTTGACAAGGCATCCATGTTCAAAGATAATAATTGACCCACGACTCACTTGGAATTCAATAGACATAATCACTAAAAAAGGCGGTCAGGCAATTATCAGCAAAACAGGTCATGCCTTCATCAAAGAAAGGATGAGAACAGAGGATGCAATATATGGTGGGGAGATGAGCGGACATCACTATTTTAGGGATTTTTATTATTGTGATAGTGGCATGATACCATGGCTGATGGTAATAGGTATAATGAGCAGGCATAAAACAAGCATCTCACATTTAGTAAGAAAACGACAAGAGTTGTTTCCTATTAGTGGGGAGATAAACAGGAAGGTATCGGACAGCAAAAGGGTTATATCAGAGATTGAGACAAGATATAGCCAAGAATGTGTAGGCACAGACTACATTGATGGTCTGAGCATGGAATTTAAAGACTGGCGCTTTAACATCAGATGTTCAAACACTGAGCCTCTTATTAGGTTAAATGTAGAGGCATACCAAAATGCTGACTTATGT
Organism: Thermodesulfovibrionales bacterium; assembly: GCA_026415695.1. Classification (GTDB taxonomy): domain Bacteria; phylum Nitrospirota; class Thermodesulfovibrionia; order Thermodesulfovibrionales; family Dissulfurispiraceae; genus DUZI01. Next base: position 135 of record JAOAGP010000087.1, on the reverse strand, counting down.
CAAAGCAAGACATCTGAGATACTATCAATCGTTGACAAATATCTTGTTGGGGTTTAGTCTGTTTTGTGGGTCAAATATCCTCTTGATTTCTTTCATGATGGCTATCTGTCTTTTATCCAATTCCATTGAAAGATA
>JAOAGP010000012.1 GCA_026415695.1 Thermodesulfovibrionales bacterium | reverse complement strand
GAATAAGTGTTTCTTTCAATACCTTCTGCACTATTAGGGCTCTACCCATCATTAATGCCCTTTCTATACCCAAATATTCCGTCTTCCAATTTGGCACTGTGCCTCGTAATGTCTGATATGCCTGAGTCCCCTTGCCTTGTTGTAAAAGTTTATTGAAAAAACTGGCTGTCTCATTTATGAGTCTCTGCTCATCTGCACCGAATCGCACTGTTTCATTATCCTTTGCATTTAACATCCTCTGTGCAATGTCGGGCATCCTTGATTTGTATTCATCAAGTAGGGTCAGTAACGCCTTCTCATCAGGTGTTAACCCCTTATCTGCAAAAACAAACACTGGCAACACTAAAATAATAATGATTAAAAATAGAGATTTGTATTTCATTTCTAACCCTCCTTTTAAAATACCCTTTATTTACCTCATCACCTCAAAGCCCATGCTCCTTATCTCCCTTGTTTCATCGAATTGCTTCACCCTTTATCTATCAATCTATCAATCTATCAATTATCTCCTAAAATCCCTTCATTGCGGTCGTCCCCATCTGGTCAGTTACCACTATAAAAAATCCCTCCCATCCTTAAGCCTTATTTCTATTGAGCCTGCCTCTGATGAACTTAACAACATTGCCCTTCCAGCCCCTCTCCTGCTACTCAAGGTTACAAGCCATGTTATAACAATTAACCATTTCGGTGGCTATCTTTATAGCACAAACACCTAATAAACTTGTTCCCCAAAAAACTCCTGAAAACATTATCCATGGGGTAACAGTCTGCTGCGCAATACCTATGATGAAGTAGAGCATGGAAAAAAACATAAAGGTAAGTAAGAATGCCACTAAACCTCCAACTACTACCCTCCAACAAATATATCTTAATGCCTTTGGTGAGATGGTTCTTACAGGTAGAAAAATATAGGTGAGAATTCCAAACAGGATTATCCACAGGCTATATTCTCTAGACAGATACAGTATCCATGTGGGTGGCCTCGGATACCTTGATAGCCCCGTGTCTAAATGAAAATCTTCTCCCTTGTATATTCGATAATCAATTATCAGTTGTTTTTCCGTCTTGTATAACTTTAGGTAGAGTCTTTGTATATCCGTCGTTAAATAATTAGTTATCTCACTAATAAGGTTTTCAGTAGATCTATAGAAAAATACTGAGAATGGATACCTGTCTGAGGAAAGCCTCCTTTTGAAGTCATCTGGTATTGCCATAATTATCCCTATGCAGACCTTGTAATATCTCTATAGGCACAGGCAAATATGCAGAAGGTGAGCGGCACCGTAAACAATAGTCCAACAAGTAGGGCTATTGCACCAAGTACATTTAAAAGGGCAATAGCAGCAAAGAGCAAGAAGAGAGAGAACCATTGTTTTGTGATGAGCCTTCGGCTTGTCTCCATGGCCTGCCAAAATTCCATCTTCTTATCAACTATCAAAGGGGTAGTGAATAAGTATGCAACCGTTAGGTAAACCCCCGGCAGGATAAGCAGAATGTATCCAACCGTTGTGAATATGCTCGTTAGCAGACCAGCAAGAAAGAGCGCCATCAACATACTAAGCCCCTTAAAGAAGATATTGAATTCAATCTGTTCTTTATTGAGCAGTGCAAATGCAGCGAAATAGTATCCTGCGGCAAGCGGAGTTGAAATCACCCATCCCACTAAAGGGCCCACAAAAGGTATCATATTTAGCAATATATGTATAAGCAAATAAACAAGCGAAAACCCGATAAACATGCCCATGTTTGCTTTAAATAATTCCCAACCTTGATTGAAATAATCCCTTATCTTGACCTCATATCCCTCTGAAATAAGTCTGTTAAATCCCTCAACATCAACCTTTTTGCCAATATCAAAGGCGCTGCTGTTAAAGTCAAACCCGAAGGTCCTGAATGCCTCGGGGACAACCTCTCCACCATCATCAGGACAGTATTTCACTCCCTTTGGATAGATCTTGCCGCATTTTATGCACTTTGGAATAAGTTTGTCTTTAGTTGTTAAAAGCGACCCGTCAACATTGCAAAATCTCGTCCCATCAGGATACTGTCTCTCACACTTTGGACATACTGGCTCAATCAAGTATTCCTTCTCTATGTTGCATCCACACTTTGAACAGAATCTTGTACCCTCCTCAATCTGGACATTGCATTTAGGGCACTTAATCATAAGGTTCTCCCGCACTTGAATTTATAATTAGAGATAATATTGCAGAGATTAAAATAAATGCAAGATAAAAATAATCCTGTTTAAAACAAAAAATAAGGATATCCGATACAATAAAAAGACACCTAATTGATCTTCTCCCCTGTCCAATAATTTGAGTTTGTTGGTACTTCCCCATAAACTGTAATTTTTCACAGTATCCTACCCATACACCCCTACACTTTCTCATAATGCTTTGTATAGACTATTAAAATTCTCAAACTATATTGAACAGAGAAATAGGATAATCATAGGATGTTTTTTTTTAAGGACAACTCTCTATGGGGATCCTCCCAGAAAGGTTTTTTTACTCTATTTACCAATAAAAGTAAAGAGGCTTTTTCCCCTACGAAGTCAGGAGATAAACCATCTTGCCAGAGGCTCACTATTGCATCAGCAAGGGAAAAGACAAAAATATCATCTCACCAGAACATTTAGGGATCAAAGAAACAGAACTTATATAAATACAAAGAGGGAGGTGTTGCCTCATTCTCTGATTGTTCAAAGCAATTTGATAATCAAAATAATGTGCGAAATTTAGTCAAAATACTGTGAGAGGTGACCACAATATTTTAGCTGAATAGTTTTTTACCTCAGGTTCCCATC
>JAOAGP010000004.1 GCA_026415695.1 Thermodesulfovibrionales bacterium | reverse complement strand
CCACTTGGCATGCTGTATGGTGTAGTTTTATTAATTACTATCAAAGATGGATCAAGCGGTAAAAATGCTGTCCAATCACTTATACCACAGGGACCTGTCCTACCACTTGGGCATATAACTGACGAGTCTGTGGTAGTAGGCACAACTGATGCTGTTGCAATGCTAAACTGTGGACAAACTGACTTGTTAACAAAGGATGAGCCTTTGAAGTTAGTGTAATCTGAAGTCAAGTAAGAAATTGCAATCCTACCAGTAAGGGTCTGTCCGGGTGTGTCAAAGTAGCTGTTTAGGAAGTTTACTCCTTGAACAACCGCATTTGTGAAGTCTGCACCGTATAAGATTGCACCATTAAAATATGTCCTCATGCCTGATGGATCGTTAGAAAAGACTGTATTGTTGAAGTTAACCCCAATGGCATTTACATTGGTGAAATCAGACTTTGTCAGATTAGTTAATGACATTGAAAGCCCTGCAAGGTAAGAACCTGTTAATGTTGTCCCATTCATTGTTGCCTTATAGGCGGTTGCACAATTTGTAAATCCACAATTGCTATCAGGTATGCAGGCATTCCCCTGTGCAGGTGCAGGCATACTGTTGAAACTCACATTCACCATTGATGCACCACTTAAGTCTGCAAAGGCAAGGTTTACATTCCTCATGTATGAGCCATCAAAGGTAGTGGCAACATTGCCAAACATATTCAGCTTCGCCCAGCATAGATTAGCTGATTGGAAGTTTGAGTTAGAGAAGTTTGCGCCTCGCATCACAGCATTTCTAAAGTCAGCACTCTTGAAGGAATTGTTTATCATTGTTGCATTGGTAAAGTCTGTCATGGACAGGTTTGCATTATCAAATACCGAATTTGTGATATTTGCCTTTGAGAAGTAAGACCCCGAGAAGTTTCTACCCTTAAAATTGACATTTGAGATCTGAACTCCTGCAAGATTACAAGAAAGGCAATCGTTTGTGAAGATTACATTTATTGCCTTAAAGACCTTCACTTTATTGTTAGCATCAGGTCCTATTACTGAAAGGTTCATATTAGTAGTATTAGGATTACTCTGGCCTAATGTGGTGCCATCAGCAAAGGTGATTGTCTCTGTGTTTTTTCCAAGCAATACGGAACCAATAATTGGAAAAGAGTTTAGTTTAATAGGCAAAAGGGCATAATTTGTATCTGCATTTAACACTATTGCGTTACCAGTGTATTGTAAATTCTCAAAGATTGCAACTTCACCATCGTTTAGAAGCCAATTACCGTTTCTATCCTTGAGTTTTGATGAGTCTGAATAATACCTCACAAGTTCTGTGAGACGAATCTTGTCATAACCAGCAGTTACAGGAGTAGCATATGAAATAGCACCAAGAAGTGAAGTGGTGTAGGGTGTTATTGCATATTTTGAATAACTTGTGTTCATTGAGGAACTAAATGTAAGGTTACAACTACTCTGTGACAATGGGCAAAGACTATTGTATATTCCAAATGCTAGATCACGAGGATTTTTGACATTGGGGTCCCAATAGTCAAGGGTAAAACGGTAAGGGGCACTACTTTGACTATTGTAGAAATAACAACCCTGAGAACTACTTAGAGCGTTTGAACTTAAAAAAGTCAGGATAACCTGCTTGTTTAAAACAGGTGATACAGGTTGTGTGACACTATCAATAGAGCATAGATATGCCTTGTCATAGACATCTCCCCACATTGTGCAGTGATCTGTTTCTGGAGGATTTATCAAGTCTCTTGTAAGAAAACAACCAAAATTTGCAAGACCCATGAAGCCATAACCCTGAAGCATCCATGACCCAGAACCATTGTCTTGTGTTGCATCATAATATAAAGACATGGATATATAATTATCCCAAGGTGATGGACACCACGGTTGTTTGCAAATATTTGCAACTGTTGCTTGTATCAATGCCCCAAGAGGATTTGGATTATTTCCAGAAACCTTGTAGTTTATGGAATACCAATAGTTATCATGGGTAGTATTAAGATTAAAGTTATCAGGGATGGTCAACTGATACTGCGTGCCATCTGTACTTAATTGCCCAAAAATCCTCAAAATACTTGGGTCAAAAAGCCCTGTCATAAATTCAGGTGGGCTACCACTTTTATTCAAAGCCTTGTGATCGTCCTTTGACGAGACGGACTGTGTTTGATTATGATGCATAAATGATATGGAGCAGTGTTCAGGCATTGGAGTAACTTCGGTAATTGTGAAGGTGTAACTACCCTGTTTTAGCCTTACTTTAGATGTTGGACTGCTTAAATTAACCTTCATCACCTGCTGACCTGACGAGTCAACCGCCGTTATCTCTTTGATACAAGGCTCATTTGTGTCAAGGACAAAGTTATAAACATTGTCTTCAGATACATAGTAGCGTATGGTGTGAACAGTCTTTGAGGTTTTAGTCTTATTAAGACTATCGTCAATGGGGAGTAAGACTGTCTGAACTGCCTTTGCATGAAGATTGGAATTTTGGTCAAAATCGCTTGCGTGTATCCAAGGTGTAGAGGTAGTCTCAATGCTACCACCTCCGTTACCACTACAGCCATAAAAAATTACTACAAGTAATATAGCCATTAATACCCTTTGCATATCTACCTCCAAGTTTTTGTTTATCTTCATAATAATCAAAGTTTGTATAAATCAATATTAAAAGTATCCTTAATGACCTCAAAATGTTTATCAAGGCTGAAGATATTTACATTATTTTCAAGTGCAAGCACGGCTAAATGGCAATCAGAAAGTCCTACTGTAATGCCTTTTTGCCTTAGCATAAATGATAATTCTCCGCTTTTTTGCCAAATTTTAGGTGTGTCTTGTAGATACTCAAAGACACTAATAAAACTCTTTATGACTGCTAATTCTTTTTCGCCCTTTGCACCTTGAATGAGTTCTGCAACAATAATTCCAGCAATACACACCTTATCTTCGTTTAATAATCGCAAGACCTCGCTATAATAAGGTTCTTGTTTTCTGAAAAACTCAATCCATACTGATGTGTCAATTAGCGTCTTAACCAAGCCTTTCATCTCCATGTCTTATTTCATCAGCATTGATTGTAAAATCCATTTTCCCAGCCATTGACTTAATTAACTCAATCTTTTTTAGCCTTATCTCATCTTTGATTGCCTTAATGACTGCTTCTGTCTTGCTCTTTGCATCACTTACCTGCATAAGTTCTTCTAACAAGTCATTGGGCAAAGTTATGGTTGCTCTTGACATTTATTCCCTCCATAATAAAAGTGCATATTATATTGTATCATTTTAATGCAATGTAATAGCACATATAAAATAACTCCCATTGCCTCTTTTAATGAAGGCTGAAGGCTATAGACTTAAGGGCATAGCTTCTAACTCCCCCTGTCCCTCTTATTTAAGAGGGAGAATAATCCCTCCCCTTATTTAAAGGGGAGGGTAGGTGGGGTTATCCTTTAGTGCGACAGTGCGGAAGTTAGTAAGTGTAGAACTTATAAAGTGTGCAAGATAACTTCCGAACTTCCCCGCTTCCGAACTTCTGACTTCCCCACTTCCTGACTTCTGACTTCCCCGCTTCCCTGCTTCCGAACTTGCTTACTTACTCGCTTCCCGACTTTAGGGCTTCCTCGCTTTCAAAATCTGTCGCACTTTTTACTATCGCACAATGTTACGGTGTTGATGGTATCCACCTGCTTATTGATGGCTCTGCAATACCTGATGCAGGTAGATTCCCATTGGGTAACCTCAATACCTCCATGTTTGCTGCAAATACATCACGCCAGAAACTCACTGTTATCTTCGCTGCAGAAAAGTTACTCGTCCTTGATAAAAACTGTCCGTCAGGTGTGTAGATGTCAAGATAAAACTGATAGTTTGAACCTACCAAAAGGTAACTCAAGAGATAGATGTAACCAGTGTATTCTGTTGCCATGTCAATATACTTATACTGTGTGGCAGAATACTTCAACGGTGCAAAGTATGAGGTCTTGTTGTTGAAAATCATTACAGGATTACCACCCGTATCAAATGCCTGAATACGATTGTTTGCGGTCTCAAGTATAAGTATCTCCCCCTTTGGTGTAAGGGCTGCACAGAGTGGTCCATCAAGTAGTCCCTCTCTTATGCCTTTTCCTGCATATACTGATGCAACTGGCGCATTTGCATCTGTAGTAGGTGCACTTGGCAGTTTTAATACCTCAATCTTACTCAATGATGCATTGATACTGACGATGCTGTTATTTGGGTGTAGTAACATTGAGTCTGAGCTAAAATTGAGCTTACCCCATGCCTTATTTGAATTTGGGGCATCATATGAAGGCTTACCCTGAAGTGACAGTCTTATCTGCCTTATTATATTTCCACTTGCTACATCAAGATAAAAGTTCCTCTGTGTAGTGCTATCTCCTAACAGGTCATAAACTATCCTTGGTTGTGTAGTCATAGGCATTGAAACTATGGCAGAACTCTCTGGTGTGCCAGTGCTTGATACATTACCAAAGTAATACATCTGCCCACCAGCACTCTGACTGTATGACTGCCATGTGTAGCCCACAGATGCAAAGGTGTTGCTGTCTGTAATGTCTATTATCTGGCAAAGCTGACCTGGAGTTTGTCCACACTGACCAAGAGGTGTTGGCACTGGTGGAGTTTTAGTCCCTAACCATACATGATTTCCTGAGGCATCAAGGCTCATCTTTTCTTTGTGGCTATATGTGGTGTTTGATGTAAGTGGCACTTGATTTTGTGTGATGGTCATAGTAAATGAATTTTGAGTATTATCGCCATCTTTGAGTGTGGCATTGCCTGCAAGCCACCCTGTGTCTGAATAAAATCCAACTGCAAGGGATATTGAACCACCATATGGAATGTTTTCAAAGGTAACAACGATTGGGGCAGTTGTTGTCGTTGACGGCATTGGCTGTCTAATCTGATATGGTGTAGAACTGTCAACAACATTGCCATTACTATCAAGCAGCTTACATACGGCAGTTACTATAAAATAGGTTGCTACTGATGGGAAGCCTTCAGGATTTAAGGGATCATGATTGATGGTAACGGTTACATCATGAGTAACGGCAAGAGTCTTTACATAATTCCAGGGTGAATTGAAAATGGCATAAGATGTCTGGGCTAATTGTGATACTATTGCTGCACAACCTACAGCATTAAGTATTGCCCCAACATAAGGGATTAGTTCTTCAGCTTCCGCTGCCGCAATTGATGCTACAAGTGCAGCAACAAATTTCAAGGCCTTATGAGCTAAAAGCTTATACCCAATTGATACGCCTAATTCTACAAATGCCTTGGGGTCATGAAAGGTTATAGCCTGCACAATATCTGAAATCAAGGTAAAAAAGACCTCTAATGCCTCTAAAAACCATTCAAGCCCTTCTTCTTTCGAATAAGCTGCAAAGGATGAACCAGCACCAAAGGCCAAAAATACTGCAGGTATGGTAAGATCAAAGATTGCAGTAAGTGTTACCCCTACAGATTTGACATCACTTACACCACCGTAACCTATGGTGTCTGCAATTATTTGCATCTTACTTGCCATCTGAGGCATAGGCACTTTGACATCTTCACTCGTGCTTGAGACAGGTATCCCCATAACTACCATCTCAGGACCAATTGCCTTTATACATTTGTAATATTGTCCTGAGTCATAACCTAATGTGAAACAATCAGGGTAGCTATTGAAAAAGTCATAACCAATGCTACTTGTTGGTATTGGCTGGTTATTTGCGTCAAGATAACGGACAAACATACCTAAATGACGAACATAACTATTTGTGCACATAAATGTAGCGACTATGTTGCCTTTACTATCCTTTTCAACCTCATCAAGTTCAAGGCGATACCCACCACCAGTGCAAACATCAGTGAGACTGTAGGAAAATCCTTCACTTTTGTATTTATAATTTGCCTTTAATTGAGTTGGATCTGTATAGGTAGTACCATTTTGAACGGTAATAATCTTACCTTGCATCTGTGATGGATCAGATACATTAGATACATTT
>JAOAGP010000017.1 GCA_026415695.1 Thermodesulfovibrionales bacterium | reverse complement strand
AAAAAAATTTCTTAATCCATATACCGACATTATTTTCCCTCAATGTTTGCGGTCATTTATATCATTGGCTTATTGATTGAAATAAGCTAATTACCTCATCAACAACTCTTGTGCCTTTGCCACGCCCTTGCCTAATTCAAGAGGATAACCAAGACCCTTTAAGGTCATCTCTAATGAGGCAATGCCAACGATTACATCAAAGACATCTGCATATCCTAAATGAGCGAGTCTGATTATCTTGCCTCTTGCCCTGTCCTGCCCACCTGCACCAGTAACACCGTATTTTTCTCGGAGTGTTTTATACACAGTCTGTCCATCAATACCTGCTGGCATCTCAATGGCTGTAACACTATTACTTGGAGACTCTTTTGAATAGAGGCTTAGCCCAATTGCTTTGACTGCCTCTCTTGTGGCATGGGCAAGGGTAGTATGCCTGTTAAACACATTTTGTAGCCCTTCATTCTGAAGCAGTTTTATTGCCTCGTTGAGGGCAATAATTAGTGTAACAGGGGATGAGAAATTGGTCTGGTTCTTTTGAAGATTCTCATGCTCTTTCTTTAGATTGAAATAAAACCTTGGTAGTTTGGCTCTCTCGTTTGCCCTCCAAGCCTTTGGGCTTATACTTACAAATGATAGCCCTGCAGGGAGCATCAAGCCTTTTTGTGAACCACCTACCATTATGTCAATACCCCATTCATCGGTTTTTAAATCGTGGGCAACAAGGGCACTTATTGCATCAACTATTAACAATGTATTATCAAACTGCCTTACAATCTTGGCTATTGCCTCTACATCGTAATAGACGCCTGTAGATGTTTCAACCGCCTGAATGAAAACCCCCTTAATATCAGGGTCAGCCTTGAGTTCGTTTTCAATATCAGATGGTTTTACTGCATAACCCCACTCAACAATGATCTCTTTGACATTTAAACCATAAGTCTGGCAAATCTTTGTCCACCTTTCTCCGAATTTACCACCGTTGACGACAATGACCTTATCACCAGCGTTGAAGAAGTTTGTAACTGCACCAACCATGCCTCCTGTTCCAGAGGAGCAGAGGATTAATACATCGTTTTCAGTCTGAAAAAGCCATTTTAGTCCTTTTTTTGCAGAGTCAAGTATTGGTAAAAAGTCTGGCGACCTGTGGTGAATCATTGGTTGAGCCATGCTCAAAAGCACACTTGACGGCACAGGTGTTGGTCCAGGTGCTAAAAGATATTTCTTTAACATATCGTGTGTCTCCTTTTTTATAAAAAGTGTGTGTTGTTTAGCGGAAATACAAAAAAACAAGTATTTATATTAATACAAAGTGCTGTTTTTTTCAAAATGAAGGTCTGTTATTTAGGTGATATAGGAGTGTTAATCCCCTTTTTTAAGACTTACCCTGTATTTTTTTATCATTATGTCAGGCAGGTATGACGATTTTGCAAGCCTTAACGCCTCCTTGTCTAAATCCTGCTCATAATTGAGATATTTGTATCGTGTGGGCAACAGATTTGCAAAACTATTATACATGTATTGGTATATACCCTTAAATTTCTTCTTTGCCTTTACAAAGTGCAAGACAAAGGTCTCGGTATTTAACTCCTCACCCAAGATAAATCCAGCGGGCTCATCTTCTGCATAGTAGATTATCCCACACAAGCATAACTCATCGTTTAGTGTAAGAGCCTCTTTACATGGCTCGTAGTCGGTTTGTTCTGTGTTAAGTCCGCTGTCAATTTGCCATGCATCAAGTATTGTGAGGGCATCTGGAATCTTATCTTTTGTGAGACCAAACTCAACATGGTTATAACTTTCTAAAAACTGTTTCATGAGATTTCTTTTTTTATGGAGTCTTCTACCCCTGTATGTCTTCATCTTGTCTGAATAATAGACATAATCCATGTCACCTTCTTTTAGTGAAAAGTCAAACACTTCGGGGTCAAAATGTTGAAGCCAAGACTCATCAATTGGGAATAAACAATCAAATCCTGACATCTTCTTTGTCAAGATAGAAACCTTTTCTTTAGTGACTTTAAATGTCGGCATTAGATAAGTTTGGCGGTCGTATGTGATACCGCTGATGAATATTTCATCCTCAACAATTACCTTATACTGATGCACACCTCTAAACAGATACAGATTAGCAAAACTATACTCAGATATTGGTGAGCCAATAGATTTTAAGAGAGGTTTTAATGTCTCCTTGTGCTTTAAGGTAAGAGGCTCAATCGTCATTTGATATTTTTTATGATATCTCCTATTGCAGATGTGATGTCGGGAAATTTAAAGCGGAAGTTACCTTGAAGCAGCCTTTCAGGGAAAACAGTCTGTCCACTTGTAAGCACCCTTGCCCCGTCTCCATACTTTAATCGTAAGACAAACTCAGGGATTCTAAAAAAGGCAGGTCTGCCTAACGCTCTTGAAAGGGTTTTTGTAAGTATCTTATTTGTTGTAGGTTCTGGTGCTGTGAGATTGTATATCCCCTCCATTGAGGTATCTTCAATTGCCTTGATGAATGCGTTGATTAGGTCTTGTATATGAATCCATGAAAAACCCTGATTTCCGTCTCCTATTGTTCCACCCAAGCCCAATTTAAAGGGGGTAATCATCTGTTGCAACGCACCACCATTGGTGCCTAACACGATACCAAATCTAAAGATGACCGTTCTTATGGATAATTGTCTTGCCTTTAGTGCCTCGTCTTCCCATTGTCTTGCTAAATCACCGAGGAAGTCGTTTGCATAGGTAAAATTACTTTCAGTATGACTGCCTTCTTCACTATAGATTCCAACGGCTGAAGTTGATATCAACACATCAGGTCTTTTTTCAATCTGTTTTAATGCGTCTATGAGTTTTCTTGTAGTGCCAATCCTACTGTCATAAAGAACCTTTTTATACTGTTCTGTCCACTTTGCAATTATTGGGGCACCTGCAAGGTTGATTACTACATCAGTATTGGTTAAAAGTGCCTTTAGCCTTTCAACACCTATTTCAATATCTCCTTTGTGGATGGGGGTTACAGACCATCCTTTTTCATTGAATGCCTTTGTTAGATTGCCTCCAACAAAGCCACTTGCCCCTGTCATCGCAATGTTCATTCTTAGATCCTATCCAATGCCTGCTTGAGGTCGTCTATCAGGTCTTCAATGTCTTCAAGTCCAAGAGCAATCCTTACAAGGTTGTCAACCATGCCAATGTTTTTACGATACTCCTCTGGGTAGTCAAAGAATGACATCGTTGACATCTGTGTGATTAGGCTTTCGCTCCCTCCTAAACTCGGTGTGATCAAGAAGAGTTTAAGTGAATCTATGAATTTCCAAGTCTTTTCATTATCACCCTTAAGCAAAAAGGTTATCACACTACCAAAGCCCTTCATCTGTGATGTGGCTATTTCATAGTCAGGATGAGACTTTAGTCCCGGATACCAGACCCTCTCAATCTTAGGGTGAGATTCCAGCATTTCAGCGATTAACTGTCCAGCCTTATTGTGATGTTGCATCCGTAAGGAAAATGTTTTTAGTCCCCTTTCAAGTAAGAAACAGGTAAGTGGTCCCGGAGTAGCACCTATCATCCTTTGTATCTTATTTACAGGTTCTAATTTTTGATAATCACCTAATGTAACCCCTGCAAGCAAATCGTTATGCCCACCCAAATATTTGGTTGCAGAGTGAATAACGATGTCTATTCCATACTCAAGAGGCTTTATGTTGTAAGGTGTAGCAAGTGTTGCATCAATGATGGTCATGATTTTATATCTCTTTGCAACCTTTACGATGGATTTCAAATCAAGTGTTCTTAGGTAAGGATTTGTGGGAGATTCTGTGAATATTATGTTTGTGTTGTCTCTTATGGATGACTCAATGGCTTCTGCTGTTGGTTCTGCCATTGTTACCTCAATACCAAACTTGTCAAGGAGAGTGGTTGCAAAATCCCTTGTCTGTCTGTAGCAATCGTTTGTAAAGATTATGTGACCTTCTGGTTGCATGTATGCCATGAGTGTAAGTATTACAGCACTCATGCCTGTAGAAAATAGTATTGCCCTTTCAGCACCCTCAATAGCAGCAAGTTTCCTTTCACATTCGTGTTGTGTGGGGTTACCATATCTACCATATTCATGCTCTCTTGATACCTTTCCCTCACTCTTTGCCTTCATAAAGTCCCAAACCTGTTTGCAGTTTTCAAAGTAGTAGTTTGATGTCTGCACTATGGGTGTTGACACCGAATAGTGAGCCTTTTTAACCTTGTTTGTTCCATGTATGGCTAATGTGGATGTTTTCCAATTGTTTTGCGTTTTCTTAGACATCGTTTATCCTCCGTTCTTTAAGTGCTGAATTTAGGGCATCCTTTACCGCCTCAAGCGTTGGTGGCAGTTCTATTGGCTTATTCCTATATGTGCAAGGGAAATCAAGTGTCCCTTCATGATATTTGACCTTGAAGTCTGCAAACTTAAGACCATGGGCAGTGGATATGACAACAATGTTTTCTGATTTGTCTATCTTTCCAGCCTTTAATAACTTTATCAGTCCAGCAAGTGCGACGCCGGTATGCGGGCAATTAAACATGCCTGTTTTATCTCCAAGTGCGGCAGCATCGGCGAGTTCTTGCTCTGTTGTATCTACTACAATGCCGTCAAATTCTTTTAATACCCTTACTGCCTTCTCGTAACTCACAGGATTGCCAATCTGGATGGCACTTGCAAGGGTCTTCTCTGCCTTTATTGGTTCTAACTTATCAAAACCCCTCAAATATGCCCTATAAAGCGGATTTGCCTTTTCTGCCTGTGCAACGACAATCCTCGGTTTTTTGTTTAATAGTCCGAGTTCTTGCATCATCAATAATCCTTTGCCGAGTGCTGCAACATTACCTAAATTACCTCCGGGGATGATAAACACATCAGGACAATCCCAGTCAAACTGTTGAATTATCTCAATACCAACGGTCTTTTGCCCCTCTACCCTCAAGGAGTTCATAGAATTTGCAAGGTATATGTTTTCGTCTTTGGTTATCTCCTTTACTAAACTCATGCAACCATCAAAGTCCGTATCAAGTGAAAGCACAAGGGCACCGTTACTTATTGGTTGAACAAGTTGAGCAACTGATATCTTTCCCCTTGGCAGAAGCACAATTGATTGTATGCCTGCTGCAGCGCAGTAAACCGCAAGTGCTGCAGATGTATCCCCTGTGGATGCACACGCAACAGCCTTTATAGGAACACCTTCACTTATCATCTGTTTTACTTGAGATACAAGCACTGTCATCCCCAAGTCCTTGAAAGAACCACTGTGTGTATTGCCACATAGTTTTACCCATAGGTTGTTAAGCCCGAGCATCTTACCAAACCGTTCTGCCCAGAAAAGATTAGTACCTCCTTCATACATTGAAACGATGTTGTTATCGTTAATATTTGGCAATACCCATTCCTTTTTGCCCCAAACACCAGAACCAAACGGCCATTTGTTTGATTTATACCGTTTGTCAAATAGTGCCTTCCATGAATCAGCTGATCTTCTCTTGAGTGCCTTGATGTCATGTTTGACCTCAAGTAATGAACCACAAGTTTGACATTTGTAGATTATTTTATTTAGAGGATATTTTTCTCTGCACTCAAGATTTATACACTCAAACCATGCATTGTAAGACATGAGATACCTCCAATTTTTTTATCAACGCAAGAGGATTTCTAAGAGCCTATCCAATTCATCAAGTGAATAGTATTGTATCTCTATAGTTCCTCTTTTTTCCCTGTGTTTAATTGTTACCTTTGTGCCCAATGCCCTTTTTAGTTTGTCTTCCAATTCCTGAACCTCTAACATCTTTTCAGGTCTCTTTTTTGTTTGGGGAGGATTAGATATCCTTTTACAGATTACCTCTGCTGACCTAACACTCAACCCTTTTTTTACTATCTCCCGTGCTACCTTAATCTGCTTTTGTCTGTCATCAATGGAGAGTATTGCCTTTGCGTGACCAATAGTCAGTTCTTCATTGTTGATATAAGCCTTGACCTCGTCTGGTAGTTTCAATACCCTGATGTAGTTTGCAATCGTTGCCCTTTCTTTCCCTACCCGTTTTGAAAGTTCCTCTTGGGTGAGGTTGTATTCTTTTATAAGTCTATGGAATGCCTCTGCGGTTTCTATGGGGTTAAGGTCTTCTCTTTGTATGTTTTCAATGAGTGCAATCTCAATTGCATCTTGTGATGAGTAGTCCTTGATAAGTGCTGGGATGTTGGTAAGTCCTGCAATGCCTGCAGCACGCCATCTTCTTTCACCTGCGATGAGTCTGTAATTGCCATCCTGTAGCCTTGAAACAATTACTGGTTGTATAATCCCTTTTTCTTTGATTGAGTCTGCGAGTTCTTTGAGCCTTTCATCGTTAAAACTTTTTCTGGGCTGATTCTCATTTGGTATTATCTTGTTTATTGGTATGAGGGTTATCTCTTCTGCCCTATTGGGAATAAGAGAATCAAGACCCCTTCCCAGTGCTGCCTTCATTTAGTATCTCCTTTGCAAGGGCAAGATAGTTTTGTGCTCCCTTTGACCTGATATCATATACTATTGCTGGTTTGCCATGACTTGGGGCTTCAGCAAGCGTTACATTTCGTCCTATAATCGTTTTATATACCTTTTCGTTAAAATATCTTTTCACATTGTCATAGACCTGACGGGAAAGGGTATTTCTACTATCAAACATCGTTAACAACACGCCCTCAATGTCGAGGTTTGGATTGAATGCACCCCTTACCCGTCTTATCGTATCTGATAACAGTCCTAAACCTTCCAATGAATAATACTCACATTGAACAGGTATCAAGATGCTATCGGCTGATGTCATTGCATTTAGTGTAAGAAGCCCTAATGAAGGTGGGCAGTCTATGAAGATGTAACGAAATCTGTCTTTTATAGGTAATAAGGCATTTTTCAATATCTCTTCCCTACCAGATTTATTAACGAGGCTTATCTCAACCTCAACCAAATCAATAGACGAAGGCACGATATAAAGATGTGGAAGCAATGTCTGTGTGATGACATCGTTTATTGTTGCATTGCCAAAGAAGACATCGTATAGACTTTTTGTAAGCCTATCCCTTTGGATCCCAAGTCCACTGGTGAGGTTACCCTGTGGATCAATGTCCACTACGAGTATGTCTCTTTCAGCAAGGGCAAGTGATGCTGAAAGATTAATGGCAGTTGTTGTCTTCCCAACCCCACCCTTTTGATTTGCTATAACGATTATCTTACCCATGACCAAATTTATATTGTAACCTTTTAATCAAAAGATAGTCACTATTACTTTAAAACATGAAGAGATATCTACTCAAATTGTTTTTATGAGAAGGCATGTTTTTAAGCATTTCCTCTATCACTAACCCTCAATGTAGCAAACCTGTATCTTTTGATAACTGTGGCTACAACAAAGACAAGTAGATTGAGCATGACGATAACAGAACCTGTAGGCAGATTGAGGATAAATGATGTAAAAATCCCTGTATTTACGGTAAAAAGGGCTATCAACACAGCATGTATCATTGCCGATTTAAAACTATTTGCGTTCTGAAATGCCGACATGGCTGGAAGTATTATCAAGGCTGATGTAAGCATTATACCAACAAGTTTCATTGCTAATACAATTGTTACTGATGTCAGTAGGGCAATGACATTGTTTATGAAATCTGTTTTGATACCAGAGACCTTGGCTAACTCCTCATCAAATGTTACTGACAGTATCTCTTTGTAGTATCTTAAAACAAGTAAGATGACTACTATTGAAACAATCGCAGAGGTGAGGGTTTCCTCGTTTGTTACTGCTAATATGCTACCAAACAAGATACTAAAGATATCAACATTAAACCCTCCTCCTAAACTCGCACAAATAATGCCAGTTGCAATCCCAACAGATGAGACTATCCCTATTGCAGCATCACTATATACCTTTGTGTGTTTGATTAACTTCATAATGCCAATAGAACTCAAAGCACTTATAGGTATTGACAACAAAAAAGGATGTGTTTTTAGTGCCAATGCAATGGCTACACTTCCAAATGTTACATGTGCTAAACCATCGCCAATGAGAGAAAGCCTTTTTAAGACCAGTATTACACCTAACACAGAACAAGCGACAGATATTAAAGAGCCTGCGATAAATGCCCTTTGAATGAAACCGTAGCTAAAAAAATCAAGCAAGTATATATCAGATGCCATTATTGGTGTGCGATTATCTTTTGATGTAAGTTTATATTTTTTTATGCTTTTTTTTCAAAGGTCGTGTTTGTGAATGCAATTTGAGTTAATCTTTTTGATTTAGACTTAACAATGTATGCTCTGACTTTTCTTGAAAAAACGCACGCAATGTTATAAAGTATGAGAAGATGCTAATTTAAGACTTCTTTAAGTCTTCATGAAAAAAATAATAAATATAAAACCAAAGATCCAGCAACAAAATCTGTCATTGCATATCTCCGATAACCATCTTAATCATTGGTGTGATGCAAAGTGCATAAATAGTATGATAACGACAATCAAAGTTTGCATAGGAGTATGAATGACAATCTTGTTATTTAACACTGGATCAAGTCAAAAGGAGAAGGGATGGATGGTAATTTTTTAAAACGGGCTATCAAAAAATTGCCAGATGGTGTTTTTGCTCTGGATTCAAAAGGTGTGGTTTTGTTGTGGAACGACACCCTTGAAGAGATGACAGGTGTAAGGGAAGATAATATTGTTGGTAAGGGGGATTTTGAGTATTCGTTGGCATTTTATGATGAGAAAAGACCGATGGTTGTTGATTATGTCTTAAATCCTAAACTTATAGGCAACAATGGTTACAAACATGGTGTGTTTGAGATTGAAACCTTTGTTCAGAAACTCTACAAAGGCAAAGGGGCTTGGGTAAGGATGTCAGCATCACCGATTTTTGATGAAGAAAACAATCTTATCGGGGCTGTGCAGGTGATTAGGGACATTTCTATAAGGAAGAAGGCAGAGATTGAGATGAGGAGGCTTTACAATGTCATTGAGCAAAGCCCTGTGGGTGTAGCAATAGTTGAGTTTTCTGGTAATGTTATTTATTGCAATGAATCATTTCGCAAGTCTGCTGATATAGACACTCTTGGCAATATAAATATCTATGAATTGTTTCCGAGTGTGACCCTTTATGAGATACACAATGGTTATCTAAAGGAATTTAAATTTGGCAAGAGAATACTGCGTTTAAGGGCAGTAAGAATTGAGGATGAGATAAACGGGTATGCACTATTTTTGACAGATATCACCGAACTTAGAAAGTCAGAAGAACAAATCATAATCTCAAACAAGATGGAAACTGTGAGAAAACTGACATCTTCTTACGCCCATGAGATTAAAAACCTGTTAACTGCAATAAGCGGATACTGTCAATTAGGCTTGGATAGTAACAATATTGATGATCTGAAGCTAAATCTTTCAAGGATTTCAAGACTTGCCGATACGACCTTACAAAATCTCACTCGGATCCTTGGTATTGGGAAAGAAAGCATAAGAACTCCAAAAGTGGTTGATTTAGTGGTTGTTGTAAATGAGATATTACCCCTAATAACCAACTCTTTGAGACCCGAAATAAATATCTCAACAAGTATTGAGAATCAACCAATTAATATCTTTGCAGACAAGAACGATATTGAAAAGATACTGTCAAACCTCATTATCAATGCACAGGATGCGATGCCAAATGGCGGTAATCTTATTATCTCGTTATCTGTAAGACAGATAAAAGACATCTACAGGAATATCAACCTGTCTAATGAGGCAAGACAGGACTTTGCCCATATTTGTATAAAGGACACTGGCACAGGCATTGAAGATAGCATTAAGGATAAGATATTTGAACCCTTCTTCACTACAAAGGGAGAGAAGGGCACTGGTATGGGGTTGCCAACTGTTTATGAGGTTGTTAGACTTCTTGATGGTTATATCTTTTTTGACAGTGAGGTATCAAAAGGGGCAAGGTTTGATGTCTTTATACCTTTATCCAATTTGGAGAGGTGCCAGAGTGGTTGAATGGGGCGGTCTCGAAAATCGCTATGGGGGTGACTCCATCGAGGGTTCAAATCCCTCCCTCTCCGTATAACTAATGAAATGGGGGCAACAACATGAAGGCTCTAATACTTGCAGGTGGTGGTGGCACGAGACTTTGGCCATTGTCACGGAAGAATTATCCTAAACAGTTTCTTAAGATAGGCTCTGAAAGATCATTTCTACAACAGACGATTGAGAGACTTCAGGGTTTTATGAGCAATGACAACATCTTGATTGTAGCCAATAAAGGCTATAAATACTTTATCCTGTCAGATATCATGACCCTTGCATCCCCACTTGATGAGAATTGCTTAATCCTTGAACCTGCCCCAAGAAATACTGCACCTGCTATTGCACTGTGTATTAAGTATTGTTTAGAGCGGTTATCATGTAACATGGATGAGGTGCTTTTGGTCTGTCCGTCTGATCACATAATCAGACCAGATGATGACTTTGCTAAATACTGCAAGATTGCAGAACAGATTGCAATGCAGGGAAAGATAGTCACATTTGGTATAAAGCCAAAGCGTGCTGAAACTGGCTATGGATACATCAAGGCAGGCAATCAGACAATAGATGTGGAAGGATGGTCTTATCCACTTGTTTCAGCATTTGTTGAAAAGCCAGATTTAGAGACGGCAAAGAGATATGTATCTGAAGGAAATTATTATTGGAATTCTGGAATATTTGCATTCAGGATTGATGTAATGATTA
>JAOAGP010000118.1 GCA_026415695.1 Thermodesulfovibrionales bacterium | reverse complement strand
CTCAAAGACAAGGGGTATAAACTCACACCCCAAAGAAAAGCGATAATATCAATTATCTCAAAGGATAAATCCCATCCAAGCACATCAGACATTATCTCAAAAACAAGACAAAAATACCCTAATATAAGCGTATCTACAATTTACTACACAATATCGTTGCTTAAAAGAGAGGGTTTAATTAGGGAGATTGAGTTTTACGACATGGACAATCGCTATGACAACAATCTCAATGACCATATCAACCTCATCTGTGAGGGTTGCGGCAAGATTGAGGATTATGAGATTGAACTGTCTGTATCAAAGGACAAGGTTTTAAAAGATAGAGGCTTTCAAACACTAAATACGAGATACGAATACTACGGCTATTGTAATGAGTGTCTGAAAAAAAAGAAGTGAGAATTAGAAGTTAATGCCCTATTTGTGGCAAGTTTGGGGATTTTATTAATAGACAAAGACAAGGGCAGAAAGGTTTGTTTCAGTAAACCTGTTATTTATAGCAGGTGATTTTAATCAAAAAAGGAGGAAATACGATGTCAGATGAAGGCAAATGCCCTGTAACAGGGAAAGTAAAACGCACAATGGGGAGAGGCACAACTAATCGTGACTGGTGGCCTGATGCACTTAATATTAGCATATTACATCAACACTCATCTCTTTCAAACCCAATGGATAAGGACTTCAACTACAGAGAAGAGTTTAAGAAACTTGACTATTTTGCACTAAAAAAGGATTTACATGCACTTATGAAAGACTCTCAAGACTGGTGGCCTGCTGATTATGGGCATTATGGACCACTATTTATTCGTATGGCATGGCATAGTGCTGGCACTTACCGTATCTTTGATGGTCGTGGTGGTGGAGGTGCAGGGGCACAGAGATTTGCACCAATCAACAGTTGGCCAGACAATGCAAATCTTGACAAGGCTCGGAGATTGCTTTGGCCTATCAAGAAGAAATACGGTAATAAGATCTCATGGGCTGATTTGATGATATTGGCTGGAAATGTTGCCCTTGAGTCAATGGGCTTTAAGACCTATGGCTTCAGTGGTGGTCGTGAAGACATCTGGGAACCACAGGAAGACATCTATTGGGGTAGTGAGGAGACATGGCTTGGAGACAATCGTTACAGTGGTGATAGGGAATTAGAAAAGCCACTTGCTGCAGTGCAGATGGGTCTAATCTATGTAAACCCCGAAGGTCCTAATGGCAATCCTGACCCGCTTGCTGCTGCAAAAGACATTAGGGAAGTATTTGGTCGCATGGCGATGAATGATTACGAAACCGTTGCCTTGATTGCTGGAGGACATACCTTTGGCAAATGCCATGGTGCTGGTGATCCAAAGCATGTAGGACCAGAGCCAGAGGCAGCACCCATTGAAGCAATGGGTCTTGGTTGGATAAGCACCTTTGGAACAGGTAAAGGACCAGATACAATCACAAGCGGACTTGAAGGTGCATGGAAACCAAACCCGATAAAGTGGGATTTGGGGTATCTACATACACTTTTTAATTACGAATGGGAACTCACAAAGAGCCCTGCAGGGGCTTACCAGTGGAAGCCAAAGGGTGATGCAGGGGCAGGCACAGTGGTTGATGCACATGACCCATCAAAGAAACACGCACCAATGATGCTTACAACAGACCTTGCCCTACGGGTCGACCCCGAGTATGAAAAGATTTGCAGACACTTTATGGCAAATCCAAAAGAATTTGTTGATGCCTTTGCAAGGGCATGGTTTAAACTCACACATCGCGACATGGGACCAAAGACCAGATACATTGGACCAGAGGCACCTACAGAAGACTTAATATGGCAAGACCCTATTCCACCGCTAAACCACAAACTAATTGGTGCTAAAGACATACAGACGCTTAAATCAATGATTGCTAACTCGGGGCTTAAGATTTCAGAATTAGTCTATACTGCATGGTCATCGGCATCCACATACAGAAACTCTGACAAAAGAGGTGGTGCAAATGGCTCGAGGATTAGGTTATTACCTCAAAGAAACTGGGAAGTCAACATGCCTGAACAGTTACAAAGGGTTTTAACGAAACTTGAAGAGATACAAAAGGAGTTTAACTCAACTGCAAAGGGAGGCAAAAAGGTATCGCTTGCTGATTTAATAGTCCTTGGTGGCTGCACTGCAATTGAGATGGCAGCAATGAAGGCAGGGCATAAGGTAAAAGTGCCCTTTACACCCGGTCGTATGGATGCACTGCAAGAGCAGACTGATGTTGATTCATTTGCGGTTCTTGAGCCAATGGCTGACGGTTTTAGAAATTACAAAAAACCAGATGTTAAGGCAAAGGCAGAAGAACTCCTCGTTGACAAGGCACAATTACTGAAACTAACTGCACCTGAAATGACCGTGTTAATTGGTGGCATGAGGGCATTAAACGCAAACTTTGATAACTCAAAACACGGTATTTTCACAGATAGACCTGAAACACTTACTAATGACTATTTTGTTAATCTACTTGACATGGCTACAGAGTGGAAACCAGTTGATAGCAGTAATGAGATATACGAGGGCAGAGACAGAAAGACAGGACAACTAAAATGGACAGCCACGAGGGTTGACTTGATATTTGGCTCAAACTCTCAACTCCGTGCCTTATCAGAGGTCTATGCAAGCGATGACTCGCAGAAAAAGTTTATAAATGACTTTATCTCCGCATGGAATAAGGTTATGAACCTTGATAGGTTTGATCTTCTAAAGTAATTATAGGGTTCAAGGGTTCAAGGGTTCAAGGGGAAAAATTAACCACAGAGACACGGAGACATGGAGGTTAAGATAGGGTTCGAGGGTTCGAGGGGAAAAAAAAGTCGGGAAGCGAGGTAGTCTGGAAGTTAGGAAGTCTGGAAGTCGGAAACGAGGAAGTTAGGAAGTTTGGAATTATGGTAGTTTGATAGAGAAAAAGTTGGCTTCCCAACTTCCCCGCTTACCTGCTTCCCCGCTTACTTGCTTCACGACTTCCAAACTTCCCGACTATTTGACTTCCTTGCTTCCCGACTTCCGAACTTCTCTGCTTCCTAACTTTTCAAATCTCCGTGTCTCTGTGGTGATTATTTATTCTAATTACACACAGGGGTTTAAATTTACTATCCTACTTAGAAAGTAGAAATAAACCCGTATCCTCATCATAGGCTCTCTTAAATGTCTCGCCTACAAACTCAAATATCTCAAACTCAAAGGCAAAAATCTTTGAAGGGGCAAATAAATGTCCACCAAGCGTGGAAAAATCTGCCCTTGAAAGGACTACATGGATATGAGGGAATATCTCTCCACCTTTAAGTGTCACATTTCCGCTCAAAGAGACTATTTCAAGTCCCTCATTCAACTCAATGTCTTCATATTTTTTTTCAATAGAATTGTAAAATCCCAATTTTGCAGAAGTTAAAGCTCCAATACCATTAATGAGACCAGCTTTGATATTATTTGACTTTAAAAAATCTGTTAAAGAGGAGACAAGTTCATCACCCTTATTCAGTCTCCCTTGATATATACTGCCAAGCCTAAAGACATTAACCATATTGCACCCCTAATTTTTAATTTGATAGAAGATAATAGCACAACTATTTAGTCTTATTCATGTAAAAATAAAAGGATTTAAATTTCTTCGTCTGATTTGATATAAAAAAATAAAAAAACCCTCTAACTCTTGATTAGAGGGTTTTTTATTTAAACTGTGTAGTTTATTTGATTTTGAGTTTGTGTTGGTTTGTTAGGATTATAAGGATTATTAGATTGTTGAGCATTTGAAGTCCTATTTGCAGCCTCCGAAATTAGCTGTGCAACAATATTATTGTTGTTCTGCTGCATGTTGTCAACAGTATTTGCACCTCTTGGTCTTTGTGACTCACCAGGTACATTCATAGCAGGGTTATTAGAACCTTGTGTATTTTGCCTTGAATTCAAAGTTACCCTATCTTCAGGCTGTTGGTTCTGCTGTTGCTGTTGTTGCTGCTGAACTTGCTGCATCTGCTGGTTTTGTTGCATATTTTGCTTGTTTTGAGTGTTTTGCGTCCTTGCAAGCATCTCCTGCACAACATTTGAATTGTTGTTTCTTACATTTTCTACTGCCATTTTAATCACCTCCTCAATTAGTTAAAAAATTTTATTAGATATAAAGACTAAGGTTGTTTTCCTTAGATGAACCCTGCTGTCCCTTCTGTGTTTCATTCGTTTGCTGATTTAAGTTCTCTTCACCTCCAACTTTGCGACTATACAAAGCATTGTTATTATCAACGACCTCTTCTTTCCTACTATTGTAACCAAGAACTGACCTCATCTTTAAAAACTGTTCTGGGGGCACCTGCGAAACAACATTGCCCTTTGTATCTCTGAACTTGATAACAGGATAACCGGTAGTTTTATCAAATTCCAATTGTATGCTCTTTTGTGGTGAATTATTGTTATCATTTTTATTAGCATTTGCCCTCTCTTTTTCAGCAGTTTGCAGATTATTGGGTTTACTTTCATTATTATTAACAGGTCTTACAGCAGATCTGCCAGACATAACCGATGAATTGAAAGCTGATGTACTTTCAGGATTCACACCAACAGCTACATTCTTCTGAATATCAGTTTTCTGATTGTAGTTGTTTGTAAGTGCATTATTAATATTTGTATTTATGTTTATGTCTGCCATTTTTTTACCCTCTCATATACATTATCGGAGATACAGAAAAAAAATTCAAGTATTTTTTAAAAAAAGTTTATATCTCTCCTTGGGCAACTTTTTCAAATATAATACAATCATTTATTAAATCTGCCTCAATATTATCGCCCTCCTTAATTTCTCCTTCAAGGAGTTTTGTAGCAAGTTTATTAAGTATCTCTCTTTGTATCGCCCTTTTTAGTGGTCTTGCCCCGAATACAGGATCATAGCCTGACTTAGCAATATACTGTAAAGCTCTGTCTGTAAGTGAAAGAGAAATCTTTTTGGAATCAAGATATTTTTTCAATCTCATAATCTGTATTTTAACAATGTCCTTTAATAAGTCATCGCTAAGTGGATTAAATACTATTATTTCATCAACCCTATTAAGAAACTCAGGTCTAAAAAATGTTTTTAGTTCATTCATTACTCTTTCTTTAAGTGTCTCTGAAACCTTGCTATCACTATATTTGAAATCCTGTTTTTCCGATAAGTATTCTTGAATATGATGACTACCTATGTTAGATGTCATAATGCTGTCTCTTATACACATCTGACGCTGCCGACG
>JAOAGP010000058.1 GCA_026415695.1 Thermodesulfovibrionales bacterium | reverse complement strand
TGAAAATCAGACATCTTATAGATATAAAGAACATTCAGCAAATCTACCTTTTGCTTACTCTTCAAAGAATAATAAACTGTGTCTAACTTATATCATTCAATTAGTTTATGACAAACAAGAAGATGGTAATCTAAAAATATTGGGGTTGATTCTGATTTCTGTCCCAAATGGAGCCTTAAAAAAGGTTTATAAAGATGAGATTTGTGGTGGAAGCAAAAACAAGAATGAGGCTTTTAGATATTATTATAGAAAAAATCCAAGATTTCAATTGTTAGATAGCAAACCATTTAGGATTGAGGTTTTGTTTTTGGCTGACGGGATGAATGAAGAAGATATTATAGGTTTTAAGAGGTCTTAATCTTGCACAAGATAATAAATGCCGATGTATATGCTGGGCTTTATCATTTAGATGATGCATCAGTGGATGTAGCAGTTACATCACCACCATACTGGGGGCAGAGGGATTATGGATTTCAGGGTCAGATTGGTGCAGAGCCAACATATCAAGAATACATCGGCAAGTTACTTGTAATCTTTGATTTATTAAGACAGAAATTAAAGGACAACGGGGTCTTCTTTCTAAACATAGGGGATAAGTATCTGTCCAAATATGGCAAGACACCACTTGCCTTAATTCCATACAAACTTGCCTTTTTTATGGTGCAAAAGGGATGGGTATTAAGCGACATAATCATCTGGTATAAACCAAACCACATGCCCTCAAGTATCAAAAACAGGTTTGTAAATAGTTATGAACCAGTCTTTGTGTTTTCAAAATCTAATGATAATATCTACACAGAAAACAACAACTTCTCAAATATCCTCAAAATCAACCTTCAGCCTACACCGTATAGGCATGTGGCAGTCTATCCCGAAAGACTTGTTAGAACTCTTTTAGATATGGTTTTGCTACCAAAGGATGCCGTTGTGTTAGACCCATTTGCAGGTAGTGGCACTACCTTAAAGGTAATCGTTGACATGAACAACTCTGTGTTTTCAAAGAATCTGTCATCTATTATGATTGAGTCAAATAGAGACTACATAGACATAATCATCAAAAGGTGCAATCTCAAAATAGATATAATCAAACAAGAATTGATCAACTACAACTTTACCCCTATTGATGACAGTAGTTTTAGCAATTTAGGGCAGAAAAATGATTCAAAGTTTGATTTTGATAAACATGGCTTTTTAAGTATTTCGGATACGAAAGAAGGGTATTACAGTCTGTTAAATGGGTTTTCAAATGGGGCTATCAAAAGAGGCTTGAGCAAGGATGCCCTTTGTTTTATAGGTTCAACTGAGCATGACATTGAGTTGATATACAACACATCGGTTTTAAATAAGCGAGGTTGGGTGATAAGAAACATGCTCGTAATTGAAGACAAGGGTAGATGGTTTCCAATATTTATGGTTGTTGATGATAACAAGGCAGTTGATTATAGATTTGATTACAAAAAGATGTCTATTCAACCTAAAAGCACTGTTCAACAAAACTTTCAAGATAAAAACTTTGTAGGTTATAAGGTATTGGACAATCTAAACAAGGTTAAGCAAAAGGGAATAGTTGTAGAGGTCTGTGAATACTACGATAATTTCTTCCCGAAGTATGTGGTTGTAAAGTGGGAGGATAATAGTTTTACGAAAGAGTTTGTTGTTTATAGTCAAGACATGATTGATAACATGATTGATATTGACTTTAACGGTGGTTGTCCAATAGTAAAAGAAAGGGCTGAATTGATCACCTTACACAAGGTGATAAGTGGTTATAAGGCAGATGATTTTTTCATAAAGACAAACAACAAACAATACAATGGTAAGTTTAAAGACGAAAAGAGGATTAACAGGGGTGCATCTCCCGGTGCAAGGGCATCTTTGGAAGAGGAGTATTTCTCGCTACAAAGGTTATATGATGTAAGACAGGACATCGTCTGTGATTATTTAAATTACAAGAGAAGACAAAAGGCAATGAGCAAGACAGATTTAGTCAAATGCTTTCC
>JAOAGP010000119.1 GCA_026415695.1 Thermodesulfovibrionales bacterium | reverse complement strand
TAACTTTCAATGTCAGGAAACTGCCTATTAAAATACTGGCTGTAGATACCACCAAGTCCTAATGGAAACTCATCAATCCTATCAAGAGATAGATTGTTACTTAGCACCTCATCAGCAACATATCTGGCATAGAGAAAGATTCCCTCACTTTTTTTAACAATGGCTGTGATTGTCTCATCTGAAGGGTCCTTTGATTTGAGCCTGTCTTTTAGGTAAATGAATATATCCCTCCTGTTTCTTTCATCACCACTGTCAATCTTACGAGGGTGTAAGCCAGAAAGTATTGGCATGATCTTTGGCTCAGGTCTTGTAGTAGCAAGTAGTTTTACCCATTTTGGCAACTCTGGTATATACTTCACAAGCAAATTTGAAATACTTTTACCACTGTCATCTGCCTCATCAAGGGCATCTATGAGGATTAATCCTGTTTGTCTTCCACCATCAATACAAATGTGTAGAGGCTCTGTAATGAGATAGGTAAAGAGCTCGTGCTCATTTTTTGCTCTTAGATCATTTATCTCGGGCAGTTTTAATAGAAACTTCCTGTAATCAGGTAGTCTTGTTGCAATCTGAAAGGCAAGGGTCTTGATTATACGAAGGGTGTCAGAGTATTGGGGCTGTTTGTTTCTTATGAAAAATGATGCAAGGACATTAGCCTTGTTGAAATGTGAAAGCCATGCCATAAAAGCAGTCTTACCTACACCCGGTTCACCTGTAAGTATAATAGCCCTTTCACTATTTATATCTTCTGCCCATTGTCTGATTTCCTCAAAAAGCCACTGCCTACCAGTAAACCCCTGTTTCAATAGACTCGCTGTAAAGGCATCAATCGGTATAGGTAACAGCAATTGTTTGAGTTTTTCAATCTCTCCAGCAAATCGCTGTGTGGTTTCACTCTCTAATACTTTCCTAATCTCTGTAAATTTCTCCTCATACCATTCTTTAAACTCTTTGCTATCAAATCCGCCTTTTTCAGACCAGTCATGCATATCAAGCCATTGAATATGTGAAATAGTGGTTGGTGGTTTTACCTCTTTTTCACTTTCTACAAGGATAGTCGCAAGGTTTGCGCCCTTTACAGAAATTGCTACGCCTATTTCATCAAGACATACACCGGGGTCTCGTGTAGAGTGTTTTGAGAGGAATGAAAAGAACCAGTCAGAACTCATAATGCCTTCAGAGATGGCAAGTCTCCAGTCGTCGGTGAATTTAATCTCACTTTTATCAATCCAGACATCATGACCAAGGGCTTCTATGTCATGCTTAATCTTCATGACAAGTGGCTCATTTTTATCGTGTCCGTAGCTGAGAAATATCTTAAGTCTTTTAGGTGTGGTGATAGTCTCTTTAGAGATTTCTACCTTGTTACCACATTCTTCACAAAACCAAAACCTCCTACCCTTTGTCATCAAAGAATTACATGATGAACATTGCATAATAAATCCTCTTTTAGAATTTAAAGGTATAGTTGTATCTACTTCTTTACAATCTTATATCCAGCCATATCTAATATTCTGGGGATTCCCCTTACCATGTCTCTGTCTGATTCCTTATCTGCCTCGCTTAGTTGTTCGTAAGGGACAAGGCATGTGTGTATCTTATTTACTTTGTCTATGACATCGCCTTGCCTCCAACCGTCCCTTATCTTGCCCTCCATCCACACCTGATGGGCTATTGCAGCAAGTTTTTCAAGTGTTTGTTCATCTAAAATAAAATCTTCACTCATTTTACATCCCCCTCTTTTGATAGTCTCGTATGAGTTTAGGGATTGATCTTATGATTTCTCTGTTCAAGTCTTTTTCATTTTCTTCAATTTTGTCAAAAGGTTTAAAGTCAATCTTTTGTCCTAATACATGCTTTTCAGCCCAGTATCGTTTGTATTCAAGTTCTGCAAGGAGGTCAAGATTGTTGCCTTTGTTTATTGCTTTTTCTATTTCTGAATGATTTGTCCGTAAAGTAAAGTTTGGGTTTAGGGCTCTAATCTTATCAATGATGTGGTCTGCCTGATGTCTATTGGAGTTTTTAAACTCCTCCTTAAGTTCATGCCATGGTTTACGGCTTGGTTTCTCTTTAACAATCTTGTTGACCTCTTCAGGATATTTTTTTCTGATTTCAGCCTCTTTTTCAAAGACTGATTTTTCAGTATCACATAACAGTTTTTCTACATCCTTTTTTATCCCATCACTAACAGAGTTATAATTACGAAATGTCTGATTAAAAAAATTAGAATGTATCATCCTTGCGATGGTGTCTATCTTATCTAAATCAATTAAAGACCTACAACCTTCTTCCTTGATATTGATTTTGTATATTTCTACCTTCGGATTATTATTAAACTTCTCTGTTTTGACAGAATGACCAGTGTAGCAGGAGATTATTTTTATTTCATGTTTGGTGTCTGGTGGGATTGAGGTTTTAATCTTGTTTGTTAGTATCTCTGTTAAAACATCATCATCTATACAAATGTAAATATTGTGAGGGAGGTCTGCATTTTTATCGCATTTAAGGTCGTCTATGGCGTGGATAGTGTAAATGTCCATTGAAACAAAGGCAATCTCAACATTTTTAAACACCAGTTTGGGGTTTTCAGAAGAATAGGAATAGATTGAATGAAATATCTTTTGATGTTGATATGCGTCCTTGTCAATGATGGTTATTTTCAGTCTCTTATCATTTGGATATACCTTCATTCTAATTAACTGTTTTACAAGGGCGTTTCCCATTGCACTAAAGCCAATGACAATGACGGAAGGGTTTTCAACATTAACGACACTCTTTCCACTTGGCTCAATGGGGATGTCTTTTACAATACACCTTGACACCATTTCGTAGATGTTAAATAACCGTAGCTCAAAGCATTCAGTTCCTGTGGTAATCCAGTCATCACCCTCAATACATGTTTTTAAATCAATGCTGTTAATGTGTGTGTAGCAGACCTTTTTATGCCCTGATGATTTTAGATTGCATACGATATTGTCTCTCAATTTTCGGGCTGTTGAGATGTTTATCATGTCATTCCCAGTAAGGATATAGATACTGCTTGCATATTGATACCTAATACTGTTTAATATCACATCTTCTGATATGTCTCCAATAATAACGGGCACCTTTTGTGATTTGCATGCGGTAATGTCAATGTTTTCATTGGATTTCTCAATGACAGCAACTTTTTTACCTTCTGATAAACTCCTGTTTACGAAGAACATCCCTTTTGTCCCTAATCCACAAATAACGACATGGTTTTTGTATGTTGAAAGATTGAGCATCATAATGTGCTCTGACAAGAGTAGGTAAAATGCTTGAAAAGAAAAAAGGGCAATTGATACAGGGGCAAATAGTTTAGCAAACTTAATAAACCCATTTTCTCTCAAACCATCAGGTAATGATTGAAATGTAAATAGCTGTAAGGCATAATAAATAATATCCACAAAATCCTTCTGATTATCGTGTGCAAAACCAAGATGAAAACCTATGAGGCCTGATACAAATGATGTGAAAGCCAAAATAACACACATCCAGAACCAGTAGTTTTTGAGGTTCTGCCTTGGCTTGTGAAAAAACGATTCGTTGTCTTTCATTTCATGAATGGTTTTAGTTAATTTTTAGAACCTATTTTTTGTCATTAAACATCCAATATTTTAAAAAAAGTGGTTATAAAAACACATCTTAAAAAGGTAAGACATCTAATAAATTATCCAATCAAAAAAAATCAAGCAAAAAAATGCTGTGCGTCTTTTTTAAAACTTTTAAGTCAGTAACTTACATGGCTATATTTTCAATGTAAGACACATATGCTTATTTGAAATCATCTGTGGTGATCTTTTTCATGTTGATACCTACTTGTTTGTAATACTCATATGTAAGATGGCAGTAGTAATCATGATGGATTGAGAGTGGTCTGGTTTGCCAAGTTTGATTGTCGTAGAAGACAATTCCTAAACTATCAGTCTGAATTTGACAGAGGTCTCCTCGTAGTCCGTTACCGTTTGCCTTTAGGACACTCTCCTTGAGTGTCCAGTAATGAAAGAATGTTTTTAGTGGTTCATTGCTTGAGATGATGTCATCCCATTGCTCTTGTGTCATGTGTCTTTTAAAATAATGGACTTTTACACTTCTTATAATCTCAATGTCTATGCCAACTTTTAGATGTCTTGAAAATGCACACACAACAACATTTCCAGAGTGTGAGATGTTGAAATCACAACCGTTATTTAAGAGAGGCCTTCCATACTTGTTTTGCTTGATGTTTAAAAGATTCGTTTCTAACGCATTGTCTTTTAAAATGTAAGCCAAAAGAAGACGGGCTATAAGTTTTTGATGTCTTGTAGCCTCTCCCTTGTATTTGATAATGTCATCCCTTATTGGAATGGGTAGTTTGTCAAGCAAACTGCTAAAATGTTTTGCTAAAGATTCATGTGAAAAACTACAGTAATAGATTGATACCTGTTTTGGCATCATTATCTCAAAAAAGAATAGGAAGGCTCAACTACAGGATTCATCGCATTGTATTTAAACTCAGTGTTTAACTTGCCTCCCTTAATTTTTTAGCAAAATATGGTGGTAAACCACTTGAGACTATTGCATTTGCAACCTTTTCAATGTCATAGGGTATCCTTATGAATTCTGACTTAACGGCATTTTTTGTTATATCAATAATCGTTACACAGGTTCTATTATCACCGTCTTTTGGTTTGCCCACACTACCAGCATTTATGAAGACCTTGCCGAATAAATCCCTTCTGTATGGTTTATGTGTGTGTCCATAGATAAAGACATCTGCATCAACTTTTTCAGACATCTCTTTGAAAAACTTTTCATCCCTGTCTTCATACCAGTAGAGATTGTTTTTCTTTGGGGTGGCATGAAAGATAATGACCTTTTTGTCCTCTGCATCAAATCTTATCTCAAATGGCAGTGACCTCATGTAGTCCTTACTTTTAGATGTGGCATGTGTCTTTGTCCAATTAAAACCCTGTGTTGACATCTCTGCTTGAATGGGGTCTTCATATTTACAGCCACAATGCTCCTTATCGTTTGCAACTGTCTCATCATAGTTGCCTTGCACACCCTCAACCTTGTGTTCGATCAAAAAATCTACGACCTCATTTACAAATGGTGCATATCCGCCTAAATCTCCCAAGTGAAACATCTTGTCGGGTTTGTGTCTCAATGCCTCATCATAAGCCGATTTTAATGCCTCAATGTTACCGTGTATATCTCCAAATACTGCAATCCTCATAGTCTAATCTCCCTTTTTATTTTATCCACCAACTGATGGACATCTCCTAAACATCATCTACCTTCTGGATGATGCCATTGGCAGTTACAACCTCCCTTGCGTTTTTGTTCAGTAATATTTTGAAGTATCACTGAAATACCTTGATTTGATACAACATCCTCAATTATGTCTTGTTCAGTGTGGTTAAAACAGTAACAGATTATCTTTGATTGCATTTGCCCTATTTAAACCAATGTCTTGTTTTGTTACAAAACATTGTTACTGAAAGCATCACAGGCACCTCAACCAACACCCCAACTACACATGCCAATGCTGCACCTGATTCAGGTCCAAAGAGGGTTATTGCCACTGCCACAGCCAATTCAAAGAAGTTACTTGCCCCAATGAGTGCACCGGGTGCTGCTACATTGTGAGGGACACTAAAAATCTTCATGAGTCCATATGCAAGGGAGGAGTTGAAATACACCTGTAGTGTTATCGGCACTGCTATTAGAAGGACATGGAAGAGTTTGGCTGTGATGTTTTCTGCCTGAAAGGCAAAGATAAACACCAATGTTGCAAGTAGTGCAGTGATTGCAATAGGATGAAGTTTTGGCAGAAAGACATTATCAAACCATTCCCTGCCCTTTGTCTTTAAAAGCACTGACCTTGTGATCACACCGGCTGAAAGAGGTATCACGATAAAGACAACTACAGAGGTAAAAAGGATGCTAAATGGCACTACAAGGTTTGCTGCCCCAGAGACAAGAAACTTTACGATTGGGGCAAAGAGTATGAGCATCAAAAGGTCATTGACTGATACCTGCACTAATGTGTAACCCGGGTCACCATCTGTAAGGTAGCTCCATACAAACACCATTGCAGTGCAAGGGGCAGCTGCAAGGATGATAGCACCAGCAATGTATTGGTCTGCATCAGAGGGATTTATCCACGGACTAAAGAGGAATCTAAAGAAGATGTATGCAAATAAAGCCATACTAAAAGGCTTTACTACCCAATTCACAAAGAGTGTGATGAATAAACCCTTTGGATTTTTCCCAACATTTATGACCGAACCGAAATCAACCTTTAACATCATGGGATATATCATCAACCAGATGAGAACAGCAATAGGGATGTTTATCTGAGACCCCTTGCCAAACTCAAGGCCTCTAAGTGTAGAGGTTAGTTCTGGGGCTATCTTACCAACTACTATACCAACAATCATACACAATGCCACCCAAACTGTGAGATAACGGTCAAAGAAACTCATCTTTTTTTCAGTCATTACTAAATCCTCCTACAACCACAAGATTGTTTATCAAAAGGCTTTGGTTTGTTTGTGATGAAGTCCTCAAGCCTCTGTCTGCAGTCTTGCATCTCTGTATTATCAATCTGCTGTATTACTGATAGCACAATGAATCTTTTGAAAATATCCATATCGTTGATTCTATAGTGTATCCATTTGCCGACCTTCCTGTCTTTTATTAATCCAACAGACTTCAAGACCTTGAGATGAAAGGATGCCTTTGGCTGTACAATGTCAAGTGCTGCAATAATATCGCAGACACATAATTCACCACCTTCAAGAATCTTGAGTATCTTAAGCCTTGTAGTATCAGATAGGGCTTTAAACAGATATGAAAGGTCGTCAATAGTCATTTCATCTCTGTCTTTATCAAGTCCTTGACCTTTTCAAGTGATGGCAAAGGCTTTCCTGAATGCTTTAGTTTCCCATTGACGACAAGACCGGGAGTTGACATCGTAAACTTCATTATCTCTTTCATATCAGTCACCTTTTGGACAGTAGCCTCAATCCCTAATTCAGATACCGCTTTTTTGGTTAGTTCAGCCAGTTTTTCACAGTTTGCACAACCCGGACCTAACACCTTAATCTCCATCTTTTGCCCTCCTTTTATTTAATCACTTGTTTGTATTAAATCTATTTAGATTTAAACTAACGAACTTTATGTTTTCAGATATTGGTAGCATTTCTGCTGCAGCCTTAAGTCCTGCCTTTATGATCATGTTTGCTGGAATAGTTTCATACTTATCACTGCCAATCTCAATAGTTCTACACTCATTGTCTCCACACACACTACAGCATTTGCTACTGCCTACATTTGCATCTAACCATTGTTCAAGTGGTTTGTTGTTTATTATTATCTGGTTTGAGTTAAGAGGTGATGTTAAGAATTCCTCAAGGGTAATCTCCGATTTTTGTAACTCAACCTTTATGCCAAAGACTGAAAGTGCCTTTGATAGTAAATCAAATGCCCTTTCAACCTCTGCCTCTGTGTTGCTACATCTCGGACAGGTCTCTCCTGATTCAACAAGCCTCTGCCATTTTATGTTAAGTGTTAACATTTAGTTGTATCCAAATGATATACTATTAAAGATTTAGGAGGTGAGCAATGAGAAAAATAAAAATCACTGTTGAACTTATACCTGCTGAAGAAGGTGGTTATATAGTCTATTGCCCCGAGCTTGATATTACCACTGAAGGCGATACCATTGATGAAGCCATAGAGATGATGAAAGACGCTGCTGTTGGATATGTTGAAGTGGTAGGTATTGAAAACATCCCTTATTTCTCTTCTGAAACCACAAAAAAAGAACTTGAACTGGTAGTAAATGGGTAAGATACCATCTATTTCTGGTAAAGAGCTTTGCTCGGTTTTAGAAAAAGATGGTTTCCAATTAGTAAGACAAACAGGGGCACATAGGATATACCAGAAAATAACGGAAGAAGGTAGTATTACAGTCCCTGTCCCTATACACAAGAATAAATCTCTTAAAAAAGGCACATTAAATAATATTCTTAAAAAGACTGGCATATCAAAAGAACGGTTAAGGTTTTTGCTAACCCTTTTGTTTATATAATCTTCGTTATTATAGGATTGCATTAAACATATACCCCACCATGATTATTGCAACTGTCATGATTATTACAAAAACGGCAAGTAGAGGTAATTTTATGACCTTTCTTAAGATAATCAACTCTGGTAATGAAAGGGCGGTAACTGCCATCATAAAAGCCAAGACCGTGCCTACAGCCAAGCCTTTACTGATTAAGGCAGAGGCAACGGGGATTATCCCAACGCAACTTGCATAAAGTGGCACACCAAGCAATACTGCTACAGGCACTGAAAAAGGATTATCAGGTCCTGCGTATCTTGTCACAAAGTCTTGAGGCACATAGCCATGAATGAAACCACCAATACCAATTGCAATGATGATGTATAGCCACACCTTTTTAAGTATCTCCAAGACATATGACTTTGCATAATCAATCCGTTCTTTGAAGGTGAGGATTTGGGGATTTACACACTGAACAGTCTTCATGTCATAAACATAGTCCTCTACCCATTTTTCTAACCTCATTTTTCCAATGATTATGCCAGCTGTGATAGCCACTACAAGACCTGTTGCAATATAAAGCAAAGTAACCTTCCATCCTAACATCCCCCAGAGTAATACTACCGCAATCTCGTTGACCATAGGTGAGGCTATGAGGAAAGAAAAGGTTACTCCTAACGGAACACCTGCCTCAATGAAGCCAATAAACAAGGGCACTGCAGAACATGAACAAAAAGGGGTTACTACCCCAAGTAATGCTGCAAACACATTACCTATAAATAATTTTTTATGTGAAAGCATTTGCCTTGTTCTTTCTGGAGGGAAGTAACTTCTTATGATTGAGACTACAAAGATAACAGTTGTCAGTAAAAAGAATATCTTCTGTGTGTCGTAGATAAAGAACTCAACAGCATTTGCGAGATGGGTGCCTTTTTCAAGTTTAAGTATCTCATATGTGATGTATACTGCAATATCTTTAAACACAATTCACCATATTTTAAATTTTATCAGTAAATATAAAAAATATTTTATATAAGTGTCAATCCTTCTGCCTGCAATCTACACTTCTTACCTACATCGGATTAGTTTTTAAGATATCAATCTGTTATAATCTTGAACATGAAGATCGCAATAACAGGCAAGGGTGGTGTGGGTAAGACTACCATAGCAGCGATGCTTGCACATCTTTTTGCATCTGAAGGCAAAAAGGTGATTGCTGTTGATGCAGACCCTGATGCAAACCTTCCACAAGCATTAGGTGTGCCACAAGATGAGATAAATAAGATATTGCCCATAAGCGAGATGCAAGATTTGATTGAAGAGAGGACTGGTGCAAAGAAGGGACAAAGTGGTGGTTTCTTTAGGCTAAATCCAAAGGTTGATGACATTGCAGATTCCTTTGGGTATGAATACAGTGGAATAAGAATCATTACACTTGGTAAGCAAAAAGGGGCAAACACAGGTTGTTATTGTCCCGAAAATATCTTGCTAAAGAGACTCCTAAAACACCTAATCACTGAAAGGGATGAGATAGTAATCGTTGACATGGAGGCAGGCATTGAGCACATGACAAGGGGAACTGCTGAAGGGGTTGATGCATTCATTGTTGTAGTTGAACCGGGAAAGAGGAGTATCCAAACGGCATTATCCATTAGTGAGATGGCAAGGAATTTAGGAGTAGAAAATGTCTTTGTTGTATTAAACAAAATAAGAAATGATGACGATTTGCAGTATCTCAAAAAACAGATGAATAATTTAAATGTTTTGGGTTATATCCATTACCATGAATCAGTGGTTGATGCAGATATGAAGGGTGTTTCTGCAAGCGAGACATCAAAAGAGATAGTTAAAGAAATACAGGTGATAAAGGAAAGGATGCTTCAGCAAAAGGGTTTATCAAGATAGACATGCATTAAAAAAAGTAAAGAGGGAGATATTTTCTCCAAACTTCTACTACATTTATTAGATTTGGATAGCAAGGACATTATAAGAAAAAGGATATTGTTGTTGAGAGATAGCATCCCAATTGATGAAAAAACACAAAAGGACAAAATTATCAGGGAAAACCTTTTGGCTTTAATGAACAGATTGACAGCAAGGAATGTGTTGGTTTATGTATCGTTTAGAAGTGAGGTTGATACAAGGCAGATGATTGAAGATCTTTTAAGATTGGATTTAAATGTATTGGTTCCAAAGGTGATAGTTGAAACAGGGATGATAAGGTCTTATCTCATCAAAGACCTCAATGAGTTAAGCAAAGGTTTTTATGGTATATTAGAGCCTTTAGATGCTAAAATCTTTACCTGCAAAAGATATGTGAAAGGTATGGATGTTGATGTATGTATCACACCGGGGGTAGTTTTTGATGAGCAGAAAAATAGATTGGGGTATGGTAAGGGTTATTACGACAGATTCCTTAAACCTATCAAGACCCAAAAGGGTGATGGTTTTTTTATCATTGGACTTGCTTACGAAGAGCAGGTTTTACAGGCAATTCCTTATACTGATAATGATGTAAAGATGGACATGATTATCACAGATAAGAGGGTGATTGTATAGACATGAATAAGGAGAAGATTGAGCAAGGGGTTTTACTCATACTTGAGGGTATTGGAGAGGATATATCTCGTGCTGGGATAAAAGACACACCAAAAAGGATATCAAAGATGTGTCTTGAGATATTCAAGGGGATGATGCCGCCTGAAGAAGACCTCCTAAAACCGATTGAGGGGGAAAGTCATGATGAGATGGTGGTAATCAAGGATATTCCATTTTATTCCATATGTGAACATCACCTATTGCCATTTTTTGGAAAGGCTCACATCGCATACATACCAGACGGTAGGATTGTTGGGTTGAGTGATGTTCCAAGGGCGATTGAATACCTCGCAAGCAGACCACAGGTTCAAGAAAGACTTACTGCGGAGTTTGCCGATCTAATAATGCAGAGGCTGAAACCTAAAGGCTGTATGGTTATAATTGATGCAGACCACCTTTGCATGAGCATGAGGGGTATCAAAAAACCGGGGACTATTACAACTACATCTGCAGTTAGGGGAATATTCAGGACAAAACAGACGACCCGTGAAGAGATGCTTGAGTTGATAAAACTGAGGCCAAGGTAATTTAAAACAAAGGGGGAAAAGAACATTGCCAGCAAGGATAATAAAAGGTAGTGAGATATCAGACCAGATAAAACAAGAGATAAAGGTTGAGACCCAAAGACTAAAACAGGATTGCGGCATTACACCGGGGCTTGTTACGATACTTGTAGGCAACAATCCTGCGTCTGTTAGTTATGTTACTGCAAAACAAAAGACAGCACATGAGTTAGGGTTTTATTCAGTTCAGGAGAATCTACCTCAAGATATCTCTGAAAAAGGGCTAATAGACTTGATTGACAGATATAATTTAGACCAAAGGATTCATGGCATATTAGTCCAACTTCCTTTACCAAAACACATTGATGAACATAAGATAATAAATACGATAAGTCCTGACAAGGATGTTGACTGCTTTCACCCTCTAAACTTGGGAAAATTGTTGATTGGTGGTGATGATGTAGTATTTAAACCCTGCACCCCTGCAGGGATTCAGGAGTTGATGATACGGTCAGACATAAACATATCAGGTGCGGAGGTGGTTGTTGTTGGAAGGTCAAATATAGTTGGTAAACCATTAGCAGTTATGCTCATGCAGAAGGGCAAAAATGCCAATGCCACAGTTACTGTGGTTCATACTGCTACAAAGGACCTATCATCACATTGCAAAAGGGCGGATATACTCATAGTAGCTGCTGGTGTGCCAAATCTTGTCAAACCAGATTGGGTGAAACCCGGTGCATGCGTAATAGATGTAGGGGTAAACAGGGTAGGGGAGAGGATTAGTGAAAAAACAGGTAAGCCTGTGCCAATACTAAAGGGTGATGTTGACTTTGATGCAGTTAAAGACATTGCTGGTGCAATTACGCCTGTTCCCGGTGGTGTGGGTCCTATGACGATAACGATGCTGATGAAAAACACATTGCTATCTGCATTAATGCATGCCAAAAGAAATCCTTGATAAACCCTTTATGTCATCTCAAATAACAACAGATGATAATGACAAACCCGTATATTCACCATGTAGATATGAATGTCCTATCCACACAGATGTGCAAAGATACATACATCTAATCTCAAATGCTAAATATGAAGAGGCGTTTGAAACTATAAGGTCTGTAAATCCGCTACCTTCTACATGCTCATACATCTGTCATCATCCTTGTGAAAATGCCTGTAGGAGAGGAAAGATAGATGCACCTCTTGCCATTAGGCATCTTAAGAGATATGCGATTCAAAAGGCAACAGAGTATAGAAAAAAGAATCGTCTCCGTCCAAAACAGACAAACGGTAAAAAAGTAGCGATTATTGGTTCAGGTCCTTCAGGACTCACTGTTGCAAGTGATTTGGCAGATTTAGGCTATGGGGTGACCATCTACGAGAAATTCAGTAAATTAGGAGGTATCCTCGCCCTTGCAATACCAACATACAGACTACCAAGAGAGGCTCTTAAAGAAGACATTGATGACATATTGGCAAAGGGGGTAGAGACTGTATTGAACTGTGAGGTAGGCAAGGATATTAGTTTG
This sequence comes from Thermodesulfovibrionales bacterium, assembly GCA_026415695.1. Taxonomy (GTDB): domain Bacteria; phylum Nitrospirota; class Thermodesulfovibrionia; order Thermodesulfovibrionales; family Dissulfurispiraceae; genus DUZI01. The sequence goes on along the minus strand of JAOAGP010000119.1, from coordinate 35,549 downwards.
AAAGACTTGATTGCCAAATACGATACTGTCGTTGTTGCCACAGGTCTTATGAAAAGTCGCAATCTAAACATACCCGGTATTGATGGACAAGGGGTTTTATTAGCAATTCCATTTTTGATTGATGTGTTTAGCAATGATAATAGGGAATTTAAACTTGGTAAAAGGGTGGTTGTCATTGGTGGAGGTAATGTAGCGATTGATGTTGCAAGGACTGCTAAAAGACTCGGTAGCGATGTTGAAATGGTGTGTCTTGAAGCACCTGATGAGATGCCTGCATGGTCATGGGAGGTGGATGAGGCAACCCAAGAGGATATCAAGATAAATCATAGATGGGCACCGAAGGAGATAGTAAGAAAGGACGGTATTATAGAAGGACTTGTTGTAAAAAGAGTAACATCGGTATTTGACAGTAATGGTAGATTTAATCCTGAATATGACGAACACATTACAGATTTTATCTCAGCAGATACAGTCATAGTCTCAATCGGTCAGACCGTAGATACTACCTTTCTAAATGATAGTCCTTTGATTGTCGATAAACAGGGCAAACTGGTTTTTAACAATCATGATTACTTATCAAATCATCCAAAGATATTCTATTCAGGTGAGATTGTCACAGGACCCGGTTCTGCTGTTTCAGCGATAGCACATGGTCACAAGGTTGCAAGTAGTATTCACCAAAGATTAAACGATTCAAAAACAGATTTGTCTTTTGTAGAGATTGATAAAATAGGAGATATCCCTGAAACAGTAAGGAATGTCATTAAGGCAAGACCGAGGATTAGTATCAGCCTCCTTGACACCAACATTAGAAAAAAGACCTTTATCCCTGTTGAGATAGGCTATGATGATGCTTCTGCTCTGAGAGAAGCCAAACGCTGTAGAGGGTGTGGCGGTGGGGCAGTGGTGGACATAAGGAAATGTATGGCTTGTATGACATGTAAGAGGATATGCCCTTATGATGCACCTGTTGTTAGTTTTTACTCAAGGATTAGGCAGGAGTATTGTCAGGCATGCGGACTGTGTGTATCTACTTGTCCAAGCAAGGCAATATCCATGAGAGGAATGGATGTAGAATCGTTTAGAAAGGATGTAATAGGGTTATTAAGTGAAAAAAACTCTAATATTCAAACCCCACCATTTTTGCTATATACATGCATTACACAAGGACTTAATCCAGAAATACCACAGGATATTAAGGTTGTATCTTTAGATTGCCTATCAAGGCTTGATGTTTTAGACATCATTACACCATTTAATTATGCAATAAGAGGGGTTTTGTTGCTTCCTTGTAATGATGATTGTAAATACCATGGCGTTGATTATTGGCTAAAGATGAAGGTCTTACATGCAAAGAAAATACTTTCATCTTTGTCAATTCCTCAGGATTGTATCCAAATTATCTTTAACAACAAGTCTGAATTGTCTCAAAATATTAACGATTCTTCTCTCAATGCTCTAATTCAAAGGCACAAAGAGGGTTTACAATGATTGTTGGTGAGCAAAAACCTTTTGAAGAGATTTGGAATATGATAAGGCAATACCGTAGGGTTTTGGTGCTTGGTTGTAATACATGCGTGGCTGTGTGTCATTCAGGCGGAGAAAAAGAGGCTCATATTTTAAGTGAGGTGATACAGATAAAGGCATCTTCAACAGACACATCTATTGAGGTCAATCATATGGGTTTGGTAAGACAATGTGAAAACGAATACATTGATGATGCTATACATAATCTTCAGACCTATGAAGCAATACTGTCTTTAGCCTGTGGTGTGGGTGTCAATTTCTTATCACAAAAGATTGGCTCAATACCTGTATTGCCGGGTCTAAATACCACATTTTACGGTTCTGTAGAGGAAGCAGGTGTATTTGCTGAGATGTGTGTCGGATGTGGAGACTGTATATTGCATCTTACTGGGGGTATTTGTCCTATTGCTCGCTGTCCGAAGTCTATAATGAATGGACCATGTGGTGGCACAAACAACGGCAAGTGCGAGATCGGCGTTGATACTGATTGTGCATGGTATTTGATAATACAAAGGATGAAGGCATTAGGCATACTTCATTTGCTTGAAGAGATACAACCACCAAGAGACTGGTCTAAATCCTTCCATGGTGGACCAAGAAGGATGTTTGTATCACATGTAATGTTAAATAAAAGGGAAGATGCTAACAAATGAAGGTAGGAAGTAATCTTGAGAAGGTGATATTAAGCGGCAGTCCTGTTGTAACTGTAGAGTTAGGACCACCAATGAGTGCCGATGCTACAGGGTTTATAAAAAAGGCTAATCTGTTAAAAGGGTTTTGTGATGCAGTTAACATAACTGACTGTCAGACAGCAATAGTGAGGATGTCAAGCATTGCGGGTTCGTTGATAGTGATGAAAGAAGGGTTAGAACCAGTAATGCAGATGACATGCAGAGACAGAAATAGGATAGCAATACAATCAGATTTATTAGGTGCATCTGCTCTTGGAATCAGAAACTGCCTGTGTATTGCAGGTGATCATCAGAGGTTTAGTGGATTAGGAAGGTTTAAGGGGCATCCAGGTGCAAAGAATGTATATGATATTGACACATGTCAGTTGGTAGGGATAATCAAAAGGATGCGAGATGATGGACTTCAACAAGGTGGAGATAGGTTAGAGGTTGCACCACGCCTTTTTATTGGTGCATCATGGACACCTACTGCAGAACCTTTAGACTTTAGACCGATAAATCTGAAAAAGAAGGTTTTATCAGGTGCTGACTTCATACAAACACAAGGCATATTTGATATTGATCTATTCAAACAACAGATGCAAACGATTAGGGCAATGGGTTTACATGAAAAAACTGCAATACTTGCTGGTATAATAGTTCCGCGTTCTTACAATATGCTAAAGTATATGGCTACATCTGTGCCCGGTATCACGATACCGGAAAAAATTATTCACAGGATGTTGAAGGCAAAAGAATCTGCAGGTAGTGATAAAGAAGAAATCAAAAGGAGACAAGAACAAGAGGGCTTAAAGATAGCGATGGAACTCATACATCAGGTTCTTGAAATTGATGGTGTAAGAGGTATTCACCTTCAGACGATATCATGGGAAGAAGTAGTAGGCTATATCATAAAAACCTGTGGTTTGTATCCAAGACCTAAAATTCATAGTTAGGAGGCAGTGAGATGGCAACTGCTAAAAAGGTATTTAAATGGACAGGCGTAGCCGCTGATGGAAGTCAAAGAACTGGGGAATTAAGCGCAAATACTAAAGAAGAGGTCGTAGCGGCATTAAGAAGGATGCGTATTGAACCTAAAAACATCTCTGATGCAACACCTGGTGCTGGATTATTTAAAAAGAAGAAGGGAAAGATTACCGAAAGAGACCTTGTGATATTTACTCGTCAGTTTGCAACGATGTTTAATTCTGGAATACCAATCGTTCAAGGTCTTGATATCCTTTCAAAACAAAGTGAAAACAGGGCAATGGCTGAGATAGTTGCTCAAGTCAAGGCAGATGTTGAAACAGGTATGACTCTGGCTGATGCGATGAAGAAGCATCCAAAGATATTTGATGACCTCTATGTAAACCTCGTTGCTGCAGGTGAAGCTGGTGGTGTGCTTGATGAAGTGCTTTTGAGGTTGGCAGTGTATATTGAAAAGTCAATGAAGCTTAAAAAGAAGGTCAAGGGGGCAATGATATATCCTGCTATTGTTATATCGGTTGCTGTTTTGGTCATTGCCATTATCATGATCTTCGTCATACCAATATTTGCAAAGATATTTACTGAGATGGGAGCCCAGCTTCCAGCACCAACACGGTCTGTTATATGGCTCAGTAATTTCTTAGGTGGTATTGGTGGATTGATGGTATTTGGTGGTTTTGTGGTGTTTATCTTCCTTTTTAAAAGATACAGGGCTACTGAAGGAGGGAAGAAAAACACCGATAGGATGTTTCTTAAACTACCGATAGTCGGAGACCTCATAAGAAAGGTTGCAATTGCAAGGTTTACAAGGACGCTTGGAACATTGTTAAACAGTGGTGTGCCTATCCTTGACGGGCTTGATGTGTGTGCAAAATCCTCTGGTAATAAGATAGTTGAGGAAACTATCTACGATGTCAAGAAGGAGGTATCTGCTGGAAAGACCGTTGCAGAACCGCTCTCAAAATCCGAAATATTCCCATCTATGGTAGTTCAGATGATAAGTGTTGGTGAATCCACAGGAGCATTAGACCAGATGCTTATCAAGATTGCAGACTTTTATGACGATGAGGTTGACAATGCAGTAGCTAACCTCACTACCATGCTTGAGCCAATGCTGATGGTATTTTTAGGAACGACCATTGGTTATATTGTTGTGGCACTTTACCTGCCGATATTCAAGATGGGTGAGGTAATTGGGGGTAAATAGTCCTTTTTATGCTCCTTTGTCCTATGACAGAGGGGTTATATTTCTTATAAAACTTAAAGGAGGCTTAATCTTATGCCATTAGATCCAACCAAACATTCAGATTGGCAAATAGCAGAAGAGGCTGAAAAAAGCATCAAACCAATCATAACTATTGCCAATGAGTTTGGTTTATTACAACAAGAGGTGCTTCCTTACGGACACTACATTGCCAAGGTTGATTACAAATCTGTTCTTAATCGTTTGGAAGGGCGTCAAAATGGGAAATACATTATTGTAACTGCTATCACCCCAACACCTTTGGGTGAAGGAAAATCGACCACAACAATTGGGTTAACTCAAGGGTTAGGCAAAAGAAATGTAAAGGTGGCAGCGGCAATTAGACAACCATCAGGCGGACCTACAATGAACATAAAGGGCTCAGCTGCAGGAGGTGGTCTATCACAGTGTATTCCTCTTACACAATTTTCGTTAGGTCTCACTGGAGACATAAACGCAATAATGAACGCACACAATCTTGCAATGGTTGCACTTACCTCAAGGCTCCAGCATGAATTTAACTACAGTGACGAACAACTTTCAAAAAGAGGGCTAAAGAGACTAAACATTGACCCACACAATGTTCAGATGAGATGGGTGATGGATTTCTGTGCCCAATCTTTAAGGGATATCATCATAGGGATTGGAGGGAAAAACAGTGGCTTTATGATGCAGTCTGGTTTTGCAATTGCTGTATCCTCAGAGATAATGGCAATACTTGCAATATGCAAAGACCTAAAGGACATGAGGGAGAGGATTGGAAACATTGTAGTTGCATATGACAAATCAGGAAGACCTATCACCACAGCGGATTTAGAGGTTGCTGGTGCAATGACTGCATGGATGACAGAGGCAATAAAGCCTAATCTCATTCAGACAATAGAGGGGCAACCTGTCCTTGTGCATGCAGGACCATTTGCAAACATTGCGATAGGGCAGTCATCTATCATTGCTGACTATGTTGGTCTAAAACTTGCCGATTATTTAGTCACAGAGGCTGGCTTTGGTGCAGACATCGGATTTGAAAAGTTCTGGAACCTCAAGTGTAGATACTCCGGCTTAAAACCAAACGCAGCAGTAATAGTAACAACAGTAAGGGCATTAAAATGTCATGGTGGCGCACCAGTGCCTATTCCGGGTAGACCGTTACCAGAGGAGTATAAAACAGAAAACATCAAGTGGGTTGAGGATGGTTGTGCAAATCTTTTAAAACACATTGAGACGGTCAAGATGTCTGGTATAAGCCCTGTTGTGTGTATAAATGTGTTTAGCACTGACAGTAAAGACGAGATAAATACTATCAAGAGGCTATCCGAATCAGCAGGTGCAAGGGTTGCTATATCAAGACACTGGCAGTATGGTGGGGAAGGTGCCCTTGAACTTGCCGATGCTGTATTAGATGCCTGTAATGAAAATAACAATTTTAGATTCCTCTATGAGATGGACATCCCTATTTCACAGAGGATTGAGTTGATTTCAAGGAGTGTTTATGGGGCTGATGGCGTTGAGTATTCCCCTACTGCACTTACAAAACTAAAGACGATAGAGTCTGATGATACTAATAAAAACCTTGCTACATGTATGGTCAAGACCCATTTAAGTTTGTCTGATAATCCGAATCTTAAAGGTGCTCCAAGGGGGTGGAAACTCTTTATACGAGACATACTTATCTACAAGGGTGCAGGATTTATTGTGCCTGTAGCAGGTGATATCAAACTCATGCCGGGGACATCATCAGACCCTGCATTTAGAAGGGTAGATGTTGATGTTGAGACAGGAAGGGTAAAGGGTTTGTATTAAATCAAAAGACCTTAAAAAAGGAGATATCTCATGATTGCACTTCTTATGGTTGTTGGTTTCATATTAGGTATTTTGATCTTTGTAATTACTGTTTACAACATGTTTATCAAAAGGAAGAATCTTGTCAAGGAGGCGTGGAGTGGGATTGATGTTCAATTAAGGAGAAGACACGATCTGATCCCTAATCTCTTAAACACAGTAAAGGGCTATATGAAACATGAGCGAGAACTCCTTGAAAAGATAGCAGAGATGAGGGCAAGGTCAATCGGTGCAGGAGACATAAAGGATAAGGCACATTTAGAAAACGGTCTATCTGCAATGCTTAAGACCCTCTTTGCAGTTGCAGAGGCATATCCTGAACTGAAGGCAAATCAGAATTTTCTTGACCTGCAGTCCAATCTTCAACAGTTAGAAGACCAGATCCAGTTAGCCCGCAGATACTATAACGGCACAGTAAGAGACTACAATATACTTGTTGAGTCATTTCCAAGTTCAATCATAGCGTCGTTTTTTGGCTTTAAGACATTTGAGTATTACGAGGTAGAAGACACAGCGGTTAGAGAAGTTCCAAAGATAGAGTTCTAATATGAGAAATACCCTCTTGTCTCTACTCATCTTTTTAATCATACCTTTTACTGTTTGGTCAGACGAGAGGATACTAAGATTTCATTCAGACATCGTGGTCAATACAGATGGTTCATTAATCGTTGAGGAGACTATTCAGGTAAGGGCAGAGGGTGTTGAGATTAAGAGGGGTATTTATAGAGACTTCCCCATTAGATATAAGGATTTGTATGGCAATCCCTACATTGTGGATTTCAAACTACTTAAGGTTTTAAAAGACGGCAAACAAGAACCTTATCACACAGATGCTCAACCCAATTCAATAAGGATTTACATCGGTGATAAGAATGTCTTTCTCAAGAAGGGTGTTTATACTTACACCATTACCTATTCTACAAACCGACAGATTGGTTTTTTTACTGACCACGATGAGATATACTGGAATGTGACAGGTAATTATTGGGCATTTCCTATTGACAAGGCATCTGCAAGGGTGTATCTGCCTGAAGGTGCAAGGGGAAGGATTAGATTTATAGATGCCTATACTGGTTTTCTTGGAGAAAGAGGCAAGGACTTCAAACTCATTTATGAAGAAGGCAATATACCATACTTTGAAACCACAAGGAACCTGCAATTAAGAGAAGGCTTTACCATCTTAATAAGCATTGCAAAAGGCATTCTGAAAGAACCGACCCAACAACAAAAGATTCAATACTTTGTAAAGGATAACATTGGTGTAATCATTGCCTTAACTGGATTATTGGTTGTTTTCATCTACTATAGTCTTTCATGGATAAGAGTTGGTAAGGATCCTGAAAAGGGTGTCATCATACCTCAATTTGAGCCACCAAAGGGTTATTCTCCAGCATCAATGAGATACATCTACAAGATGGGTTTTGATGACAAGACGCTATCAGCAGCAATAGTCAACATGGCAGTAAAGGGTTTTTTGATGATTAATCAGCAAGGTGATGATATTACTATAGTAAAAAGCAGAAACCCAAAGGGCGAACTTTCATCCGATGAAAAGGTCATCTATGATAGGCTTTTTGTGGGTGGTGATTCTATAAGATTAGATAGGTCAAATAACAAAATACTTTTAGGGGTTAAGACAGAGTTTAGAAATAGACTAAAAGGTAGTTATGAAAGGATTTATTTCAACACCAACAGGTCTTTTTTCATGATAGGCGTTGCTATTTCAATAGTAGTGGCAGTTTTTAGTGCCTTCATGTCTGATTCTCATATGTATGCGGTGTTTACCTGTGTTTGGCTAATGATATGGACAATCGGTGTGGTTACTCTACTGTATGCAGGCTTTTTAGCATGGAAAAATGCCAGACAGAGCCATCGGGGTAGGATAAATACATTCAAGGCAGTTTTTATAACCCTCTTTAGCATCCCGTTTGTAGTTGCGGAGATATTTGCCATCTGGCTTTTGATACAAGCAACATCCCCCCTGTTTGCCATCTGCCTTGTCTGTCTTGGGCTGATAAATAATGTGTTCTATCATCTCCTAAAGGCTCCAACATTAAGAGGCAGACAAGTCATGGACAAGATTGAAGGCTTTAAACTCTTTCTTAAGACCACAGAGGAAGAAAGATTTAGGATGTTTTATCCAGCAGGTAAGACCCCTGAGTTATTTGAGAGGTATCTCCCATACGCTATTGCACTTGATGTAGAGAATGAGTGGGCTGAGCAATTTGAGTCTGTCATAAAGGCATCCACTTATGAAACACAGAGGGAAGTACAAAGGTTTACTTGGTATCACGGGCCGAGTTTTTCAACCTCTTCACTGAGTTCAATTGGCTCAACATTAGGTGTAGCGATAGCCTCATCCTCGTCATCTGCATCATCTTCAGGTGGAGGGTCATCTGGCGGTGGTGGAGGTGGTGGAGGCGGTGGTGGATGGTAGAGGTATGACTATTTGGGTTTTTTGAAGAGATGTAGGTAAATGTTTAGTGAAAAAAACAACCAGAAACAACTTTAGTCATCTATATGCTCTAAATACTTCAGGAACTCTTTGTCCCACTTTTGTTCTAATGGGATTAATCTTCCCTTGTCAGCAAAATCAGGAGGGTTTGAGTGCAGGGTTATCCTGATGTAATGATGCACAAATACATCTAAACATATCTTCATTGGTTTGATATCGTACTTTTCAATAGCCCTTTTTATTGTTCTTAAATAAAGGTCATAGTCGGCAGGCTGTATCCTTTCATCCCATAAACCAACCTTGTCAATGGCTTGTCGTTTCATAAATATAGCACAACCCACAAAGCCATCCTTTGTCATGCCTTTAAAAAGGGCAAAGCGTCTATTACAAAACCTTTCGTAATCTCCATACATGAGTCTGTGAGTTAGTCTAAGATTAAATAGACTATGCCCAAATATTTTTAGTAGATTCCTGTAAATCTTCCAACGGTTTTTAAGTTTTCTTGTTGCGTTTCTATTTTCTAAGTTTTCAATACCGCAAGCAGTAACGATGTCAAGGTCATTTTGTTTCATGTTACTGATTAATCTTACATCCCATTCTGGAGAGACGATTATATCATTGTTGAAAAAGGCAAGGTAGTCATATTTTGCAATCTCAAGACCCTTATTTTGGCAATAGGGATACGAGTAATTAGCCCCGTTTCTTATGACAGTAGCACCTACAGAATCAAAAAATTCTGGGCTACCATCCGTTGAACCATTGTCCACAACTATTAACTCAAAGACACTATTTGTGTATCTTTTGAGATATTCCCAGTATAACTTGTTTATATTTAGTTGATTATAAACTGCGGTAATTATGCTTATCATATTTGTTTTGACGCTATTTCCCTTTAATGCAATTTCAGTCATCAATTACTACATCTACCTTTTTGTATGATAGATGAGCAATCTCATACTACCATTTCATTAGAAAGGGATTTTTTAGATGATCCAACCTCCTATTGTTATCATTTTGTATTGTATTTCAGGTTGATATGAAGTTCTTTTTGTTGTTGATAAGAGGCATTTTTTGGGTAAGGAAGTTGTATAACTAAATATCCTTGAGATGCTTAAAACTCCTTACATCTTCGTTTACTGTATGTTCTACGAACCAGTTGACAAGAAAATTGATTAGGTCAAGGGGTTTTTGATTTATATCAGGGGTGTTTATCTTTTGATTAAGTGTTTCTATTAACGCCCTGTGGAGTTTATGTTGTCTTTTTAGTTCCTGCTGATTGGTCTTATATAACATATTTTCTTCACTGATAAAATGAAACTGTGCATAATGTACAAGTTCTTCAAGTAACAACTGATTGTATTTTGTATCTTTACTATCAATTATCTCCCATACTATCCTGTTGATGAGATCGGCAAAGTATTGGTGTTGTAAGTCCACTACAGTACAACCGGTTAGGTATTTTTTCTTCCACTTAATGACCTTGTCCATAAGCAACTATTATAGATTGAAATTATTTTTGATGCAACAGATAGGTAAAAAACTTCTTATTTTTAAAAGGTATAATTTTTTTTTATGGAAAAACAATATTTTCATATGATAAAATTTCAGTTCAAAAAATCTTGTGAGGTAAGAAACATGAAATTAACAGGTGCTGAGATCTTTGTGCAATCACTTAAAAAAGAAGGAGTGAAGGTTATTTTTGGTTATCCCGGTGGTGTCATTCTCAATATATTTGACCTTTTACATGATGAGAAGGATCTAAAACTCATACTAACAAGACATGAGCAAGGCGCCACACATGCAGCAGACGGTTATGCAAGGTCATCTGGGAAACCGGGTGTTGTTCTTGTAACATCTGGTCCTGGTGCAACAAATACTGTAACAGGTATTGCTACTGCATACATGGATTCAATCCCTCTACTTGTCTTTACCGGACAGGTTCCTACTTCTCTTATTGGAAATGATGCGTTTCAGGAGGCAGATATTGTTGGGATTACAAGACCATGCACCAAATACAATATCTTGGTAAAGAATGTTTCAGATTTGGCAATGGCAATCAAGGAAGGCTTTTACATAGCCACAACAGGAAGACCCGGTCCTGTGTTAATAGACTTGCCAAAGGATGTAACTGCAAGCAAAGCAGATTTTCATTATCCAGATAAGGTTCACATAAGGAGTTACAACCCCACTTATGAAGGTAACAAGTGGATGATAGAGAAGGCTATTGCTGAGATATCAAAATCAAAAAAGCCTGTGATAATAGCCGGTGGTGGATGTGTAACATCCAATGCATCAGAAGAGTTAAAAGAGCTTGCAGAATACACACAAATACCTGTCACCATGACCCTCATGGGGCTCGGCAGTTTCCCCGGTTCACATGAGCTGTCTTTAGGGATGTTAGGTATGCACGGCACTTACTATGCAAACAAAAGTGTTCAAAATGCGGATTTATTGATTGCAATTGGTATGCGTTTTGATGACCGTGTGACAGGAAAGATTGAGGGTTTTGCACCAAATGCAAAGATTATTCACATTGATATAGACCCAACATCCATAAGAAAGAATGTTGATGTCCATATCCCGATAGTAGGGGATGTAAAACGGGTGCTTTCTCAGATGAACAAACTTATGAAGGAAAACAAGATTGAGCAGTGGGAGGAGATAAGGAAGGCGTGGTTAAAACAGATTCAAGAATGGAGAAATGAAAGACCGCTCACATATACATACACAGATGAGGTTATCAAACCGCAGTATGTTGTTGAAAGGATATATGAGATAACAGGCGGAGATGCGATTATTACCACAGAGGTGGGACAAAATCAGATGTGGGCTGCACAGTTTTTCAAGTTTAACAAACCAAGAAGGTGGATAACATCAGGTGGTTTGGGGACTATGGGATATGGTTTCCCTGCTGCAATTGGCGCACAGATTGCAAACCCAAATAGTCTTGTGATAGACATTGCTGGTGATGGTAGTATCCAGATGAACATACAGGAATTGGCTACAGCGGTTATTTATAAATTACCAGTAAAGGTCGCAATTCTAAACAACAGATACCTTGGAATGGTAAGACAATGGCAAGAACTCTTCTTCCAAGAAAGATATTCTCATACGCATCTTGACATAGTCCCCGATTTTGTAGAGCTTGCAAAGGCATACAACGCGGTTGGCTTGAGGGCAGAAAAACCATCAGAGGTGGATGCGGTTTTAAGGGAGGCATTTAAGGTAAAGCAACCAGTATTGATGGATTTTGTTGTTGATTGGAAGGAAAAGGTGTTTCCAATGGTTCCTGCTGGTGCAACACTTGATACCATGTTGTTTGAGGAAAAGGAGAAAAAACAAGACAAAAGATTAAGGGCTGTTAAATAATCAATGTATCTAAATAAATGAGGAGGGATACTAAGTGAGACACATAATTTCTGTGCTTGTGGAGAATAAATTTGGTGTTTTATCAAGGGTAGCAGGTCTTTTTAGTGGAAGAGGTTATAACATTGAGAGTTTATCAGTAGGGGAGACTATTGATCCGCAGATATCAGTGATGACTATAGTTACTACAGGGGATGACTGGATAATAGAGCAGATAACAAAACAACTCAACAAGTTGATTGATGTAATCAAGGTTACTGACCTCACAGAACTTGACCATGTTGAAAGGGAGATGATACTTGTAAAGGTTGCACCAAGGCAGGAGGCTAAATCGGAGGTTTTAAGGATTGCAGAGATTTTTAGAGGCAGGGTAGTAGATTCAAGCCAAACGACTTATACAATTGAGATAACAGGTGATAACAAAAAGATTGAGGCATTCATTGAGTTGATGAAACCGATGGGTATAAAGGAGTTTGTAAGAACAGGAAAAGTGGCTATTGCAAGAGAGATAGCCAAGAAAAAGACAGGAGGTTAAAAAATGGCAAATAATATGGTTTATCTTGTAGATGTTACAAATAGAGATGGGGTGCAAACATCAAGGATATTATTACCCAAATTATCCAAAACGATGATAAACATCTACCTTGATGAAATGGGGATATATCAGAGTGAGGTGGGTTTCCCGACCCTCAAGCATGAGATAAATTACATCAATGCAAATTTAGAACTTGCAAAGATGGGGGTAATGAAGAGAATCCATCTTGAAGGTTGGTGTAGGGCAATAGCAGATGATGTAAGATTGAGCCTAAAAAACTGTCCAGACCTAAAACACATGAATGTCTCAATGTCAACATCGGATATCATGTTGAAGGGTAAATTTCAGGGGAAAAAATCGTGGAAAGAGATATTGGGGACTGTGAAGGAGGCAATCACCGTTGCAAAGGATTTAGGTATAGAGACCATTGGGGTAAATGCTGAAGATGCATCAAGAACTGAGTTAGACAAGCTCATAGAGTTTATACTTGTGGGTAAGGAGGCTGGTGCAGACAGATTCAGATATTGTGATACATTAGGTGCAGACGACCCGATTACTATATACGAGAGGATAAAGGCTATTGCATATGCAACAAAGTTCCCGATTGAAATGCACTGTCACAATGATTTAGGGATGGCAGAAGCAGTGTCTGTTTCTGGTGCACAGGCAACCATTGAGGCAGGTGTGGATTCTTATATCAATGTAACAATCAATGGAATGGGGGAAAGGGCTGGAAACTGTGATTTAGTATCCACAATACTTGCCCTTAAGTATTCTCATGGTTTGAAAGAAAAGATACAGTTGGATCCGCATGTTGATCTCAAAAAGGCTTGGAAGATAGCCAGATACGCATCATATGCCTTTGGCATCCCTATACCGATTAAACAACCGGGTGTGGGGGCAAACGCATTTGCCCACGAGTCTGGCATACATGCAGACGGGGCATTAAAAGACAGAAGAAACTATGAACTCTACGATCCTGAAGATGTTGGTAGAGGTGAGCCAGACCTCCTTGAAACAGGGAGGGTGATTACCACTGGTGCATATGGTGGTATAAAAGGCTTTAGACATGTTTACAGTAAATTAGGAATAGAATTCCATGACGATGCAGAGGCAAGAAATGTCCTTGAGCTTGTGCAGTTTGCAAACCTTCATACACAAAAACCTCTCACAGATGATGAACTAAGGTTCATTGCACACTATCCTGAAGTAGTTAGAAAGATACTTACAGTAAATCCTTAAGATAACAATTTGGAGGTTTGAGAATGAAGATTTCTCAAACCTCCAATGTTTACCAAACCTTTAATATGATATAATCTAATTAACATGGATACAGACCGAAAAAAGTTACACTTTTTTCCGAAAAACCCCAATAAATTGCCATCGGTTATAAAACATGTCTTTGTGGTTTGATATCTTACTCATAGGGATTTTCATACTTTTTAACGGTTTTTTTGCTGCAGCAGAGATTGCAGTAGTCACAATAAGACGCTCAAGATTGAATCAACTTGTTGAAGAAGGAAAGGAAAATGCAAAAATATTAAAGAAATTAAGGGAAAATCCCGAGCATTTCCTTGCCACCATTCAAATTGGGGTAACACTTGCTGGGGCAATTGCCTCTGCTATAGGTGGTGCAATAGCAGTTGAGGTGATTAAACCTATCTTAAGTGAGTTACCAATACCTTTTATATCCCATGCAAGCGAGGCAATAGCAATAGGTTTTGTAGTTATTTTAATAACCTACTTTTCATTAATCTTTGGCGAATTGATACCTAAAACCATTGCCTTAAGCAGACCAGAAGGGATTGGTCTGTTCTTTGCGCCATTTATTGAAAGGTTTTCAAGCATTGCTGGTATTTTCATAAAGGCTTTAACGAATTCAACAAATTTTATCTTAAAGCCCTTTGGCAAGACCACCAGTTATGAAAAGAGTCATATTTCCGAAGAGGAAGTCAAAATACTTCTTGAAGAAGGGCGTCAACAAGGGGTTTTTGAATCAGGTGAAAAGGAGTTGATACACAGTGTCTTTGAGTTTGCTGATACCTCTGTGAAGGAGGTAATGGTGCCAAATACTCAAATGGTAACGATCAATGTCAACATGTCGTCTGATGAGATAAAGCAGATAATCAGTGAGGAGAAGTTTTCGCGGTATCCTGTGGTTGGCAAGGATATTAACGACATAAGAGGCATACTTTATGCCAAAGACTTTTACAATGTTTATACGCCGGGAGTCCCTATAATCCTTCATAGAATACTGAAATCCCCTTATTTTATCCCAGAGACCATGAAGATAAGTAATCTATTAAGGGAGATGCAAAAAAAGAGGATGCACATGGCAATAGTTATAGATGAATACGGCGCAGTATCTGGGATTGTAACACTTGAGGATCTGATTGAAGAGATTGTTGGCGAGATTAGGGATGAGTATGATACTGAAAGCCCTGTTATCAGAATATCAGACGGTTCATTTATAATAGATGCATCAATCAATGTAAATGATCTAAACGATGATTATGGTATAGAAATCCCAACCTCTGATGAATATGACACATTGGGTGGTTTCATAGTAACACATCTTCAGAGGATACCAAAGACTGGGGATGTAATTAATCTACCTGACAAAACCATCAAGGTGTTAGAGATGGTGGGGCAGAGGATATCAAAGGTGAGATTAGAACTCATAAAACAAGAATCAAGTGATGGGACACAGCCATGATTTTTTTTGGATTTGGACAGATTGTTTGATAATTGTTTAAATTATATGTAGCAAAAAAACAAATAAGGAGGTTAAAGACGATGAGCAAGTACAAATGTAGTGTGTGTGGTTATGTGTATGATCCTGCTTACGGAGATCCTGACAATGGTGTGGCAGCAGGGACGGCATTTGAGAATCTGCCTGATGATTGGAGTTGTCCGGTATGTGGTGCTACAAAAGACATGTTTGACAAGATATAAGAGGAGGGGATAATGAGTGCAATAGAGATTGCAACAAAAATGGAAACGGATGCTATAAAGTTTTACAAAGAGGCATCGGAGAAAACATCCCATCCTGTCGGTAAGCAGATGTTTTTAAGCATCGTTGAGGATGAAAAAAGACATCTCCAGATGTTGTCAGACTTGCTTAAAGGATTATCAATAAAGATAGCCGATACTCATCCAATGCAAAACATAAAAACAGTTTTTGAGGATATGAAGGACAAGATGATGCAGAGGATAAGTGCGTCAAATGATGACCTTGAGGCATTTAAGATAGCCATGGAGATGGAGGCTGAAGGGAAGAACTTTTACATCAAACACATGGATAGCCTCAACACTGATGCTGAAAAGAATCTTTTTAAGACCCTTGCCCAAGAGGAAGAGGAGCATTTCAAGGTGTTTTCAAATACCTACAATTTCCTTAAGGACACTGGGAACTGGTTCATGTGGGAAGAAAGATCTATAGTAGAGGGATAAACGATAGTTTTGGCAATAGGCTAATCTTTGGGAATTTATAAGTAGTTACCAAGTCAATCTAAAATGAGGAGGCTGATTTAGTGAAGAAGAAGGTATCAATAATTGGTGCAGGAAATGTCGGGGCTTCACTTGCCCAATTGGTAGTTCATAGCGGACTTGCCGATGTGGTCTTGTTTGATATAGTAGAAGGGGTGCCACAAGGCAAGGCTCTTGACTTGTCGGAGGCTTGTCCTTTGTGGGGTAGTTCTGTAAAGGTGATAGGAACAAATGACTACAAGGACACCGCAGACTCGGATGTCGTGGTTATTACTGCTGGTTTCCCAAGGAAGCCGGGTATGAGCAGGGATGATCTTTTAGCAGCAAATGCAAAGGTTGTAGGTGATGTGGCAAAAAATACCTGTAGTGTCTCAAAGGACGCTATCTATATTGTAGTTACAAATCCTATGGATGTTATGGCTCAGATGACGCTTAAGGTTACTGGATTTAACCCAAACAGGATAATCGGTATGGGTGGCATCCTTGATTCAGCAAGGTTTAGGACATTTGTTGCTTGGGAACTTGGTATCGCACCAGAGGATATAGAGGCATTAGTCATGGGTGGGCACGGAGACCAAATGGTTCCTATGCCAAGATTCACCACAGCAAAAGGGATATCAATAATCCATCTCCTTTCAAAAGAGAAGATAGACAAACTCATTGAAAGAACAAAGAACGGAGGGGCAGAGATAGTGGGCTTGCTAAAAACAGGCAGTGCTTTTTATGCGCCTGCTGCCTCAACATTCCAGATGGTCAAGTCTGTGATACTTGATGAAAAGAGACTTCTACCCTGTTCGGCATATCTTGATGGAGAGTATGGATTAAAAGGCTACTATGCTGGTGTGCCAGTAGTATTAGGGAAAAATGGTGTTGAAAAGATAGTGGAACTACCATTAAATGAGCAGGAAAAGCAGGATTTTGAAAAGTCGTTTAATGCTGTAAAGGATCTCGTCCAAAAATTAGAGACTATGGAGGCAAAATAATCAGGATGCAGAGGACACTTTCAATAATAAAACCAGATGGTGTGAAGAAGAATATAATAGGTGAGATAATCTCACGGTTTGAAAAAAATGGACTTCGCATTGCTGCGATTAAGAAGGTCTTTTTATCAAAAGAGGATGCAAAGAGGTTTTACATCGTTCATAAGGAAAGACCGTTTTATGACAGTTTGACGGATTTTATGTCAGAAGGACCTATCATTGTAATGGTGCTTGAGGGAGAGGATGCTATTATAAAAAATCGTGACATCATGGGCGCTACAAATCCAGCAAACGCCCTGCCGGGAACTATCAGAAGGGATTTTGCTCAGGATGTTGAGAGAAACATCGTTCACGGTTCTGACTCTCCAGAGACCGCTAAGACAGAGATAGCATTTTTCTTTTCAGAGTTAGAGATACTTTAGTTTGTTAGTTCCCCGTGAAAATTCATGGGGAACTAATGCCTTTTAATATCTTGACACAGACAAGATTTCATATCATCACTTTAGGTTGTCCAAAGAATACAGTTGACTCGGGCGATGTTAAACTCTTGCTTGAGTCATCGGGGTTTATCCATACTGAAATAAACGATGCTGATTTTATACTCATAAACACCTGTTGTTTTATTGATAAGGCAAAAGAGGAATCTATAAATGAGATATTATCTGCTGTTATTAATAAGCAATCGTATCAAAGGGTGGTTGTATTTGGATGTCTGACACAGAGATACAGGGATGAGATATTAAATGAGATACCCGAGATTGATGCCATCTTTGGTGTGGCTGAAGGGGAACAAATCTTACAATACCTACAACAATCTGCACGAAATACAAATCCTAAAAAAACTATCTTTCTACCTTCTAATAAAGTGATGTCTTATGAATACATAAAGATAGCTGACGGATGTGATAGGGCATGCACATTTTGTGTCATCCCGTCTATACGGGGGAGGTTTAGAAGTATTCATAAAGACAGGATATTAAAAAAGGTCTTAGATGCACTTGAAAAGGGGATAAAGGAGATAATCCTTATCGGTCAAGACATTACAGAATACGGTAAGGACCTGAACAATTACAGATTGGTTGATCTTCTAAATGATATTACAGCCATAGATGCAGACTTTAGATTGCGTCTTATGTATCTAAATCCAACAGGCATTGATGACAATTTGATTGATATTGTTGCTAAAAATGATAAGATAATCAAGTATTTAGATATACCTATGCAACACTCTGAAGATAGACTCTTAAGGCTTATGGGTAGGAGAGGGTCAAGGAAGGAATACCTAAAACTCATCAGAAATATCAGGAAGAAGATACCCGGTGTTACTTTAAGGACTACCTTCATCGTTGGTTTTCCGACCGAAACCCAAGAGGATTTTAACTCGCTGATAGATTTTATAGAGGAGGTGAGATTTGATAGGGTAGGGACTTTTGAATTCTCTCCTCAAGAAAACACGAAGGCTTACAACCTAAAGGGTCAGGTTCCAAAGAGACTCAAGGTTGAGAGATATGATACCTTGATGGGTGTGCAGGCAGAGATATCCTATGAAAAAAATAAGGAATACATTGGCAGGATATATGATGCGGTGGTAGATGACATTGATGAAAACTCCATCTTGGCAAGATTAGATTCTCAGGCACCTGAAATAGACGGTGCAACAATCATTGACTTGAGAAATGAGGTTATGCCCTTTGACATACAAATTGGTAGTAGGATAAAGGTTAAGATAAAGGATTGTTATGAGTATGACCTATTGGCAAGCATAGTTAAATCAGATGTCAAGGATGCCCATCCCTAAACCAATCTTGATGTGAGATTTTATGGCAGAGACGACAAGATGTCTTGCCTTTCTTGCTGCATCAAATATTGGGATGTCTTTACAAAGATAGGCTGTAAGACCAGATGAATAAGCACACCCTGTGCCATGATACTCTCCAGCATATAGATTGCCTCTTATCATCTCAAAACTACTACCGTCAAATACAACATCTATTGTCTTTTTATCTGCGTGTTTGAAATGTCCGCCCTTGATAACTACATTTTCAGCGCCTAAATCATGAAGACAACTTGCACAATCTTTCATATCTTGCAGGTTGTTAATCTCAATGCCTGTTAGGATTTCCGCCTCTGGGATGTTTGGCGTAATGACGGTTGCCTTGGGCATGAGTTGTTTTTTAAGCAATCCGATAGCAGACTTGTTTATTAAAGGCATTCCTGAAGAAGATATTATCGGTGTATCAAGGACAACTATTTTGACATGGCATTCGGATAAAAAATCTGAAACCGCATTGACTACATCTGATGAATACAACATCCCAATCTTTATCGCATCTATATTAATATCCTGTATCAGATGTTTTAATTGTCTATAAATGATTTCACCTTTTATTGGATGGACAACAAACACACCTTGAGTATTTTGTATTGTAAGTGTGGTGGCTACTGATAATCCATAACAGCCAAGTCTTTTAAAGACCTTTATATCAGATTGTATTCCTGCACCACCACTTGGGTCAAACCCTGCTATTGTCAGACAAATTTTTGTCTTTTTTGGGCTTTTTTTCTTCAAAACCTAAACACTCCTTGCCAGATGCCTTAAACACCTCACTTGCAGGAAGGATTTTTGACTTAAAACCCATCCTTTTACAACCGTATGGAAAGCCAACCTGATGTGTGATATAAAAATGTAAACACTTAAAGCAGTCAACCATTTAGACTTTCAACAATCATACAGATTAAATCCTCAGGGGTAAACGGTTTGCTCAGATATCCGCAAGCCCCACAAGTGATAGCCTCTTTTACATGTTCTCTGTAGTTATAACCCGACATCACTACCACAGGTGTTTTAGGTGATATCAACTTAATCCTTTTTAAGACCTCAAATCCGTCCATCTCAGGCATCCTTGAATCAACGACAACCAAATCATGTCTGTTCTTATCAAACAACTCAATGCCTTCCTTCCCTGATTCTGCACAATCAACAGTGAATCCCTCGTTTGTCAATGACTTTTTGCACCCCAATAGTATTACAGGCTCATCGTCTATTATCAATATCCTCTTCATCGTATTTTACCAAATCAAACAATAGGCAGCCCTACAAAAAAGGTTGCACCTTCTCCTTGTTCACTTCTAATGGATATGTAGCCACCGTGTTTTCTAACAATATTATTGCATACAGCTAAGCCAAGCCCAGTTCCCTGTCCCTTTGGTTTAGTTGTAAAAAATGGTTCAAATATCTTATCTAAATGTTGTCTTTCAATACCATATCCTGTATCTTGGAATGAAGCCTCAACATACCTCTTTTTATCAATCTCCTTTGTTGATGTTGTGATAGTGATTGTCCCCTTTTCATTCACGGCATCTGCTGCATTTAACAGGATGTTTATAAAGACCTGTTGTATCTGATTTTCATCAATAAGTATGTTAGGCAGATTGTTGTCGTATTTTACAACGAAATTTATGTTTTGAAATCTCATCTGGTTTTTTAGTATGGATATTGTGTCCTCAATCAGCTTATTTATATTGACATAATCCTTCTGTGACATCCCCTGTCTTGAAAAACTTAATAACCCACTTACAAAGCGAGAGCATCTTTCGGCTTGACTAATTATGATCTTTAGGTCTTCAATGTCTTCAAGCCTATCCTTTGGCATCCTCTTTAAGATAAGATGTGAAAAGGTAATAATGCCCGTCAAAGGGCTGTTAATCTCATGGACAATCCCTGCAGCCATCTTGCCCAATGAGGCTAATTTCTCGGTGTTAATCAAGTATTCCTCTGATACATTAATATGGGGGGATTGATGAGAAATGTCCTTGTTATCCTTTAGAAGCGGCTTTTCAAAGAAGAAATACAGGCGTAAGGTTGTAATAAGAGACGAGATTATAAAAAACACAATGCTAAATAGAAGTATTGTTTCAATGCTGATAACAGTTTTTTGATAAAACAAAAGACAGGTTAGTAACACAGCAATGACCGTCAAGATGGCAGTTATTATCAATGCATTCTTTAAAGAAATGGAGTTAATTAATCCCTTGTTCAAGGTCAAATCCTTGATTTATAGACTTTAGATACCAATCATAAGTATTCACCAATCCATCCTTGAGGCAAACAGATGGTTTCCAGCCAAGTGTGTTAATTAGGGTGTTATCAAGTAATTTCACGGGCATGCCATCTGGTTTATTGGTATTAAACCTCAAATCACCTTTAAACCCCACTATTTCTGATATAAGGTTTGCCAAATCACTGATAGATATGTCTTGCCCACTGCCGATGTTTATATGGGTATTTTTGATCTCATCCTTACCAACTGTTAGATCCTTAAAATCAACATTATTCATCACAAACAAACAGACATCTGCAAGATCATCAACATATAGAAAATCCCTTCTTGCATTGCCACTGCCCCAGATCTCAACATAGTCTTTTGTAATACCTGCAGATTTAAGCGTTTGCTGAATATCATCTTTAATATCATAACCTAAATCCCTGAATGCTATGTCTTTATATATGAGATCAAATTCCTCATCTTGTAAACACCTTGCAAGATGAAATTTTCTAATTAATGCAGGTATCACATGGCTATGTAAAAGGTTGAAGTTATCATTTATTCCGTAAAGGTTTGTAGGCATAAGACTTATGAAATTCGTGCCGTATTGGAGGTTATAAGCATCACACATCTTTAGACCAGCAATCTTTGCAATGGCATAAGGTTCGTTTGTATATTCAAGAGGGGATGTAAGTAAATAGTCCTCTTTCATGGGTTGAGGACAATGTTTAGGGTATATACAACTGCTGCCTAAGAATATCAATTTTTTTACACCTGTAAGGTAACTATAGTGTATGGTGTTACATTGTATCTGTAGATTTTCGTATATGAATTGTCCTCTCAACCTACTGTTTGCCTCTATGCCACCAACCCTTGCAGATGCAACAAAGACATATTCTGGTCTTTCCTGTGCCAATAGTCCTGCAGATTGTAATTGGTTTGTAAGATCTATTTTGTAAAACCTTACTGGGCTTGAAAACATTGGTGGCTTGTTTGATAAGTATGTTGAAACGATGTTTGAGTAACCATTTTTAAGAAGGCATCTGATGATAGCACTCCCTACCATCCCAGAGCCTCCGGTGACAAGTATCTTTGCTGATTTATCCATTCTTAACAAGTATTGGTTTGTCTCTCTTTGATTTTACGATGCAAAGAAACCCAAATGGCTCATCATATGGATTTGTCAATTGGTGTATCGTCTTTGGAGATATATAGACAACATCTAAATTCCTTAAAGGGTATCTTTTTTTACCTAATCTTATAAATCCTTGCCCCCTTATGCAGACAACGATGTGTTCATGTCTGTGGTATTCAAGACTGCTCTTGCCACCCTTTTGTATCTCAAAGTATCTCAGATGCATAGATGGATTAGTAACATTATCACCAACGATTACATGCCTTGATATGTTGAGCCAGTCTCCGTTTACAATCTTATACCTTTTTTTCTTGATACCTCTCCATCTGTATTGTCCACTGTGTCTGATGATCTTGCTATTTGATGGCACTACCATCTAATCAGTGCAGAGGCCCATGTTAGCCCAGCTCCAAATGCCTCTAATAAGATGTAGTCTTTTGGTTTGATCCTTCCAGACCTTACTGCCTCATCTAATGCAATAGGAACAGATGCAGCCGATGTATTTCCATATTTCTCAATATTCATCATAATCTTATCTTCTGAAATGCCCAATCTCTCTGCAACTGCAGAGATTATCCTCTTGTTTGCTTGATGGGGAATGAGTAAAGATAATTGTTGTGCTGTTATACCGTTGTGTTTGAGAGTATCCTCAACGAGAGAGCCAAGGGTCTTTACTGCAATCTTAAATGTCTCGTTACCTTTCATCTTTATGAAATGCATCCTCTCTCTAACAGTCAACTCTGATGTCGGTTTTTGAGAGCCTCCTGCAGGTATCTTTATCAAATCTGAAAAATTGCCATCTGCATGTATGTGTGTTGATAATATTCCGTCCTTTCCATTATGCCCTGTCAGAAGTGCAGCCCCTGCACCGTCTCCAAAGATTACACAAGTGGTTCTATCTTTCCAGTCGGTAAATCGTGACAGCATCTCAGCACCTACAACGAGTATGTATTTACAGGATTTAGATTTGATAAATCCATCAGCAATAGAAATACCATATAAAAATCCTGAACACGCAGCATTTATATCAAAGGCTGGTATGTCTTTAATACCAAGTTTTTTTTGCAATAAACATGCAGTTGCGGGCATTGGCATATCACCTGTGATGGTGCCAACAATAATCATTGATATCTCTGATGCCTTAATACCCGCATCCTTGATAGCCTTTTTAGATGCCTCAAGGGCTATATCGGAGGTAGAAATACTGCTGTCTGCTATCCTTCGTTCTTTTATACCAGTCCTCTCTGTAATCCATTCATCAGAGGTATCAACCATCTTGGATAGTTGTTGGTTGTTTAATATCTTGGTAGGAAGATACGAACCTGTTGAGATTATCTTTGACCGTAACACTCTTATATTGCCTTTAGACTCTCTGCTATTGAATTGTGAACACCTTTTTTAGCCATCTCAGAGGCTACCCAAATAGCATTTTTTATTGCCTTTGCAGAGGATCTACCATGACTAACAATACTTGTCCCATTAATGCCAAGTAGGGGGGCGCCACCATATTCAGCATAGTCTGTCCTTTTTTTGAAGTTTCTTATCGCTGGTTTTATCATCAGATAACCTAACTTGCCAGTTGCTATGTTTGTTATCTCCATCTTTAGCATCTTTAGTATTGTTTCAGCTAAACCCTCACTGACCTTTAGTGCTATGTTTCCAATAAATCCATCGCAAACAATGACATCTGCCACACCAGTAAACATGTCTTTGCCTTCAATGTTTCCGATAAAATTGTAGTTTGCATCCTTCATGAATTTGAAGGCATCTCGTGTTAGTTCGTTTCCTTTTGTATCCTCTTCTCCAATGCTCAATAGGGCAATGCGAGGTTTGTCCTTTTTAAAAATAGCCCTGTAGTAAGCGTCTCCCATGTATCCAAACTGTAAAAGATGTATCGGCTGGCAATCAACATTTGCCCCTGCATCAATCAATAAGAAACTACCTGTCAAACATGGCATTATTGTAGCGATTGCAGGTCTGTCAACATTTGGTAATTTGCCAAGTATAAACAGAGAGGTTGCCATCATAACACCAGAATGTCCTGCGCTAACAACGGCATCTGCCTCCCCTTTCTTGACAAGTTCAATGGCTTTTCTTATGGAAGAGTCCTTCTTTTTTCTGATAGCTACAGACGCCTTTTCGGTCATGTCAACAACTTCGGAGGAGTGGACAATGGACAATTTAGATGTTACACCCTTTTTATCCTTAAGGGCATTTGATATCAATGTCTCATTGCCTACGAGTATTACCTCTAAATCAAACTCCTTTGTGGCATCAATAGCGCCAGCAACTGTTACATCGGGGGCATAATCACCCCCCATTGCATCAAGGGCAACCTTCATTGTTATTTGGTTTCAACTAACATAACCTTTTTTTTGTCATAGGTGCCACAGTTAGGGCATACATGATGAGATAACTTCATCTCATTACAAGATGGGCAGGCAGATAGTGTTGGGTTTACACCCTTCCAGTTTGCCCGTCTCTTGTTTCTTCTTGACCTTGTGTGTCTTGAGGTTGGATTTGCCATATTATTTATCGCTCCTTTCTACTGATTATCTTGTCTAAATCTGCAAATACTCCTTTATTAAGACTTTTGTGACACTGACAGGTATTCTTATTTAAATCAGCACCACAGTTAGGACAAATACCTTTACAAGTATCTTTACAAAGAGGCTTCATAGGGATGTTTAACATCACCTCTTGGGTAATAAAATCAAGCATATCAATGGTATCGTTGCTGTAAAATTCTGTATCAAGTTCCTCGTCGTGCAACTCGTAGTTGTCGTCTCTTGTCAAAGTCTTTGCAGGATGAAATGTCGTGTTCACTAATGTATTAATTGCAAAGTCAAATGACTCAGCACATCTACTACATTGCAGATTTATGGATGTTTTGAATGCACCTTGAATTATGACCTCGTCGTCTGATTTTATTACCTTCAAAAAGCCTTTAATAGGTCCTGTAAACTCTATCTCTTTACTTTTAATCCAATCAGACAAGTCATATTCTAATCCCTCTATGGGTATCTCTGATACGATTAACTTTTTCACCTGTTGCTACCTCTAAATCATCATCCCCACTCATAATGATAATCGGTTTCTTTTTAGATGCCTGCTTGCTTTTATCCTCGTTTTATAAAGGATAGGGATGACACCTTTACTGTTTTTGTGAACTAAAGTCTTAATTATGACTTCTTGTAAAACAAAAAGTTAAGTCTATTAATTTAATGATTTATAAGGTATTTTGTCAACCTTTTGACAATAAACAAATCAAACCAATATTAATGTATCCTTTTTATATGAATTTTTATTATGTAACCTGTGGTGTCACATCTCTCTAAAAATGACCTTTCCTTTCTTGATCAGATAAATGAAAAAAGGTGCTCCTATCAGCGTGGTAAAGATACTAATCGGTATCTCATATTGACTTACAGTCCTACAAAGATTATCTACTATGAGCAAAAAAGAACCGCCTACTACTGCCATCAGCGGCTGAGCCTTTATGTTGTCAGGACCAATAAGCATCCTAACCATATGAGGCACTACCAAGCCTACCATAACAACCATACCAGAAACTGCCACCGATGATGATGTGGCAAGCGTGGTAAGAACAATTATTAAGAGTTTTTGTCTATGTGGGTTTAATCCTACCGATTTTGTTTCTTCATCACCCAATGCAATTACATTTAGTCTCCATCTCATTATTATTAGAAATGTAACGGATACACTGATTGGGATTATTGATGACTGTAACTTTTCCCAGCTGGCATTATGAAGGTTACCCATTGTCCAATGCACGATGCTTTGTAATTTAAACGGGTCAGTCAAAAATTGCACTATGCTTAAAAAGGCTGTAAAGATACCAGTTATAATTATCCCCGAAAGTATTAAGGTGATTGTGGAAACAGTGTTGCCTGTTTTTGAGATTAGGTAGCTCATAAAAACAGCCAATAATCCAAAGACAAAGGCAGATAATTGTAGTGGAATAATACCATATGCAAGTGACAGTGCAGCACCGAAAACCGCTCCAGCACTCAATCCCAAAATATCTGGTGAGACAAGGGGATTTTTAAAGAGCATCTGAAGAGAGTTTCCTGAAATCGTAAGTGCTGCACCAATAAGAAAAGTGAGCAGGATCCTCGGTAGCCTAACATTTAATACTATCTCTCTTGTTAGTTGGCATGTGTCATCTATGTTTGCAGATGAAAAGCATTTGAGGACATCCTCATAGCCGATTGATGATGTAGGGCCTAAAAACAGTGAGATTAATATAAGTGGAAACGGCATTATGTAGAGCAAAGCAATAAATAGTCTATTGTTCATCAAATCAGATACTGACACCGTAAAGGTTTTTGATCATCGCTTCTTTTTGCTCAATTAGATCTATGTCTTTAAAGACATCAGGATATGACCACTTAGCAAGGAGTTTTACTGCATAGACAAACTTTAATGTCCATAAATCACATAAAAAGACCTCCGGAAGTTCATAAACCTGCTTAGTCTTTATAGCCTTGATGGACTGTAGTTGAGGGTCTTTTATGACATCTTGAGGGGATTTCTTGTTGTTTACCCACATGACGATGATATCAGGATTCCACCTTATGAGTGTTTCAAGGTTGACCGTTGTGTGTTCGGTATTTGGGAGATTGCAAGCATTCTTGGCACCTGATAGTCTTATCAGATCATCCACTGTGCTACCACCACATGATGTCTCAAGGGTGCCTTGAGCCCACATGAAATAGACCCTTTTCCTATCCTGCATTGACATAGAAACTAACCTCTTTTGTATCTTTGATACCTCACCTTTTGTGTAATCAATGAGCCATTTTGCACGCTTTTGGCTATTTGTAAGTATGCCAAAGTCAGTTATTTCTTTATAGACATCGTCAATGCTTGAAAGAAAAACCCCGTAAACAGGGATTCCCCTGTCCTCAAGTGATTTGATTGCCTCTTTCTGACTTGCCCAGATTATTACTAAATCTGGCTTAATCGCAATCACTGATTCAATGTTTACAAAGTCCCAATTTCCCGGTGAAGGCAGAGTCTTATTTTTAATCCTGTTGTCAAGCATAGCGTAGTGTTTAAAGACCTCACCATCATAGACTACCTTTGGGATTGCAACAATTCTATCATGTTGCTTAAGCATGTATAGACCACTTAAGGCACTTTCAATGAGGCAGACGATCCTACTTACAGGTTTCTGAAATGTAAGTGTCTTACCCCTAAAGTCAATAACCTTTATAGGTGTATCTTTTGCATGTGAGGATATAGGGGTAATAAAGATGATGATTATCGCTAATATTACTGCGATACTGCGATTCCCCTTCTTTAGACCAAGAAGGGGAATCACTGTGCTATTTGTCATCTAAAACCTCATCTCAATCCTTGCCATTAGATTAAAACCTACATCTTGAAACTGCCACGGCATCTCGTATTTCTCATTGGTAATATTATTCACTTCTACAATGAGATTTGCAATGTATTGACTGGTCTTTATAAGTGGTTTTTGGAGGTTTGCGTTTATCGTTGCGTATTTGCCAAATTCCTTGCGTCCAGTCTTTGAGGTGCTATCGTAGTAAGACCCTACATACTGTAGGTAAGGGGAGATAACAAAATCATAGGGCAATCTAAAGGTGCCACCCAAATTTGCTATCATCTTTGGTGCAAATGGGACATTGCTGTTGTCTTGGTCGGTATCGTACGGATTTTTTATCTTTGTTGTGGTAAGGGTAGCATTTGTAAACCATGAAACACTCTTGTTTAACTGGTGCTGTAACTCCATCTCAACACCATAAGACTTTGCCTTACCAGCATTTACAGACTGTGTTTGTGATGGGTCTCTACTGATGGTATTTTCAACAATGGCATCATCTACGATATTGTAAAACCCTCTAAAACCTATGAGCATATCCTTAAGTGGTATCAACTCAAGACCTAAATCATACCCATAGCCGTTTTCAGGTTTTAGATTAGGATTCGGTAACTGACCATTTCTGCCTGCTACAAACTTATCACTTAATCTAATCGTGCCACCAATGGATTTTGCTGACGGTGCAAGAAAACTTGAACCAGCGTTTGAGTATATAGCGATGGTGTCAGATAGATTGTATCTAACCCCTGCAGTCCAAAGGACTTTACTCCAAGACTTTGAGGTAATCTCAGGGATAACGCCACCTATAAGGTCGTAGTGATGTTTTGTGTAATTAAATCTGCCACCTAATCTTAATACCCATTTATCAATGATTAGTTTTTCTTGAAGATATATACCGTAGTTATCAGCCTTTGCATCATTTCCGTATGTTTTGATACCGCCTATCTCGGCATGTGTGGTGTAATCAGAAAACTGACCGTCTGCACCAAATGTCAAGACACTGTTATTAAGATGCTTGTAATTTAGTGCAATGTCAAAAGGAAATATCCTTTGTCTAACACCGTCTTTTTCCCTTAATGACAGGTTTGTTGGATAATTATCCTCATCCCAACCACGATTGTAGTATCTAAATCCAGCCTTTGCTGAAAGATTTACTACTGGCGAAAGTTTATTTTCATAGATGGCATTTACGATATCGTATTGATGGCTATACTGCCTGTTTGGTCGTCCTGTATCTCCCCTGTGTTCTGTATGATGTGCAAAGAGAGATATCTTTGAGTCTGAAGAGATGAAGTATGTGGTCTTGAAAAAAAGTTTTGCCTTTTTATACTCTGGGTCATCAATCATATTTAGCCATGATGGATTGGTGCCGTAGTTTTTATAATCGGACTGTTCGTATAGACCACCTAAAAGGTAATGAAAATCCCCCTTAAAGCCTTCGTGATATAGTCTTGTATAAACTGTGTTAAAAGAGCCATAACCTAATGTAATCCTTGATTGTGGTGAGGAAATCCGTTCCTTTGTAATTAGGTTTGAGATGCCAGCAAGTGCGGATTGATTGCCTGCAAAGTCCATAGTCATGTAGTTTGGATATAACACCGCTGCAGGTCCCCTATGAACCTCTGCCCTTTGGATGTAGATGTCATCAAGGCTCATGGGGTCAACAAAAGAATCAATTGGTAAACCATCTAAGAGATAACTGTTGTATTTAGGACCTAAACCACCATATGTCCCCCAGTTTGCATCGTTTCTTGACAGTGGGTTTATAAACACACCGGGGAGGTATCTGAATGCCTCAGAGAGGTTTCGATTTGGAAGGTTGATATTGTCAAGTTCGTCTCTGCTAATAACATCAATCTTGTGGGTAATCTCATTAGGTGTCTGTGGCAGTTTTGTCTCTGTGACTACCATTTCTTGTAATGTTACTTCTTTTTTGTCTTGGGCAAATGTAAAGGATGCAGATATTAACAAAGAAAAGACAACAACAAAGATCTTAATCATACAGACCTCCATTTTTATAAAATTTTTTGGCATTTTCAAGACTAAATTTGTAGTTTACTGAACAGAGTCTCGCTATCTTTTTGCACCACCTCCTTTAAAAACAAAAAAAGCCATGAAAGCTTGAGAGCACCCTTCGTGGGTTAATCAGCCTTCATGGCTTTTTAGTCAGTTTGAGGTCTTAATTATACTTATTAGATGTCCGTTACTTCAAGTAAACAATCTTCAGATAGATTACTGGATATTATCTAAACATCCAATTCAATTATTACTGGCGTATGGTCCGATGGGGTAGGTGTGTGTCTTCTCCTTGGCCAAGTGTCTATATCAGCGGATTTAATAGCCCCTTTGAGATCCTCACTACAAAGGATGTAGTCAATCCTCATCCCTTCGTTCTTCCACACAGCACCACCAGTGTAGTCCCACCATGTAAAGAGTTTCTCGTTTGGATGTAGCATTCTTACTGTATCTACAAAACCAAGATTGATTATTGTTTGTAGAGCCTGCCTTTCCTCTGGCATAGTGCCAATAGTGTCTTTAAGTATGTCTGAATCATAGACATCTATGTCTTGTAATGCAACATTGAAATCACCACATAGAAGGGTTTTACTTAATTGCAGCCTGTCTTTGATAAAATTTCTAAAGGCATCATACCATTTCATCTTATACTCAAATTTATTCGTACCTCTTAAATCTCCATGTGGGGCGTAGATGCAACATACCGTTAATCCTGAAATCTCTGCCATGATAAACCTGCTCTGGTTATCAAAATCACTTACACCAAAACCTCTAACTACATTGCTCATCTCCCTCCTTGAGCATATTGCCACCCCGTTGTATGTCTTTTGACCAAAAACAGCGGACTGATATCCGACCTTTGAAAATTCATCATAAGGGAAAAGATTATCAACCACCTTTAACTCCTGTAGGCATAAGACATCAACATCATATTGCCTTCTTTTGAGCCAATCCATCAAAAGTCCTATCCTTGATTTGATGGAGTTTACATTATAAGTAGCAATCTTCATCTAACACTCCATGTAAATTTTATTTATGAAAAGGGCATTCATGCCCTAATCCGTGGGTCAACAAGGGCATAAGTAACATCTGCTATTAGATTCCCAATCAAAGTGAGAGTGGCACCAATTACCAATATTCCCATTATCGTTGGGTAATCCCTTGCCATTGCAGATGCATAAAAGAGTTGTCCCATCCCCGGTATTGAAAATATCGTCTCAAATATTACACTTCCACCGATTAATCCCGGCACTGATAATCCCAAGATTGTAACCACAGGAAGTAGGGCATTCCTCAAGGCGTGTTTTATAATCACATCCCTTTCTGACAATCCCTTTGCCCTTGCAGTCCTAATAA
Organism: Thermodesulfovibrionales bacterium; assembly: GCA_026415695.1. Taxonomy (GTDB): domain Bacteria; phylum Nitrospirota; class Thermodesulfovibrionia; order Thermodesulfovibrionales; family Dissulfurispiraceae; genus DUZI01. The sequence continues at coordinate 4,536 of JAOAGP010000119.1, read as the reverse complement.
AGTCTTGCCTAATTACCTCAAGCATACTTGATCTACTATAACGACTAAAACCTGCAATACCGCCAAATGCACTTATCCCTACTGGTAGGATTAGATGATGTAACCAATCAAGTATCCTCTCAAAAAAGGTCATATGCGAAGTGTCCAAACTTTGAATCCCTGATATCGGAAGCAATCCCAAGTAAACACCAAAAAACAACATCAACAAAAGGGCAAGCCAAAAGGTGGGTGTTGAAAAACCCAAAAAGACAAAGATAGTAGTCAGCCTGTCAAAAAGCGAATACTGTTTGACCGCTGATATAACTCCTATTGGTATTGCAATACTAATTATCAAGAGCATTGATAGCAGGTTTATTGTAAGTGTGATGGGTATCCTCTCTTTAATCTTATCAATCACCAACTTACCATCAGAAAAGGAGCGACCGAAGTCTAAAGTGACAAACCGTTTTAGCCAGTCAATGTATTGTTCATGGACAGGCTTGTCAAGTCCGTAGAGTTTTTTGAGGTTTTCCCTTGCCTGTTGTGATGTCTTCATAGACATCTCTGTCTCAATCTCAACAGGGTCACCGGGGGCTAAATGTATTACAATGAAGGAAACAAGAGTGATACCTATCAGTAGGGGTATCATCAGAAATATCCTTTTTATGATGTAGTTTAGCATGTTGAATTTGGGGTTTTTATAAGATAAAGTATTATACCTGTGTATTTGTCAAAATAAAAACCCCTTTCAAATAGAGCATACTAATACGATTGAGGTATTTCTGATGAGCCATTTTCTAATAAACACAATCTCAGAGTAAATTGATTTGACAGGCAAGCAAAAAAAAAGCATGCGTATCTCATTGAAAATAAAAGAGCCGAGCATTGGATTTGAGCCCAAAACCTGCCGATTATGATTTGGTTTTTTTACGATTTTGGTTATTCTCCCATTTAGTTGATGGAAAAAAGACATAAATATTGAAATTGTTATCTTTTTATTGGACAAATTTATTATCAAAAACAAATCCAAAGAATGATAACCGATGTCCAGAATACAGATTAAGGCATTTTTAAAGTTTTGTAAAGTAAAGGCTACATAACAAGTAGTAGACATGAGGAACAGGAAAGATTATAAAAAAGGCAAAGAAGTCATTAAAGTCAGGAAATACCTTCTGCTTAAGAACAAAAAAAAATCTGCTTATTGCTTTAACACAAGATACTTGACATGCCCTACATGATTAGCCTAACTTTCTTGACCTGACGCACCACTTTTGCCCTTTGTATATTGCTTCCATCGTGTTAGAGTATCTGATGAAACAGCATTTGATACAAACTCAAATGCCTCTTCAAGCCATAGAAATCTCTCCTCAGGTGAGAGTTTCTTATAAAGCTTTAGCTTATCAGCGGTTAGCTCAAAGCCGTAATCGTTTTTGTTATTCATCTTCAAGGCTCTCCAGCGCCTTGATATCAGCCATATCTTGCGCCCTTCCTGAAAGCACTTTTAGTCTTTTTAAGTGATTCCTTGATACCACAGGTATTGCCATATCTTTTACTTTCATCCATTCAATCTCTATGGCTAACTCTTCAAATGGAATCAATTCTTTTATAAGTATATCTATTTCTTCAATCTGATGCTCAGGGTTGTATAATGTGAAGGCTATCATGTTCTTTTCGTTAATCCATGCAAACCTCTTCTGATCATCAAGTAAATCGTAAAGATTAACAGGTATCCTTGGCTTGAACCCTAAGTCCTCAATTGCTGATATAAGAATCTTAAGATTGTCAACCCTTAAATCAACTATTAGGTCAATATCTGCTGTAAACCTTACAACACCATGCATAACAAGGGCTACCCCTCCTGTAACTGCAAAGCGCACCTTCTTTTCAAGGAGTTTTCTTAATACTTTTTCATAGAACATTTATTATTTCACCATAAGATTCATCTGTAAATCCATTAAATTTAAAGTCCACAAATCCTAAGTGTTGTATAGAGTGTGAATCTAATATAATTTTTGGGGTGCAGAGATATTCAGTGTTTATCATTGATGCCTCTCAAGGAAATGATTTCCAATATTTTGAGACCGTTGTTGTCATTAAGATATTTTGTTTTGCAAAGTCTGTATAGTCTTCCATAACAGTCCTACATTAACGGATTAATTAATTATCAATAACCCAAATCCAGCGATAATTATTATGCAACAAGTATATTTGTCATTCCTGCGAAAGCAGGAATCCAGAATTAAAATAGTTCTAATATCGCATCACATATAGAATGATACTCTTTATCGCTGGATTTGGGAATAAAATAACACATGACTATAAATGCTTTTACTAAAGAAATAAAAGGATGATATGTTATAAAGGCGACCATTGGTCAAGATATTATTACCCCTTCCCAGTGCATAGCATCCACTAATCCGTATTGTATTTGCTATGCTACTGTCTCTGTCATCTCTGCCATAAACCTCGTAATGTCCTTTTTTATCTCCTCTTTGAGACTCTCGGGTTTTATTACCTTTACATAGGGTATCCATGAGTATATCCACCACTTTATCTCCTCAGTGCCTGATACCGTAAATGTCAACTCAATCTCTCCACTTGGGAGTATCTCCCTTTGCTCACTCTCATGCCATGAGGGTCGCCGGTTTATTAATTCTGCTACCTCTTGGCTAAATCTTACCCTTACTTCTGTTATTTCACCAGTCCTTATCCCCCAACTCTGTCTTACCCTCTTTTCTATCTCTCGCTCATCTGCTTTTTGATAATTACTGTGAAGTATCTTGAGGTTCTTTATTCTATCAAGGGCAAACCATTGGTAATCTCCCCTTAAATGACAATACCCATACATAAACCATACCCCCTCATGAAAGGTCAGTCTATAAGGGTCAACTACCCTCTCTGTTATCTCATCTGTGTTTATGCTGTGATAGGTCATCTCTACCTGTCTCTGTCTCGTTATTGCCTCCATTATCTCTATGATGTATTCACTGCCTTTTGTTACTGCTGTTGGTATCTTTATGTCAATGGGGCTTTGTTCTTTTGTCTCTTCTCTAACCGTTGAGTTTAGTCTCGTAAGTATCCCTTGATATGTTGTCTGTAATGGCTCTCCAAGTTGTCTTGTTATGTCTGATAGTGCTGACAGTAATGCTATCTCTTTGTTGCTTAGTGGTATCACCCTTTTGATATCTTGCCTCTGAAATCTGTATCCACCTTTTTGTCTGTCAAAGACTATTGGAACTATAAAGTTTATGATATTTAGATACCTATATACTGACCTCTCGCTTACCTCTGTCTCTTCCGCAAGCCTCTTTAGTGATGGACAGTTTCCTTGCTCTATCAGGTTTATTATCTTAAGCAGGTTTATCACCTTTTCTGCTATGCCTGCTGGTTTGTCTCTTCTCTTGCCTATCGTTTTTGGGTCAAGTTTTCCCTTCATGCTCATATCCCAATCATTATATCATCTTTTTGTGCCTCTTCTTCATCATTTTCAATAATACTTATCTGGCTCATTAGGTATCTATGTAATTCTTCATTGAGGTGTCTCCTTATCATTTTGAGGTGTTTTATCTCTTCTTTTAGTCTATCTATTTCTTGCTGTGTCTGATGTAGTCTTTTCTGTGCCTTCTGCTCTGCCTCTTTAAGTATTGCCTCTGCCTGTGCTATTACATTGTCTTTGTATTCCTCTGATACCTTCTGCATAATAAGGAGAGTCTCTCTCATTAAGGCATCTATCTTTCTGTATTCTATCAACTGTTGGTCTTTTGCTTGGTTTTGTTGCCTCAATCCCTCGTTCTCTCTTATCAGTTCTTCTATCTGCTGTCGTATCACCTCCATAAAGGCTAATACTTCATCCTTGTTAAATCCATTGAATATCTCTGTGCTAAATTGCTTGTTTTGTATGTCATATGGACTTATCTTCATATGCCTTGTTTTCCTTTTACTATTTGTCTTCTTGAGTGTGCTTTGGCTTGAGTATCATTTTTTCCATCATAAATGGTGGATATGGTGGTGTCCCTATGTATGGATATTTAAAAGTAAAGAAGTCTTTCAGGACATCATACCACTTTCTGTCCTTGTCCTCTGGATGAATGTAGTATTTGTCTAATAGTATCATCCCTGCAATGCTTAAGATTACTATTATGACCTCAAGTATAGGGCTTAAAGTTAAACATCCACCACTTATAATAGACATTGTGCTAAATCCTGTGTTTCTTTGTCTAAAGTATAGGCTTACTGCTGATGCAATCATTGGGTCTTTAATCTCTAATACTGGTTTTGGTTCTTTCTTAAGTGCTTCCTTTAATTGCTTTAGGTTGTAAATCTCTACTGTGTTCATTTTAAATTCCTCCTTGCTTATTTTGATGATTATATTTTAATCAAAACAGAATGACAACATGTTGTCATTATTGATTAGACATAATTATTTATGTCAGTTAATAATGATAAGGATGAGGCTGATGATAGGTGTAGGAGTTGTTATAGATATGAGTTTTGTCATTTTAAGAGACTGAGGGATTTTTGTGGTGGACCTTTTAGGGCTGTCTCTTATACACATCT
>JAOAGP010000062.1 GCA_026415695.1 Thermodesulfovibrionales bacterium | reverse complement strand
CATAAAATCTTACCTTTTCATCCAACTGACCTTTGTTTTCAATGAAATAAAGAGGAAGATTTAAGTAAGATTCCCTGAACTTTTGAACCTGTTTATCCTTGCCGATATCAACTGGCTTATTATCTGCCCAAGTGATAGATGGAAAGGCAAGGATGGTTAATACAATTACTAACAGTCTAAACTGTTTCATTGCCTTTACCTCCTTTCATTTTTTTTTGATTGATACCCTTACTTGTGCAAGTTGTTAGACAATAACAACTTAAATCCGAACCTTGTTTTTACAGATACCTTTTTAGCACATCAGCAATCTCTGAAGGTGTAAAAACACCGCCACCCGGTCGTCCATAAAAATAGACCTCGGTTTTACCCTGTGATGATATTTGAATGTCCTCAAACATCTGCCCCATGTTTAGTTCAATTGATATGAGCCTTTTACCTAAACTTGCGGTTTCGTGAATAATTTCGGAGGGAAATGGGAAAAGGGTGATTGGCCTTATCAATCCTACCTTGTAGTTTTGTTTCCTCAAGATATTTACTGCACTTTTTGATATCCTCGCTGATATGCCAAAGGATACTGCCACGAGTTGAGCATCATCTACGAGGTATTGTTCAAACAGGGTCTCTTTTGATTTTATGGTTTCATACTTTTGAAAAAGTTTGTAATTAAGTGCCTCTAACTCGCCCTCTTTGGTGTGCAAGGTCTTTATCACTACTGGTTTATCCCCAGATTTCCTCTTTCTACCAAATGACCAGTCTTTGACTTGGTTTAAAGGTTTTGACTTATTTTTTAGCAATGGTTCTGTCATCTGTCCTAAAATGGCATCAGCGAGGATAATGACAGGTGTTCTGTATCTATCTGCGGTGTCAAATGCCAATTGTGTAATATCCCACATCTCTTGGACGCTGTAGGGTGCATAGACAATGCATTTGTAATCACCATGCCCTCCGCCTTTTACTGCCTGAAAGTAGTCAGCCTGACTTGCTGAAATATTTCCAAGCCCTGGTCCTCCTCTTTGGACATTTACAATTACAGATGGAAGCTCAGCGGTTGCAAGAAACGAGATCCCCTCTTGCATGAGGCTGATACCCGGGCTACTTGATGATGTCATTGCCCTCACACCACATGCAGATGCACCATAAACCATGTTTACAGCAGCAATCTCGCTTTCTGCTTGAATAAATACACCTTTTACTTGAGGCATCCTCCATGAGAGATACTCTGGGATCTCGTTTTGAGGGGTTATTGGATACCCTGCATAAAATCTGCAACCTGCCTGTATGGCAGATTCAGCGATTGCTGTGTTACCTTGCATCAATACCTTTTGCATGACTTATATGATACTCAAATAGAAGTAGAAACACAAATTTTTTTGTTGTTGGATTATTATTAAGAATCAAGCACTTGTGATTCGGTGTTTTGGCTATTAAGCCACATTTTTAAATCACTCAATTCATCAATGTCAAACCACTTTGGCAATATGTGATATGTGAGTCTTAATGAATGGATGTTTTTTAATGTCTCATCAAAGACCAGTTTACTACCCCATGATATGTCTTCAAAGAGTTGATGATACAGAGTCTTTAACCCTATCAGATAATACCCTCCATCAATGGTAGGGCCAATCACCACATCAACCTTATCGAGCATTCTAAAGGCACTGTAAATGTATTTATCAGGAAGGGTTGGTGAGTCAGAACCAATGATACAAACCTTGTGATAACCTATGCCAAAAAGTTTATTGAAGGCATTTACAATCCTCTCCCCAAGGTCTCTTCCCTCTTGCATATAGCAAATAAAGGGGAGATTGTGTGAATAGTCTTCCCCACCATAAAAACCACATACATCAACATAATTCAATTTAGTTGCTTTTTTAACGGTATCATCAAGCATCTGGGTGTAGATACGCAATGCCTTTTCTTCTCCAATCTCTGAAGCAAGACGCGTTTTTACTTTACCTAATGTAGGAACCTTAAAAAAAAGAGCAAGACATGGATTGTTTTTCATGATAGTATTTTTTTAAAAAACATAAAATCAAGGCAGTAAAGTGAAGGTTTCACAATGCTGTGGTTTAACGGCAGAGAAGTGTCTTCTATCAGTGGTTAAAATCTTACCTATCTTTAGTCTTTCAGATATTGCTATCACAGAGGCATCCACAAAGCCCAGATTAAGATAATCATATGTCTTAAGTAGTGTAACAGTCCTTTGTAAGTCCTCAAATTTAAGATGTTCGATTATCATCTCTTTGTTGACTAATGATTGTATAAAGACAATTTCTGCAGATTGTCCAAGATAAGTATTTAAGAGATAACAAACCTCAGGGATGACTGAAGAAGGGATAATTAGCCTTCCGTTAAATTTATTAAGAAAATTGACTGTCTTTTTATTCCATGAATCTTGGATGTCTGCAGCCGCATAAATGATCCCTGTATCAATTATTACCGCATCTATTTTGTATTGTTTTGCCAAAGGACTTCCTCATGCCTTTCAGCAATGTCTTTTCTTGAACTCTTGCCAATCCCAATAAAAGATAATCTTTTCTTTTTGCATCTTTTCTGCTTTATGTAGTTTTGCATGGCATCCCTCAAGACTTCAGCAATACTTCTATTTTCTTCTTGAGAGATTTCCTTAATCTCGTTTAACAGCGTCTCATCAGCAAAGATAGTGGTTCTTTTCATCTAAACCCCCTGTAATATATATGATATATTACACTGTCTATGCTTGTCAAAAAGGATATAAAAGGTTATTGCCTAAATCCTTACGACCTTTCATCTGCAACTTTTTTAACAAACCTTTTGAGTGCAAAGGGGATGAGCATTGCAACTGACGCAATGACGATACCAATTATCAAACCAGTGATATTGCCCTTTAAAATCAACTCACCCATTGAACTGCCAAAGGCGGTGTATGTGATACAAGCAGGAAGCATAAATACAAATGTTGCCCCGACATAGTGTAGTAGTGGTATGGGTGTGATACCAAAGAGGTAATTTAAAACAGGATAGGGGAAAATCGGCACAATACGGGTAAATGCCACTGCCTTCCAGCCATGTTGTCTGACCTTTGTATTTAACTCAAGCCACCTTTCTTCGCTAAATCGCCTCTTTACCCAATCTCCCATGAGGTAGCGGGAAAGTAAAAATGGCACTGTTGCCCCTAATGTTGCACCGCTTATAGCAAATACTGGTCCCCAAATCGGTCCCCAGATAAAACCTGCACCAAGAGTTAGGGCTAAACTTGGGATAAACAC
>JAOAGP010000033.1 GCA_026415695.1 Thermodesulfovibrionales bacterium | reverse complement strand
CTTTTGCATTACGGAGGCAATCCTTTGTTTGTTGTCATTTACAAAACCCTTAAATGCTACTGTCTCCTCAATCTTTGACAATAGGCTATCAAGAGCACCTGTTTGAACCTTTACAAAATCGTATGTATCATCAGTAAATTCCTTCTCAATAGATTCTGAAACATCAGTAATAAAAGGAGACATGTCTTCATCTGTAACGGCTTCATTACCACCTATTTGCATGTCTTTTAATTGTTTGATTGCATTTTCGTAGTCTATCTTTTGGGTCGGATTGTCTATTATCCTTTCAATAATCTTTATCGCCTTGTTTAGACTGTTTAGGAGCGGTTCAGTGATGGTAAGTTTGCCCTTTTTGATATCATAAAAAATCTCCTCTAATACCTGACAAATCCCCTCAATACTCAAGATATTTACTGTCCGTGACGAACCCTTGAGACTGTGAGCATTTCTAAAAAGCCTGTCAATTATAGCCGTGTTGTCTGCTGAAATCCCTCGCCTTTCAATCTCAATAATACCGTCTATAAGTGAATTGACATGACCTATAGCCTCTTTCTTAAATATGTCCAAAAGCCTTTTTTGAAATTGCTCATCAGATATTAGATTTAAATCCATATAGCCTATACCTTGTATTTATCTGTTATTACCTTGAGCCTTTGTATTATGTCCTTGATGTTTTTCGTTGTTAACTCTACCATCTTGATACCTTCTGTGTTTTGAATGATCGCCTGATTTATACTCTCCATTGCCAACACTATCTGATCCATGCCTGCAGTCTGCTGTTGGCTTGAGGCAAGGATCTGCGAACCAGCATCTGCAACCTCCGAGATGTTGTTAGCAAGTGCCCTTATGTTTGTCCCTGTATCAGTGGATTGTCTGATGCTTTCATCTACAACCTTTGCCCCTTGCTCAGTTACTAAAACCGCCTTGCTCGTTGCCCTTTGGATATCGTTTAGTATTGTCCTGATTTGATGGGTAGATGTCTTAGACTGCTCTGCTAAACTCCTTATCTCCTGCGCTACTACAGCAAACCCCCTGCCGTGCTCCCCTGCACGAGCCGCCTCTATGGCAGCATTTACTGCAAGAAGGTTGGTTTGCTCTGCGATATCACTGACGGTATTGATTATCTCTCCTATCATCTGGCTCTGTTCACTAAGTTTAATTATGCTATCAGTGATGGTCTCCATCTTCTGTTTTATAGAATTGATATTGTCAAGTGTCTCATCAACCGAGGCATATGCTATCTGTGCTGATTCAACAACCTTCCTTGTAACATCAGATACATAGTTTGCCTTTGAAGACACAAGTTTTGCCGTTTGTCTTACCTCATTAGATGTGACAGTGGTCTCACCCACTGATGATGCAGTTTCAGATACACTTGCTGCAATCTCAGAGGTAGATGTCATTATCTGATTTATTGATGTAGCAAGGATGCTGACGATCTCAAGTATCTCTTGTGTCTGTTGTCTTAGATTTGTCAACATATCTTTTAAGGACTTGCCCAAGACATCTTTTTCTGATAGCAACTTTAGATTTATAGTCAGATCACCCTTTGCAATCTTTTGAGATGATTGGGCAATATCTTGCATATACTGTGCTAATTTTAGCATTGCTTTCATCAACTCACCAGTTTCATCCTTATGCGTTACCTCAATGTTGATATCAACATCACCATCTGAGAGTTTTCTTGCAACCCCAACTGCCTTGTTTATATTTGTTGTGATGTGATTTGTCAGTTTTATTGACACAAAGACAATCAAAAAGATGCTAAGAAATGATACAAAAATCCCAAATATTAGGTAGTAACGACCCTTTACATTAATCTCGGAGTCCAACTCAGATATCCTTTTTTCAATAAATGGATTTATCTTGTTTAATCCTTCTCTTATCTGATTTGTTAATGGTATAGTTTCTGAAAACATTATCTGTCTTGCCTTGTTAAAACCATCCTTACTGTCCTCATTGACTAATGTTTTTATCTTTGCTGCGCTTTCGTGTAATCTCTTATGTTTATCCTCAATCTCAATCAAGATGGTTACCAACATAGGTATCTCTTTAGCAAGGTCTTCTCTTTTTTTGCTGTAATACCATTTGCCAAAATCACATAATTTGTAGTCAATCTGTAAATTATCAAGGATAGCCTTGTTCTTATAATCTATGGCATTACGCAGGGAGTGTCTCCAGTCTAAATGGGAGAGTTCTGCCTTTTTTAGATCAAACAGAAGCGAATGTGTCTGTTCTCTTTTGTTGTATAATTCGTTTAATTGATGTGCTCTATAGAGGTCTACAAATACCATCACCAATGTAATAACAATGACTACTCCAAACCCGTAAAAAAATTTCTTTCTAATCCCCATATCTTGCCAATTCATTCTTACCTCCAAATAATTTTTTTGTCTGCTAAACCACCTTTTCGTTTACTACAATCTTCTGGTCGTTAATTATGTTTTTTATGTTTAATAAAATGGTATTGTTAGCACACATACCTACAATATATGCCTTTGGTATGGTTGACAGTGTAGGCATCTCTGCTGAGATAGAAGACACTGAGATATTGCTAACACCTGATATTAAATCTACTACAAATCCAAATTCCCTTTGTCCATCAGCAACCACTATCAACAACGGTTTATTAGTCTTTATCTCTGGGTTTAGATTTAACAAGACCTTCATATCAACTACTGGGGTAATCTTCCCTCTCCTGTTAAATATCCCTAAAATAAATGGTGGTGCTGTAGGTATCCTTACAATGCTGTAATCTCTGTGCACCTCAACTACATATAATGTCTCAATACAATAATTCTCACCACATAGACCAAAACTTAAAACCTCAATCTCCTTCTCAGACGATACCTTGACGATGCTTCTTCTGCTTAACCTTTGAGCCCTTTGTCTTAATATCTGCCGTGTATTATTCATTTGAGATTAATCTCCGTAATCATTGATTGGCATATCTTCTTAAGCCTTTCGATATGCATGCCATCAGAACCTTGTAATATTGTATCGTCATCAACAGTCTGAAATAAAGTCAATGCTGTGCTAAATGCCTTTTTTGCCTCCTCCGTCCTTCCTGATCTGATAAGTAGGTTACCAAGCCTGAAGTATGCTATTGGGTGGTTTGGATTGATATAGATAATCTTTCTGATGGCATCCTCTGCTCTCTGATAGTCCCTCTTTTCTTCAGCAATGGATGCAAGGAGGAAGTAAGTATCAATGTTTAGATTATCAACCTTTATGATGTCAAGAAGAAGAACTTCAGCCTCTTCAAACATGCCTTTATTTGCATTTTTTATTGCCCTATCTAAAATTTCAGATGTATCTATGCGATGGCTAACTGGCGGTTTGGTAACAATGTGATTCTTGTCTGTGATTTCATGGCGGATATGTTTTTTAGGTAAA
>JAOAGP010000102.1 GCA_026415695.1 Thermodesulfovibrionales bacterium | reverse complement strand
CTTGAAGGTAAAGGCGTGCATGTGGTTACAGTCAACGATTATTTGGCAAAAAGGGATGCCCAGTGGATGGGTCCGGTATATCACTTTTTGGGTTTATCTGTTGGAGTAATTCAACACGACAATTCTTTTATCTATGATCCCACTTACTTCTCAAAAGATAAAAGATACAACCATTTAAGACCTTGCTCAAAAAAAGAGGCATACAATGCTGATATCACCTACGGGACTAACAACGAGTTTGGATTTGATTATCTAAGAGACAACATGAAGTATGATTTTTCAGACTTTGCTCAAAGGGAACTAAATTATGCGATAGTTGATGAGGTTGATAGCATCCTCATTGATGAGGCAAGGACACCACTAATTATATCAGGTCCATCTGAAGATTCAACAGACAAATATTACAAGATAAATAAAATCATCCCATATCTAAAAAAAGATACTGACTTTAAGATTGATGAAAAACTAAAGAATGTGGTTCTTACAGAAAGTGGTAGTGCTAAGGCTGAAAGACTTTTAGGGGTTGGTAATCTTTATGAACCATCAAACATTGAGATAGTGCATCACATCCTTCAGGCATTAAGGGCACATTATCTGTTTAAAAAAGATGTTGATTACATGGTCAAGGATGGCGAGGTTATTATCGTTGATGAGTTTACTGGAAGGCTCATGCCCGGCAGAAGATGGAGTGATGGACTTCATCAGGCGATTGAGGCAAAGGAAAATGTCAAGATTGAGAGTGAAAATCAAACCCTTGCCACCATCACCTTTCAAAACTACTTTAGGATGTATAAAAAACTTGCTGGCATGACAGGCACTGCAGATACAGAGGCACAGGAGTTTGCCCAGATTTACAACCTTGATGTTGTTGTGATACCAACCAACAAACCAATGATTAGAAAAGACTATCCCGATGTTGTTTATAAAACTGAGAATGCAAAATTCAACGCCATCATCACAGAGATTGAAGAACACCACAAAAGAGGGCAACCTGTTCTTGTAGGCACCATATCCATTGAAAAATCTGAGCACATCAGCCATCTCCTAAAAAAGAAGGGTATCAAGCATTCTGTTTTAAATGCTAAATATCATGAAAAAGAGGCAGAGATAGTTGCCCAAGCTGGCAGAAAAGGTGCTGTAACCATCGCTACAAACATGGCTGGTAGAGGCACAGACATTGTGCTTGGGGGCAATCCTGAGGGTATTGCAAGGGATATGTTGTCATCAAAGGAAACCTATAGCGATGAGGAATTCAGTGTTGCCTTACAAGACGCACTAAAGATTTGTTTGAAAGAAAAGGAAGAGGTCATTGCACTTGGTGGTTTACACATCATAGGCACTGAAAGACACGAATCCCGCAGGATTGACAACCAGTTAAGAGGGCGTTCTGGAAGGCAGGGAGACCCCGGCTCATCAAGATTCTATCTCTCGTTAGAAGATGACCTGATGAGAATCTTTGGTTCGGATAAGATAAATAGTCTGATGAGCATGCTCAAGATGGATGAAAATGTGCCTATTGAAAACAAGATGGTCACAAAGGCAATAGAAAGCTCACAAAAACGGGTTGAGGCTCATAATTTTGAGATCAGAAAACACCTTCTTGAGTATGACGATGTGATGAACAAGCAAAGACAGGAGATCTACTCATTTAGAAGGGAGGTCTTAACGAGTCCATCTATCAAGGAAAGACTTTTTGAGATGGTTGAGGATCAGGTTGATGACTTCCTTGCGGTTTATTGCCCAGAAGACAATCATTATACAGAATGGGATATATCAGGTCTGACAGATTCTATCTATGGGATATCAGGTATTGAATACAAACCTCCTGATGATTTCAAGTCTTCTGATGAACTTTACGAACACATCATCAAAACCTTAAAAGAAGGCTATGAGAAGAAAGAGGAAAAGGCAGGCTCTGACTTCATGAGGTATATTGAAAAGATGATATTCCTACAAGTCATAGACTCACATTGGAAGAATCATCTGCTTGCCATTGACCACCTTAAAGAAGGGATTGGACTTAGAGGTTATGCCCAGCGTGATCCACTCGTTGAGTATAAAAAAGAGGCGTTTAATCTGTTTTCCACCTTATCAGACAGGATAAGAACAGAGATAATCTCAAGGCTCTTTAAGATACAAATCAAGGTAGAGACACAACAGGAATTACAAGAAAGGGCAAAACAAAACACCCAACACACACTGTCAGATACTAAAAAAGAACCCACAAGAAAGGACAGGAAAATTGGCAGAAATGACCCATGCCCTTGTGGTAGTGGTAAGAAGTTTAAGAAATGCTGTGGTGTTAAATAATCAAGATTTACAACTATCATGAAAGCACTCATTGTTGATGACGAAAGTAACATTAGAAAGGTCTTGTCTTTAATACTGTCTGAATTTAATTTTACAATCAAAGAGGCAAGTAGCATCAACGAAGCCACACAACAACTAAATAAGATATCATTTGACTTAGCCCTTATTGATTTGAGACTAACAGATGGCTCTGGTTTGGAACTGCTTAAGATACTTAAGTCCAAAACCCCTGAAACCTTTGTAATCATTATCACTGCATTTGCCTCTACTGAAAACGCTGTTGAGGCAATGAAATCTGGTGCATATGACTACTTCATAAAACCCTTCAACATTGATGAATTAAGGATTAAGATAAAAAACATCGTTAACACTATTGTCTTGCAGAAACAGGCTAGAAACTTCGATCTCATAGCCGATACATTTGAAGGGATGATAGGTGTTTCAGATACTATGAAAAATATATTCAACATGATTATCAAGATAGCGCCCTTTGACACAAGTGTACTAATCACTGGAGAGAGTGGCACGGGGAAAGAACTCGTTGCAAAGGCAATACATAGAAGAAGCCCAAGAAGTGATGCCCCTTTTTTGACAATTAACTGTGCAAGCCTCCCTGCTGAACTTCTTGAGAGCGAACTCTTTGGCTACACAAAAGGTTCCTTCACAGGTGCCTACACATCAAAGTCAGGACTCATTGAACAGGCAAATAAAGGCACCCTTTTTCTTGATGAAATTGGAGAGATGCCTTTAAGCCTTCAGGCAAAACTCCTCCGTTTCCTTGAAGACAAGAAGATAAGACCAATTGGTGGCAGCGCTGAGATAGATGTGGATGTAAGGATAATAGCAGCATCAAACAAGGATTTAAAAGACGAAGCAATATTTAGAAAGGACTTGTTCTTTAGGATATCTACATTTCAGATATACATTCCACCGTTAAGGGAAAGAAGAGAAGACATCCCAAAACTCGTTGAGTTTTTTGTCAAGACCTTTTCACTTAAATATGGTAAAAAGATAGAAAAGATTGATGAGACATTCATGAACGACCTGCTTTCAAAAGAATACCTTGGCAACATAAGGGAATTGAGAAACATCATAGAAAGGGCTATGATACTTGTTGAAGATGATGTTTTAAAGGACACGACCCATCTGGTTGAAACTTGTAAGCCAAGTCCCTCTTTTACAAAAGGCTTTAATCTAAACAACTACCTTCACGAGATTGAAAAGGATCTGCTTTATAAGGCACTTCAAGAAAGTGCAAATGTAAAAACAAAGGCTGCAGAGTTACTTGGAATCTCTTTTAGGGAATTTAGATACAGACTATCAAAATTTGAAAAGGCTGAAAGATCTGTTGATACCTAAAGATATTTTAAGGCTACATTAAGTAAATAACAACAAGACACAGGTGAACCTATTAAGGTGCTTACATCAGACCTTGGAATACCCAATGCTATCTCTTTGTAATGAATGTCTCCTTTAATCCTTGAGATTTCAAGTAGGTTTTGCATCATTACACTATTGCCCGACGGCATAACATCATCTGAAATGTCTTTTATTCGCATCGGTATATCTTCACATCTTGATGAAGAATAGAAAAAACCTCCATCTTCATCGTCGTGGAAGTTTGAGATTGTCTGATTTGTCAATTCTAATGCGATATCAAGATACCATCTTTTACCATCAATCTCATATAGTTTTAACAAGGCACTGATGACATTTGAATAATCATTTAGCAGACCACAAATTCCCCACTCATTGTCAATATATCTATGATACATTCCTTCTGTATGTGAGTAACCAGTTTTTATGATAAATTCTATTGATTTAACAGCATGCTTTAGACAATCCTCCCGTTGAAAGACAACCCCAGCATTTATGAGTGCGTTTACCATGAGACCATTGATATCTGAAAGCACCTTTTCGTCTCTATGAGGTCTTACCCTGTGTTTTATGCGATATTTATAAAGCATATTGAGCATACTTTTTGATGCTAAATATTGTTTCCTTTGAACAAGGTTATCAGATATCTCATTGTTGACATACAAAACTGACCCCAAACCATCCTCAATGCTGTCTGTAAGGCTAAACACATCAAAAAAGGGCTTTGAGTCCTCATCCCCTAATATTCCTTTTATCTCATCTTTATCCCATAGATAAAACAATCCCTCTTTGCCGTCAGAGTCTGCATCCTCTGCAGTAAAAAAACCACCATTAATTGATGTCAAATCCCTCATCACATAATCAATTACATCAATGGCGGTATCTTTAAACAGGTCATTGTTTGTGATACTAAATGCCTCTGTATATGTCTGTATCAATAAGGCTTGGTCATAGAGCATCTTTTCAAAGTGAGGGACATGCCATCTCTCATCTACACAATACCTATGAAAACCGCCTCCTACATGGTCATAAATGCCTCCTAACCTCATTGCTGTTAGGCTGTTTTTTATCATAGCCAAGATGTCTTTATCCTGATTTGACCGATAAAGTTGTATTAAAAAAAGGAGATAAACGGGCATTGGGAATTTTGGTTTAGGTCCAAAACCCCCGTTTTTGCTGTCATAAGCGGACTTCAAGGCATTGAGTGCATCTTCACATAACCTCTGATAATCGATATCCTTTGATTTTCCCTTTTTCCGACCATAAATTCTTTGTATGTGCTCAAATATGGTATCTGAAATATTGATTATCTCAACCCTATTTTTGTTCCACAAATCAACAGTCCTTGTAAGTAAATCAACAAGTCCAATCATCCTTTCATTTGAATGCCTCGGCATATAAGTATCGGCATAAAAAGGTCTTTTTTGAGGGGTCATCAGTATTGTAAGTGGCCACCCTCCACTACCTGTCATGAGATGACAGAAGTCCATGTATAACTTGTCAACATCTGGTCTTTCTTCCCTATCCACCTTTATTGAAACAAAATGGTTATTGAGTATCTCTGCCACTTCCTTATCATTGAATGACTCTTTTTCCATTACATGACACCAGTGACAAGTAGAATACCCAATAGACAAGAATATTGGCACATCCCGTTTTAATGCCTCATCAAATGCCTCCTCACACCATGTAAACCAGTGA
This sequence comes from Thermodesulfovibrionales bacterium, assembly GCA_026415695.1. Taxonomy (GTDB): domain Bacteria; phylum Nitrospirota; class Thermodesulfovibrionia; order Thermodesulfovibrionales; family Dissulfurispiraceae; genus DUZI01. Next base: position 698 of record JAOAGP010000102.1, on the reverse strand, counting down.
ATGGGGTTTTCTGCATGCTGAAGAAGATACGGGCTCTTTTCGTTTTTTAGACGGTTCATAAATGCAATTAAAATACTCCAAATAAAACTGAAATCATTTCATTGGCATCCATTATATAGATGCGTATAACCACAAAAAATCCATCAAGTATAGCATTTAGTAGTTTAATGATGCACCTCTGTTTTGAGGCATCCACCTCCACCTTACAGAAAAAGACATTTTAAAATGAATGATTTGATTTAGTTTTAAACATGCTAATATAATATCCTGAAAATCCGAGGAGGGGGAATATTAATGAGAAAGGTTGTATTTTTGTTGATAATCGTCTCATTTATTATTTCAGCCATGATGCTAAGCTGTGCACAGAAGTCACAACTGCCAGTAATGCAAGACGCCATCACCAAGACTGAAACAAAGCCAACTGAAACAAAACCTACTGAACCTTCAACTCCTAAACCAACAGACATACAAAGGGATAAAACACCAAAAGAAACTATCACAGAAAGGGAATTACAGCCTGCAAAAAGGGAGGAAGTAAAGACGACCATCAAGGAGCTTCAAGGCAGGTTTAAGGGTGTTTATTTTGATTTTGACAAATACGACATAAAGGACGAGGCAAAACCCATCATAAAACAGGTTGCAGATGCGATGATAGCAAACAAGAGGATTAGCCTTGTGATTGAGGGACATTGTGATGA
>JAOAGP010000099.1 GCA_026415695.1 Thermodesulfovibrionales bacterium | reverse complement strand
TTAAGAGGGGAAGAATACCTTGGTCCTGCTAAGCTCTTTGGAAAAGACTACATGACAAAATACAGACCAATCAAAGACAGGCAAAACAATGTAATTGGTATCCTATTCATTGGTTTTGATATTACCAATTCAATCAAGGGCATGTTAGATGAGATAGCAAAGATTAAGGTTGGTGAGACAGGCTATGTCTTTATCTTGGACGCAAAAGGTAATGCAATACTACACCCTGCTCAAAAAGGCAAAAATATGCTTGAGGCAAAGGATGCAGATGGTAGGTTTATCATCAAAGAATTTGTTGAAAAGAAAGAAGGTATCTTGACTTACCGTTGGATAAATAAAGAATTAGGAGAACTATTTCCAAGAGAAAAGATAGCAGTCTTTTCAACATCAAAGGGATTTAACTGGATAATTGCAAGCGGTAGTTACACTGAAGAGATATTCAAAGAAGTAGTAACTATGAGAAATATCTTAATAGTTGGGGTAGTTGGTTCATCTATAATCTTATCAATACTTATTTTTGTCATTACAGCAAGACTTCTTAAACCTCTAAAGGATGTAAATAAACAGATTGATGAGATTATAAAAGGGGATTTGACAGTAAGGATTCAGCACACAAGTGATGATGAGGTTGGTCAACTTGCAAGGATGATGAACAAACTTGCGGAGTCTTTTAATGACATGATAAGTGGTCTTGTGCAAGGCTCAATGAATGTGATTACCTCTGTGGATGTTTTGAGACTAAAGGCTATAGATACCTCAAAAGGTGCAAAGCAACAGAGTGAACAGTCATCTACAATTGCTGCAGCTGCTGAAGAGATGAATCAGACCATTGGCGATATTGCAAAAAATGCGACCATATCTTCAGACACATCTGAAAAGGCATTTGATGCTGCACAAAAAGGTAAGGATATTGCTGCACATGCAGTGACAACTATAAACAAGGTCAATGATTCTACCAAAAACCTTTCAAACATCATAGACAGGTTAAATGACAGGGTAAATGAGATAGGAGATATTGTAACGGTGATTAAAGACATTGCTGACCAAACAAACCTCCTTGCACTAAATGCTGCAATTGAGGCAGCAAGGGCTGGTGAACAGGGTAGGGGTTTTGCAGTAGTTGCAGATGAGGTCAGAAAACTTGCCGAAAAAACAATTAAGGCAACTGAGGAGATATCACAAAAGATTTACGCTGTGCAGTCAGAATCTGCTGAAACAGTGCAGACGATGGATAACGCATCAAAAGAGGTTGAGTCTGCTTTACAGCAGATTAGCAAAACGGGTGATGTATTAAACGAGATAGCAAATTCAGTAAGGGAGGCAAAAGACCAAATCATCCAGATTGCTACCGCTATTGAACAGCAATCCTCCGCATCACATGAGATAGCAGGCAACATTGAGAAAAATTCAACAATCGCTGCCGACATTCAAAAGATGTCAAATGATGTGCTTCAAGAAATAGCAAGGCTCATTGATGTGGGTAACTTCCTTAGAAATTCTGCTGCTCTATTTAAAACACAGACCGATAGATACACGATTTTTGATCTGGCAAAGGCTGATCATAGGGCTTTTGTTGCTACCCTTTTTAATGCATTACAGGGACACATTCAAATTGATGAGAGCAAGATGACAGACCATAAAGAATGCAGGTTTGGCAAGTGGTATTTAAGTGATGGCATGAAACAATGCGGGAACTTGCCGACATTTAAACGAATTGACGAACCACATGAAAGGATACATAACCTTGCAAAGCAAGCATTGAGGGCATATGCATCAAAAGATAAAGCCAAGGTTGAAGCCTTGATGCACGATATTGAAGAACTTTCAGTAAAGATTTCAGAGATGTTGGATCAACTCAAAGAAGAATGCAGGGCAAAGATGTAATGGATTAAATGTAATGTTTTTTTAACAATGTTTGTGTCATAATTGTTTACAAAGATGAAAAAAACCTTTATCCTTGACACAAATGTCTTAATACATGATCCACTCTCACTTTTTAAATTTGACAACAATCACATAGTCATTCCATTTGTAGTTATTGAGGAACTTGATAGGCTCAAAAAAGGGCATGGTGAGATAGCAATATCAGCGCGTCATGCCTTAAGAATACTTGATTCCTTAAGAGAAGGCGGTTCACTTTCAAAAGGAGTGATGCTTGAAAATGGCGGCATTATCTCTATATACAACATCTCAAGCGATGAGGTTTCTTGCAGCCTTGATATTGGAATTGATGATAACAAGATAATCCTTACAGCCCTTTCTTTGAAGAATAGACAGCTTCTACAAGATAATTATAACCACAGTCCTGTAATTATAGTTTCTAAAGATACTGCAGTTAGGATAAAGGCAGAATCCCTTAATATACAGGCAGAGGACTATAAACACGACAAGACCTCCCTTTTTCAGCAATATGGGAGAGTTTTAACATCTGAAGACAACACAAATGGTGTGTATTCTGTAAGATATCTACAGGCAGATAACAATCTCTACAAGATTTCTGGTTTAAATGAATACAGAATCATTAGAAAACCAAAAGAGGTATCTGGTATTGAGCCAAAAAATATTGAGCAGGTCTGTGCAATTGATGCCCTTACTGACCCAGAGATTGAGATTGTGGCACTCATTGGTGCAGCTGGCACAGGTAAGACACTGCTTGCACTTGCCGCTGGTATATATCAGACTGCTCAACTTTCAAAAAAGACATCTATATACGAACAGGTAATCGTATCAAGACCAGTTATCCCGATGGGCTATGATATTGGATATTTGCCCGGTGATGTAGAAGAAAAACTCAGACCATGGATGCAACCTATATTTGATAACCTTGAGGTAATAATCAATACACCACGAACTAACCCAAAAGACAAAACATCCCATGTGCCGATGAAAAGTTACCAGTATCTCATAGATGCAGGATTGTTGCAAATAGAACCACTTACTTACATAAGAGGTAGGAGTTTGCCAAAGAGATACTTCATCATTGATGAGGCTCAGAACTTACGACCAATTGATATAAAGACTATTGTGACAAGATGTGGCGAGGGCACGAAGATTGTCTTTACTGGAGATTTAGACCAGATTGACACACCATATCTTGACAAGATGAGTAATGGTTTAGCGTATCTCATAAGCAGGTTCATCAATGAGGAAAACTTTTGCTTCCTAAATCTTAAACAAAGTGTCAGGTCTAAACTCTCTGAACAAGGTGCAAGGCTTTTATAATACCTCACATTTCAATCCCTTTTAAGTTATAATCAATCACTGAAATCATGGTGTGAGGTAAAACAATTGAAGTCGTGGTATTTGATAAGACCCGGTGTAATTGAATTGAGGGATGTAGATATCCCTTCTCCTTCCCATTATGAAATCCTAATAAGGATCAAAACAGCCCTAACATGCGGAACCGATTTAAAGGCTTTCAAACGAGGTCATCCTTTGATACCCATGCCGGGTCCGTTTGGACATGAGTTTTCAGGTGTAGTCGAGGATGTAGGGAACATGGTTTCAGGATTTAAAAAGGGTGATTGCATAATGGCTGTTCATACAGCACCATGCAACAACTGTGACTACTGTAAAAGAGGAGCATTTAATCTCTGTGATAATTTGATGAATGAAAAGATACTTGGTGCCTTCTCTGAATACATCTTACTGCCAGAACACATTGTAAGACAAAACACCTTTAAAAAACCCGATGAGATATCATTTCAGTCTGCATCATTTCTTGAGCCACTATCTTGCGTTATCCACGGTATGAGTGGTCTAAACATAAATCCAGATACAAAGGTTGCAATTGTAGGATATGGCGCAATTGCTCTTCTACATCTTTTGGTATTAAAGTCAGTGGGTGCAAAGGTGATAGTTGTTGGCAGGGATAAGGGCAAACTTAAAAGGGCAATCGATCTTGGTGCAGATGAAGTTGTGTCTTTAACCGATAGGATTTGTGGGCTTAACGCTGACATAGTCTTTGAATGCACTGGTAATGTAGAGGTTTGGGAAAAATCAACGGATCTTGTTAGAAAAGGTGGAGTAGTTATACTTTTTGGCGGATGCCCAAAGGGCACAACTGCGAGGTTTGATACTTACAGACTACACTACGATGAGATAACACTAAAGGGTTCGTTTCATTACAACCCAGAGGATGTAAAAAAAGCCTTCAATCTTTTAAGCAAAGGGTTACAAGTGGAAAGACTTATAACAGATGTTGTCGGGTTAAACGAACTTGATAAGGTTTTTAGATTGTTATCAGAGGGCAAAGGGATAAAATATCTCATTGAAACTTAAGTATGTGTGTTAAATCTATCCCTTATAATCTATCTGGATTTTATTTGGATATCAATTTCAATGCAGAGCATTAGCATCTTAAGTATGGATAAATATCTTTTTGTTGAAAATCTAAACATTATGAATTGCTATCCGTTATTTGCTTATTTTTGATACAATTAAGTCAAAAAAAGAAAGGATACAGAGATGATATCAGATTGTGTCATTAACAAGGCTAATATCTTGATTGAGGCACTTCCATACATCAAAAATTTCTATGGTAAGACATTTGTGATTAAATATGGGGGTGCTGCTCAGGTGGATGAACAACTAAAAGAGTCATTTGCAAAGGATGTTGTTCTTTTAAATCTAATAGGGATTAAGATAATCATAGTGCACGGTGGAGGACCTAAAATCAGTGAAACTATGAAGAAGATGGGTAAAGAACCTGTGTTCATACAAGGTCAAAGGGTTACAGACAAAGAAACAATGGACATAGTAGAGATGGTATTAGGTGGACTCATTAACAAGGAGATTGTCTCATTAATCAATAAACACGGCGGCAATGCAGTTGGACTGTCAGGCAAGGATGGTGGATTGATAAAGGCTAAAAAGAAGATTTTGCGTAAAAAGGTTTCTGATATGAATGATGAAGAGGTGATAGATGTAGGACTTGTGGGAGAGGTGGTCTCTGTAAATCCAGAGATACTGACATGTTTAGAGGGTGGTAGTTTTATCCCTGTAATATCGCCAATAGGTGTGGGTAAAGATGGTGAGTCTTACAACATAAATGCAGATTATGTTGCAGCAGGCATTGCATCCGCTCTGAAAGCCGAAAAACTGATACTGATGACTGATGTTCAAGGCATCCAAGATAGCGAAGGAAATATCATAAGCACACTTACGAGGTATGATGCAATGAGTTTGATCAATTCTGGTGTAATCAAAGGAGGGATGTTGCCAAAGGTTCAGGCATGTATTAATGCCATAGATGGTGGCGCAAAGAAAAACCACATCATAGATGGAAGGATACCACATTGTTTGTTGCTTGAGATATTCACAAATGAGGGCATTGGTACAGAAATTATATAAATGAGCAAGATACAAAACGACTTAAAGGTAATACCTGATGATACCGTTTTGTTAAGTAAAGATGGCAGGGTATTGTACATCTCACAATCCTTATTTGATTTCTTTCAAGAAAGGTGTGTTGATATACCCGATTATGATGATTTGACAGGTTTTTATTATATATCCTTATGGGAAAATATTCTGTCAAACATAGATAGCAAGAGACAGATACTTGATGATATTGGCAAATTACTCTCAAGAGAGATAAAAAGCCTTGTTATAGAAATATCAGGATGTGAAGGTAAAGGTTCTGTAAACCTTTTTCTTCACAATCTAAAAATACCTAAATTAAAGGGTTACAATCTTATTCAGCATATTGACATTTCTAAATTTCTTGGCTCTAAACAAACAGTAAAGCCCAATCTAAGTAGCCTTCACCTCAATGAACAAGAAATCTTTAAACTTGCTTATCAAGACCCTGTCACAGATTTGCCAAACCGTTTTTTGTTGATAGACAGGTTAAATCAGATAATAGCACGGTCAAGGAGATATAGATCAAAATTTGCCATTATGTTTGTAGATATTGATAACTTCAAGAAGATAAATGAATCACTTGGGCATGAGGCTGGCGATATAATGCTTAAAGAAACCTCTCGTAGATTAAAGGATGCCGTAAGAGACAGTGATATCGTTTCAAGGTTTGGGGGTGATGAATTTGCAATAGTTATACACGACCTTGAGAAGTTAGAAAGCACCGTTACTGTTGCCCAAAGGATAATCAAGTCAATAAGTACGCCTTTTAAGATAAAGGGACAGGATATTTATGTTACAGCAAGTGTTGGGATAGCGACCTTTCCTGATGACGGTGATTCTTCTGACTTGTTGCTTAAGAATACCGAAACTGCAATGTTTTATGCCAAGTCTTTAGACAAAAATAACTATCAGTTCTTCAATAAGACGATGAATCAGTTTGCCCTTGAAAGACTCAAGATTGAGAATGACATAAGAAGGGCTATTGAAAATGATGAGTTTGTTTTGCATTATCAACCTCAGATAGAGATATCAACAGGTAAAATAGTTGGTGTTGAGGCACTTATAAGGTGGTTACATCCTACGAAGGGGAGCATCTCTCCATTGAAATTCATACCTATTGCTGAAGAAACAGGACTGATAATTCAGATAAGTGAAATAGTATTTAAAAAGGCAACTGAACAATTATCAGAATGGATTCAATCAGGCATCAATCCCGGTGTGCTTGCTGTTAACATATCCTTTAAACATTTCAAACAACACAATTTTTCTGATTTTATAATTTATCAAGTAGATAGAAGTCGAATTGAACCCTCTCAAATAGAGTTAGAACTTACAGAAAGTATTCTGATGCACGATGTTCAAAGTGTAGTTAAGACACTGAAAAGATTTAGGGACAAGGGCATACATATTTCAATTGATGATTTTGGCACGGGTTATTCGTCTCTGAATTATCTAAAAAATCTACCCATATCCAAACTAAAGATTGACAGGACATTCGTAAACAATATTACAACGGATAAAAAAGATGCTATGATAGTTAAGACCATCATTGAGATTGCTCATAATTTAGAACTCAAGGTCATTGCAGAAGGGGTAGAAAATATTGAGCAGATGAGGTTTTTAGGTGATTTAAGATGTGATGAATTGCAGGGTTTCCTTTTTAGTAAACCGTTACCTGCGCATGAGTTTAAGAGATTGTTTGAGGCTATGTCACTGCTATCAAGATGAAAAAATGGCAAGACAACATCACATTTATCCTCGTTGAACCTGAAGAACAAGGTAACATTGGTGCGTCTGCAAGGGCAATCTTTAATATGGGCTTTAAAAGTTTGGCTCTTATAAATCCTCCTAAATTATCTAATGAGGCATACTGGTTTGCCCATAATAGTGAGGAGGTTTTAGAAAAGGCTCTTGTTTTTGATGATTTAAAAGATGCACTTAAGGATAAATCAATATTTGTATGCACTACACGAAGGTATGGTAAAAACAGGGGACTTTTTGTGAGTCCTTGGGAGGCTGCAAAGACTATTTATCAGGCTTCACAGATAGGCAAGGTTGCAGTAGTGTTTGGAAGGGAATCAAAGGGTTTGTATAATGATGAGGTAAATGAATGTGGTTTGTTAGTTACAATACCGTCATCAAAAAAGGCACCTTCGCTAAATTTGTCTCATGCAGTTATGATTATGGCGTATGAGATAGTAAGACATAGTCTTACTTATCAAAAGGGAGATTTTAACTTTATTGAAGGTTGGGATTTTTTGGCTAATCAGATGGATATAGAAACGGTGTTTCAAAGATTAGATATACTCCTCAGCAGACTTGACTACGGTAAAAAAGGCACGATAGACATGAAGCAGAGGATTGTCATAAACTTTAGACGGATTTTTAATAGGGCAGGGTTGACAAATTGGGAAGTTGACATGTTTTTAGGTCTAATATCAAGGATTTTGGAAAAGGTTAAATGAGATGAGACACCAATATCTGACATCAATTCGTCAAAGAAATAAACTATCAAAGGAGAAGGACAATGAGCAATGATGTAAGAGACTATGTAGGAATTATTGTTGGAGGCGGTCCTGCACCGGGGATAAACGGTGTGATATCTGCAGCAACCATTGAGGCTATCAATGCAGGTAAAAAGGTCGTTGGTATTAAAGGTGGTTTTAAAAGCCTTTTTGATGGTAATGAAGGTTGTGCAGAACCACTAACCATTGATGATGTATCAAGGATACACTCTCAAGGTGGTTCAATATTACGAACATCAAGAGAGTATCCCGACAAGGTTAAAGAGAGATTTCCTATCCTCATGAACACACTTAAAAATATGGGGATAAAATATCTGATAACGGTTGGTGGTGATGGCACACTTTTTATGGCAAACTGGATTGATAAAGAGGCAAGAGGCAGTATTAATGTAGTTCATGTGCCAAAGACTATTGATAACGACATCCCGCTACCCGGTGGTGTGTCAACCTTTGGTTATCAGACTGCAAGACACTGGGGCGTTGAGATTGTTAAAAATATCATGGAGGATGCCAAGACAACTGGCAGGTGGTATTTCATAAGCACTATGGGCAGACACGCAGGACATTTGGCATTGGGGATTGGTAACGCTGCAGGTGCTACACTTACACTTATACCAGAGGAGTTTCCACAGGGTAAGATAGCAGTAAAGCATATTTCAGACATCATTGCAGGTTCTGTTATCAAAAGGCTCTCAATGGGAAGGGACCATGGTGTAGTGATATTGGCTGAAGGTATATCAGAGAAGTTTGATATTGAGGAGTTAAAAGGTCTTGAACAACTTGAGAAGGACGAAACAGGCAGGATTAGGCTCTCAGAGATTCAATTGGGAAGGATACTTAAGAACTTTGTTAAAAAGACACTTGAACAATTGGGTTTACATACCACAATTGTTGACAAAAATATTGGATACGAACTAAGAGCAGCTGATCCAATACCATACGATGTTGAATACACCCGTGACCTCGGTTATGGTGCTATAAGGTATTTGCTTAGGGGTGGCACCGGGGCTCTCATCACACAATATGAAGGCAGACTTAGGTCGATTCCATTCGTGGATATAATTGACTACTCTACAGGCAAGGTAAATATCAGAAGGGTTGATATAAATTCAGAGACCTATGAGGCAGCCAAGAAATACATGATTAGATTACAACCAGAGGACTTTGAGGGTGAGGCTCTCAAGAAGATTGCACAGACTGTTTTTATGAAACCTGATGAGTTTAAAAACAGGTTTTATTACTTGTTTAATCAACACTAAAGGACATGTTACCTGACATAAATGACTTACAAAGGGCAGAGAGATTACTCTTTGTCCTCTCCGATTTATCAAGATTAAATGAACGAATACCAATTATAGTTGAAGGGAAAAAGGACATCAATGCATTAAGAAGACTTGGTTTAAAAGGAGAGATTGTCTGTATAAATAGCGGAGAGGGTTTGTATGAGTTTTGTGAAAGGATACATGAACTCTATAGAGATATCATAATGCTTACTGATTGGGATAAAAAGGGGGAAAGTCTTTTTATGTCTCTTACAGCCGAGTTAAGTGGATTGTGGGAGCCATATGCAGGCATTAGAGAATCCCTGAAATCAATATGCCAAAAGGATGTAAAGGATGTTGAATCCATACCTACATTGCTATATAGGCTATACGGAAGAGAGATTACCATTGACGAATACGAAGAACAACAAAGACTCAAGGGGCAAAGGTAGGTACTCTGAATCACTTGTTGTAGGATACCTTAAAAAGAAAGGAATACATATAATTAAGACAAACTACACAACCCCAGTTGGAGAGGTTGATATAATAGCCAAAGATAAAGGAATAACGGTATTTATTGAGGTGAAATCTGGTATTGGGAGCGACCCAATAGAGTCAGTAAATCAACAAAAGATCAAAAAGGTAAGAAACACTGCACTGTATTATATGAAGGAATTAGGCAGGGAGATAGAGATTAGATTTGATGTCATTACTGTTATCTTTGACGAGTTTGGTGATGCAAGGATAAGACATCTTGAGGGGGCATTTTAGGGATTTGATGGTAACTTCATTAATAGAGTATTGATATAATCTGTTATAATCTTTCTAAACGCTAAACAGGAGAAGACAATGAACACATGCATGAGGTGTGAGATTATTTCAAGGATAGACAATAAAAGGCAAGACATCTACCTATCAACAAGTGAGCCTTATCTGTTACAGAAGATTCATGAGATACTTAAAGAAACAGACTTTGTTTTCAGGGATTTAAAGGATGTTATTTTTATAAAGGATGCAAACTTCAATCACATTATAGAGTTTTTACATAATACATCTAATTTTACTGATTTTGAAAAGAAACAAATCCTGATAATACCATTAAATCCTGACGAGGGTTTAATCCCTCAGCATCTCTTTTCTGCAAGGACACTGTCTGCATGGTTTGAGTTGATAAATGCAAAGGATTTGATACATGTGATAAGCAATAGGTCATTGACCACTTTTTTCCAGCCTATTTTTACTGCGGAAAAGGCAAGGATTTTTGGATTTGAATGCCTAAATAGAGGCATTTCACAAGATGGCAGACTAATCCCTCCTTTAGAACTTTTTGGTAAGGCAGATGTTTTAGGTCTTCAGTTTGCACTTGATAAGATAACAAGGGAAATGTCAATCCAGAATAGTCATAAAAGGGGACTGACTAATGATAAGGTATTCATTAACTTCTTGCCGACAGCCATCTACAATCCCAACGAATGTCTTAATTCCACTGTGACGATCATAAAAAAGTTTGAGATTAAACCACACAATCTTGTCTTTGAGGTCGTAGAATCAGAACAGGTAAAAGACATAAAACACCTAAAGGGTATTCTTGATTATTACCGAAGCATGGGATTTATGACTGCTTTAGATGATTTTGGAAGTGGATACTCATCATTGAAGATGCTTGATGTCATATCACCTGATTTTGTAAAGATAGACATGCACTTTATCAAGGGTGTTAATAAAGACAACTTTAAGAAATCAGTGATTGAGGCAATAGTTTCTTTGTGTAAGCCAAAAAATATCAAGACCATCGCAGAGGGCATTGAGAATTACGATGAATATTTGGCTGTTGCAGAATTAGGGGTTGACTTGGTTCAGGGATATTTCTTCGCAAGACCTAACCCTAATATAAATCCTGATATCTATAAACCAACCTTTGAGCCTTATTCTAAGAGGTAGTCAATCCATGAATACAGCAGAGTTGATGATAAGTTGCCTTGAAAACGAAGGGGCGAGGTTTTGCTTTGGTCTTCCTGGGGAGGAAAACCTTGAATTTTTAAATGCCCTGTCACAGTCAAAGATTAAAACTATCATCACCCGTGATGAAAGAGGGGCTGCCTTTATGGCAAATGCATATGGTAGGTTTACGCTTGAACCGGGTGTATGTTTTTCAACATTGGGGCCTGGTGCAACAAATCTTGTTACAGGCATTGCAGACGCGCAACTTGATTTTGCACCAGTTGTTGCTATTACTGCACAGGCTTCTTCTTTGAGAAGACACAAGGAGTCTCATCAATACATTGATATACTATCAATGTTAAGGGCTATTACAAAATGGAATGTGCGTATTGACAGACCTGAGATAACCCCAGAATCAGTAAGAAAGGCTTTTAAATTGGCAGTTTCTGAAAAGCCCGGCGCTACACACATAGAACTACCCGAAGACATTGCAGTAATGGATGTAGAAGGAAACCCTCTTAATATTAAAAAGACAAATAAAACCATCTCAAGCATAAAAACTATCAAAAAGGCTGTTGAGATCATCAGGGATTCAAATATGCCCATAATAATCGCTGGTCATGGAGTCATCAGGTCAAGGGCAAGCCAAAATTTAAGGACATTTGCAGAGAAATCTGGTATCCCAGTGGTGACAACATTTATGGGGATGGGTGCAATAGAAGGTGATCACAAACTATTTGTATCCAACATTGGATTACAATCAAGGGACTTTATCCAGTGTGGCATTGACAGGGCAGATCTTATAATTGCTGTTGGTTATGATACTGTTGAGTTTAGTCCTAAATGGTGGGATGGCACTAAAAAACTCATCCACATTGATAACAATCCATCTGAGGTTGATACTAACTATTCTGCCTTTGAGGTTTTAGGGGACATATCCGAAAATCTCAATCAAATTATCTCTTATGTAGATTTCACAAAAGACTACTCATACTGTTTAAGGCTCAAGGATGACATACAAAACGATATTGAGGAACTTTTGGGATTCAAATGTAAAAATGGCATCAATCCATTGGCTGTTATCAACACAATTAGGGATAACACAAAGAGAGATGATATCCTCATTAGTGATGTTGGGGCTCATAAGATTTGGATTGGCAGATGTTACAAGGCATATGAGCCAAACTCTGTGCTTATATCAAATGGTTTTGCAGCAATGGGGATTGCATTGCCTTCAGCAATAACTGCAAAACTCCTATACCCACAGAAAAATGTTGTTTGTGCGGTTGGAGACGGTGGATTTTTGATGTCAATTGGGGAGATTGAAACAGCCAAAAGACTAAATCTAAAGTTCACAATCGTTATCTTCAACGACAACGGATACGGTCTAATTAGATGGAAGCAACAAAATCGTTATAAAAAAGACTTTTTTGTAGATCTCACAAATCCAGACTTCTTAAAGATTGCCCAAGCATTTGGATGTGATGGTTACATAGTGGACACTGAAGAAGACCTGAGGTCTGCTTTTAAAACGAGTCTTAACTCAAACAACATCAGTATCATAGACTGTAGGGTAGATTATTCAATCAACAAGATACTTACTGAACGATTGGGAAAGATTGTATGCAGGATTTAAAGACTGATTTTATAGTTGTTGGTGGTGGTGTTGCAGGGTTGAGGGCTGCAATTGAATTATCAAGACACGGTGATGTGATTGTCTTGACAAAGGATGTGCTTACTGAAGGCAGCACAGAATATGCCCAAGGTGGTGTTGCTGTAGCCTTAAATTACGATGATGAGGTTGCAATCCACTTTGAAGATACTATTAAGGCAGGGGATGGTTTGTGCAGACATGATGCTGTAAACATACTTGTAAAAGAGGGACCTGACAGGATACTTGAGCTCATAGATTGGGGTGCAGAATTTGATAAAGAAGACTCCAAACTTGCATTTACCATTGAGGCTGCACATTCTCGTAAGAGAATCCTGCATGCTAAAGGTGATTCAACGGGCAAGGAGATAATGCGGGTGCTTGTTGATAAGATTAAGACCTTAAAAAATGTAAAAAAGATGTCATTTAATACCGCTGTTGATCTAATCGTTCAAGACAACATCTGCTATGGTGTAGTGGTTTGCAAGGAGAATAGTATTTTTAAGATTTTAGGTCGAGCAACGATTATTGCTACTGGCGGTGCTGGTCAAGTTTATTCAAGGACTACGAATCCTGATGTTTGCACTGGAGACGGTATAGCGATGGCTTTAAGGGCTGGTGCAATACTTGAAGATATGGAGTTTGTCCAATTCCATCCTACAGTCTTATATGCACCAAACACCCCCTCATTTTTACTAAGTGAGGCAATGAGAGGAGAAGGTGCAATCATAAGGGATGTAAATGGTGATGCTTTTATGCAAAGATATCATCCAAAGGCAGAACTTGCACCAAGGGATGTTGTATCAAGGGCTATCATATCGCAGATGGTTGAGACGAAATCAGATCATGTCTATTTAGATTTGACTCATCTAAATCCTGAATTTCTTAAAAAGAGATTCCCTCGCATCTATTCAACATGCTTGGGGTACAATCTTGACATAACGAAACAGATGGTCCCTATATCCCCCGCAGCCCATTATTTGATGGGAGGGATTAAAACAGATATAGATGGTGCAACTAACATAAAAGGGCTTTACTCTGCAGGTGAGTCTGCATGCACGGGAGTGCATGGAGCTAATAGACTTGCAAGCAATAGCCTTTTAGAAGGGCTTGTTTTTGGTTTTAGGTGTGCTGTTCATGCAAGTGGTTTAGAACCACTTAATCCAACTACTGTTACAGATTTTGATAATGCCAAAGAAACCATATCAAGAAGTGATATCAATACAATTAGAAACCACATAAAAAAGACAATGTGGGAGTATGTAGGTATAATAAGATGTGGTAAATCTCTATCGCAGGCAAAACAAGAGATATCAAGATGGAAAGACATAATGGATATGCCTTTTAGGTCAAGGATTGGTATTGAGACAAAAAATATTATCTGTGTTGCAATGGCTATTACAGAAAGTGCGCTTTGTAGAGAAGGTAGTGTAGGTGCACATTACAGGACAGATTTTAAAGAAAGAGGAGAAAACTGGCAAAGACATATCTCAGTGAAACTTATAGATAAGGAGATAAAAACATGTATATGAGAAAGACAAAGATTGTATGCACATTGGGACCCGCATCAATAGATGTGAAGGTTATCAGAGACCTCATAAAAAATGGGATGGATGTTGCAAGACTCAACTTCTCACATGGTTCATACGACGACCATCATACGGTTGCCCAGAATGTAAGACAGGAGGCTTACAAATTAGGTAAAAACATAGCCATATTGCAAGACCTTCAGGGTATTAAGATTAGGCTTAGTAATGTTCAGAAAGGAGAGATTGAACTAAAAACAGGCGCAAAGATAAGACTAAAGCCCGGAAGTAGTGATAGCACTATTGATTGTTTATACATCTCATATCCCCCTTTGATAAAAGACCTCAAAAAAGGCGATTTAGTTCTGATAGACGACGGTCTGATAAAACTACAAGTAGTTTCAAAGGATGATAATCAACTCTTTGCCGAGATCATTGAGGGTGGATTAGTAAAGTCAAAGAAGGGAGTTAATCTACCAACTGCAAAAACCACTATCAAGGCATTTACTGATAAAGACAAGAAGGATTTAGTCTTTGGAACCAAATTGGGAGTTGATTATCTTGCAGTCTCCTTTGTAAGAACTGCTGAAGACATTGCAATTATTAAGACTTGGGCAAAAAAACAAAAGATAAATCTCCCGCCAATTATTGCAAAGATTGAAAAGCCCGAGGCACTTAATAACCTAAATGAAATACTTGAAATTGTTGATGGTATAATGGTTGCGCGAGGTGACTTAGGTGTTGAGATGCCCACAGAGCAGGTGCCTATAATTCAAAAGATGCTTATTGAGGAGGCAAACAAAAAAGGCAAGATTGTTATCACTGCAACACAGATGCTTGAATCCATGAGGTATCATACCCGTCCTACAAGGGCTGAGGCCACAGATGTCTCAAACGCAGTGCTTGATGGCACAGATGCTTTGATGTTGTCTGCAGAAACTGCTGCAGGAGAATTTCCTGTTGAGGCTGTAAGGATGATGGATACAATAATCCGTTTTACAGAGGAAAACCTGTTTAAAAGGGTTGGAAGTTTTTATCAGCTTGGCAGGGGCTTTCCAGAGGCAATTGCAGCCTGTGCAAAGGAGGCAGCACAAGACATAGATGCAAAGGCCATCGTAGTCTTTTCACATTCTGGTTTTACTGCTCGTCTTCTGTCAAAACTAAAGTCTTCTGTTCCTATTATTGCTTTTACACCCGACCAGAAGGTAGTTAGAAGTATGTCTCTGTTTTGGGGGACATATGGCAGATTACTTGAAACACCCGATATAGGAATACTTGATGAGGTATTTATGAAGACCGTTGAGAAAAACCTAATAAAAGAGGGCTTCATTCAGAAGGGAGATAACATTATCTTGGCAGCGAGTTCCCCGTTTTTGGGCAAGGCAAATATAATCAGGTTGCACAAGGTGTTATAAATTTTTGTTCTGAAGGAGTGACTGCCAATGTTTTTAATCTTTTTTTCGCTTTTTTTATCTTCAGATTTGCTATAATACTAACACTTTAAATTTCATATATTAGGAGATATCTGAAATGTTGTTAGACAAGGAAAGGGCTCTTGAACTTTTGGGTGGTGATGAGGAGATGCTGATGCAGATATACGATATGTTTTTTGATTATGCCCCAAACATATTAAAAGATCTTGAGCAGGCTATCTTGAATAATAATGTTAACGATATTGAAAGACTGTCTCACTCACTTAAATCAAATGCTGGAACAATAGGTGCGGAAAAACTTAGGGGATTAGCTTACAACATGGAGATGGCAGCCAAATCAAACGATATGGAAGCGTTTAAAGCAAACTTTGAGAATTTTAAGATTTTACTTCAAGAAGTGCTAAAAGAGATTGATTCTTTGAGGAGATTGTAATCCAGTTTTTTCTGCAGAGAGTAAGCGTAAGCATCTCTTTAAAAACAATATAAATAAGCGACCATAACCAGCAAC
>JAOAGP010000075.1 GCA_026415695.1 Thermodesulfovibrionales bacterium | reverse complement strand
TAACTGCAAATTCGTTTAATAATCTGCCAAGTAATCCCCCCATAAACAACACAGGTATAAACACCGCAACTAATGAAAGCGTCATTGAAAGTATCGTAAAACCAATCTCCTTTGAACCTTTAAGGGCAGCCTCAAAGGCATCAAGTCCGCTTTCTTTGTGTCGGACTATGTTTTCAAGCATCACAATAGCATCATCAACCACAAAACCCACAGAGAGTGTAATTGCCATAAGAGAAAAGATATTTATGCTAAAACCCATAAGATACATAAAGGCAAAGGTCCCAATGATTGATAACGGCAAGGCAAGGCTTGGTATTACCGTTGCTGAAAAACTCCTCAAAAAAAGGAATATCACCATTACCACAAGTGCTATTGTAAGCAGTAGGGTAAACTTCACTTCAGATACAGATTCTCTGATGGATATCGTCCTATCAAAATGGACATCCAGATTCACAGATGCGGGGAGGATTTCTCTAAACGATGGTAGGAGTTTTTTGATAGAGTCCACAACCTCAATGGTATTTGTCCCCGGTTGTTTTTGTATTGCGAGGACTATCGCCCTTGTGTCCATAAACCATGTGGCTACCTTGTCGTTTTCTACACTATCAATAACTCTACCTAATTCACCTAAATACACTGGCGAACCATTCCTGTATGTGACAATCACAGGTCTGTATGATGAGGCATCAAGGAGTTGTCCTGTAGCCTGAATGGTCAAGTTTGTTTTATCACCATAGAGTGTGCCTGTGGGTAGATTTACATTACTTTTCTGAACTGCAGAGGTTACCTCATCAATACCAATGCCTTTTGATGAAAGTTTGTTTGGATCAAGTTGGATCCTCACTGCATATTTCTGAGAGCCAAAGACCTGCACCTGTGCCACTCCACTTACCATTGAAATCTGCGGGGCAACAATGGTGTCTGCATATTCATTCACCTTAGAAAGTGGCAATACTGGTGAACTAATCGCTAAATAAAGCACAGGTTGGTCAGCAGGATTAACCTTCCTATACGATGGTGGTGATGGCATATCATTGGGGAGTTGTCTTAATGCCCTTGCAATCATCGCCTGCACATCCTGTGCTGCTGCATCAATATCACGATTGAGATTAAATTGAAGTGTAATCTGCGTATTTCCCAAAGTATTTATTGATGACATTGAGTCTAATCCAGCAATCGTGGAAAACTGCCTTTCAAGTGGTATTGCTACTGCAGATGCCATTGTTTCAGGACTTGCACCGGGAAGTGTGGCTGTAACGAGGATAGTTGGAAAATCAACATTTGGCAGGTCGCTAACAGGGAGTTTGATATAACCAATAATCCCAAAGAGCATTATAGCAAGCATGACCAATGTGGTCATCACCTGCCTTTTGATAAAGACCTCAGAGATGTTCAACTAATCCTTTCCTTGTTTATCTGGAGTATTTTTTATAGTTACCTTCATTCCGGGGGCTAATCTCTGCTGCCCTTCAATCACTACTCTGTCTCCGTCTTTGACATCACCCTGTATAGCAGTAAATCCTTCACTTGAGGCAATGGATTTTACTGAAACAATCTCCACCGTCATATCGTCCTTTAGACGATAGACATACTCCCCCTTTTGTCCTATCTGCACTGCCTCAGATGGCACACTCAACGATCCCTTTAAAATAGATAGATTGATAGACACATTCATAAACTGCCCCGGCAACATGCTTAAGTCCTTATTGTCAAACCGTGCCTTCATCCTGATAGTGCCAGTTGTTTTATCCACAGCATTGTCGATGAAGGTAAGTTGTCCGGTATAGACAGTTTTATTGTTATTTGTTGCAGATGCCATTACCTTGACACCTTCTTTCTTAAACTTATCCCTTATCTCATCAAGATACAATTCTGGTATAGAAAATGCCACATATACAGGTTGAATCTGATTAATGATTGCAAGAGGCTTATCATCGTTTGCCTTAATTACATTTCCTTTATCTATCAAGATTGAACCAATCTTTCCATCCACCGGTGCATATATATAACAGTAACTCAACTGTATCTTTGCATTTTGGAGATTTGCTGTATCTGCCTTGACTGTAGCCTCAAGGGTCTTGTTGTAGGTAACCATCTGGTCATACTGTGATTGTGTAACATAACCTTCAGAAAGTAAGGTTGTGTATCGCTCTAAATCCCTCTTTGCCTGTTGTAATTGGGCTGTGGTCTTTTCCAGGCTTGCCTCTGCTAATCTTACTGCATACTCAAAAGGACGACTATCTATGGTAATCAACAAATCCCCTTTCTTTATATAACTTCCCTCCTTGAAGTAAATCTCAGAGACCTGCCCATTGACCTGTGACTTTAGCGAGATAGTTGCAGATGCCTCTATATTTCCTATCGCATTAATGACAATCGGTATGTCCTTTTTTATAACCTTTGCTACATTGACAGGGGCTGATCTTTGTGGTTGTTTTTTATCGTTTGACTTTGATGTGCAGGAAATTAGAAGGGCGATAATGATAAGTATTAAGAAATAGGTTTTATATGAAATTAAATGTTTCATCGGGCATCAGCAATATTTCAATGCCCATATTTTAACCTATTCCTTATAAGTTTTACGCTATCTAAACAAGAAAAATCCTCTTGGGCTCAAAAGAAGCACTTTTCAGCCCAAAACTCATCAAGAGAGATAAAACTGAAAACACACACTTACAACTTCAAGCCCAATACTACAGCACTTACAACAAAGACACAGTATAATGACATCAAGGCTAAACCAACCCATCGTGGAGTCTGACGATGCCAAACTATTATTAGAAGCACAAGCCAACTTATTACCACAGCAGGAATAAAGTATTGTATGGCAATCTTACTTACCTGTATTGGATTAATAAGTGCACAGATGCCTAAAGTAAAAAGCAACTGAAAGAATGAACTACCTGCAACATTACCAATTACCACCTCTGGATGTCCTTGTTTTGCAGGGATGATTGCCTCAACTAACTCAACAGAATTAGCCGCAATGGCAAGGAGGGTCAAGCCGAGTATTGTTTCCTCAATACCTGTCCAGATTAAAACCGCTTTAGTTCCATTGATAACAAGTATAGCACCGACAACAAGTCCTATAAGTCCACCAATAAACATGATAGGGAAACGCCAAGAGGGTTCTCTTATAATCTTTTCAACGGACGATTCTGCCTCTTCTATTTCCTCTTTTGCTGCACGGGTCTTACGCATGTCATATATGAGATAAACAATAAAGACAAAATACACAGCAATAGTTATTATTCCATCAAGGCGGCTAACCTCTCCGTCTATTGAAAGGATAAAAACCAACAATATTGCCCCACCCAACATCCAAACATATTTAATTGGAAAATCAGGATGCTTAATTGGAAACAAAAAGGCTGCTGTGCCAAGTGCCAATAATATCAAAAAAACCACAGTGCCAAGAATGCTACCATAAGAAAGGGCAGTCAAATGCTGGTATGAACCTATTACAGCAGGGGCAAACTCCTCAAGGTCTATACTTATAATTAGCATTGCCAATATAAATGGTGCTACAGCCAGTCTTGCAGCAATGCCTATGAGTCCTTCCACAAGATACTTTGCTGCAAAGATAAGAATTACAACACCTACAATCAAACCTCCAATATCAATGATATTCATTTTATAAACCTCCTTGTTTGATGTTCAATTTTTTATCCAAATCATTGTAATAAAACAAACAATGTAATCTCCTAAAATCACTTTCTACACAAATGAGATTAATAGTGTTATTTTCATGTATCTATTGTTACAATTTTAATGATTT
>JAOAGP010000036.1 GCA_026415695.1 Thermodesulfovibrionales bacterium | reverse complement strand
TCTTTATCCTTAAAGTCTGCCTGTAACTGAGTCCTAAAAGTTGTTGAGCTTGCTTAAGGTTTAAACTGCCTGAAATTACACCATTCATTATCTGATCTCTTTTCAACTCCTCCTCCGTAAAGATATATACTTTCCTCATTGAGCCACCTCCTTTTAGTGTTAAACCCTAAAAGAAGGCTAACATATATGTGACATTTCTCTTTAGTAATTATGTGTGACATTTTGATATAGTAACCACAACCCAGATTTTTTTATTGACAAGTTAGAAAAAATAGTGTATAGTATTTGGCTTATGAAGAGCATAGCCTCTTTAATTCCAACACTGAAGGAGGGTAGGAAAATTGCATGCTTTAGGGACCCATCTTTTAGTTGAATTAAGGGATTGTAACCCAGAGATTCTCAAGAGTCTAAAGAGCGTTAAAGAGACATTAGTATCGGCCGCAAAGGAGGCCAAAGCCACAATAGTAGATGTTTCCTTCCACGAGTTTAATCCATTTGGTATAAGCGGAATGGTAGTTATTGCGGAGTCTCATCTTTCAATTCATACCTGGCCCGAATATGCCTATGCAGCAGTGGATATATTCACATGTGGAGATATCATCAAACCTGAAGAGGCTGCCCGTTATCTCATTGACAAGTTTCAGAGTAAAAACCCATCTATAGTTGAAATGAAACGTGGGATATTGTCTTATAAGAACGAGAAACTTCCTCATAAGGTTTGTGAATGTGAACTCCAGATGGTTTCTTGAAGAGACTACTAAAGATGAGGGGTCATACCACTCCCTCATAGACATCATCCACAAGAGAAATTCACCTTACCAGAGGATTGAGATAATCCAAACAGGCAGTTACGGTCTTACGCTTGTGCTTGATGGCAAGATACAATCCACTGAGGTAGATGAGTTTATATACCACGAGGCATTAGTACATCCTGCGATGTCTATTATAGATAATCCGAATTACATACTTATCGCAGGAGGTGGAGAGGGAGCGACTGCCCGTGAGGTATTGAGGTATCAATGTGTGCAGAGGATAGATTTAGTCGATCTTGACAAGGATGTAGTTGATGTCTCTATCAAGTATTTAGACAAGTGGCATGCAGGTGCATTTAATGACCCAAAGGTAAATTTGTTTTTTGAAGATGCAAGGCTTTTTATCAATGACAAGCATGACTTCTATGATTGCATAATTGCAGACCTGCCAGAGCCTTTTGAAGGTGGTCCTTCTTTGATGTTATACACAAAGACCTTTTATGAAACTGTAAGAGACGCTCTCAACAAAGATGGCGTCTTTATCACACAAGCCACATCATCAGCAGTCAACAATATAAGTGCTTTTGTAGCCATTACAAACACACTAAAAAGTGTCTTTCCAATCGTAAGGCCTTATATCGTTAATGTGCCATCTTTTCATACACCGTGGGGTTTTGTGTTAGCAAGTAAGACCTTTGACCCCATAACAATCAGTCAAGATATCATAGAAAAAAGGTTATCTCCTTTTATTAACAAATTAGGCTTTTATGACAGCAACATTCATTTTAGTCTGTTTACACTGCCAAGATTTGTTCATGAGGCTATCAAGAAAGGTAAAGATTATATTATTACAGATTCAGCAACGCTTTCTTTCTACTAATACTCTTTCTTCCTTTATTTATTACAGTCTAAGCCGAAGTGCTCAATTACCGAATCAAATTATATGTGTTTATAGTTATCGTTTTTTGATAAAGAGGGGGTAAGTTTTCATTTCCCCCTCATTATGCCTATTTTTTATCAGTAAGTGATGCAATGCCGGGCAATTCCTTGCCTTCAAGGAGTTCTAATGAGGCTCCACCACCAGTTGATATAAAGGATATTGAATCTGATACCCCTGCCCGATGCACCGCAAAATCAGTATCACCTCCACCGACTATAGTAAGGGCATAGGCGTCTGCTACTGCCCGTGCTATTGCGAAGGTTCCCCTTGAAAATGCGTCAATCTCAAACATGCCCATTGGCCCGTTCCAAATGATAGTCTTTGCATTTTCAATTGCCAATGTAAAGAGTTTTACCGATGCAGGTCCGATGTCAAGAGCCTTCCATCCTTTTGGTATTTCTTGATTAGGAACTATCTTTGTTTCGGCAAATTGTTCTGCCTTTTCTGATATCACACTATCAACAGGCAGATAAAATTTCACATTGTTTTTCTTGAGCGTCTCCATTATTCGTTTAGCCAAGTCTATCATATCTGGTTCTACTAATGAATCGCCGACCTCATAGCCTTTTGCCTTTAAAAATGTGTATGCCATTCCACCACCAACAATAACCTTATCTACCTTGGCAGCAAGGTTTTCAAGCACCCCAATCTTGCCTGATACTTTAGCACCACCAAGTATCGCCACAAACGGTCTGACAGGATTATTGACTACCCCCTTAAGATACTCAATCTCTTTTTTCAATAAAAACCCTGCTGCAGAGGGTAGGTATTTGGTAATGCCTGTTGTAGAGGCATGACTACGATGGGCTGCACCAAATGCGTCATTTACAAAGTAGTCTGCAAGACTGCTCAATGCCTTTGCAAACTCTTCGTCATTTTTTTCTTCTCCGGGATGGAATCTCAGATTTTCTAAAAGTAATACATCTCCCTCTTTCATCTTTGCCACAGTGTTTTGCACCATAGGACCTACACAATCCTCAACAAAAATGACCTCTTTATTGAGGAGTCTCTGCAACCTCTTTGCAACCGGAGCAAGACTGTATTTGGGGTCAACCTTTCCCTTTGGTCTACCCAAGTGGGATGCAAGTATTACCTTTGCACCTTCATCAATGGCGTAGTTTATTGTAGGCAGTGTAGAACGAATCCTGCTGTCGTCTGTGATTATAAAATTCTCGTTTATTGGGACATTGAAGTCTGCCCTAATAAAAACCCTTTTACCCTTCAGGTTTAGATCCTCAATCGTGAGTTTGTTGAGGGTATCCTTTATGTCAACAGAAACATTACTCTTAGCCATGATTAGACCCTCTTACTAATGAGATTTATAAGGTCTCTCAATCTTGTGCTGTATCCCCATTCATTGTCATACCAAGAGATTACCTTTGCCATCCTCTTTTCTAAAACCTTTGTAAGTGTTGCATCAAAGATAGAAGAATGAGGGTTGTCATTGAAGTCCACAGATACCAATGGCACATCACAATACTGAAGTATCCCTTTCATCGGTCCCTCTGCCCATCTTTTCATGGCGGCATTTATCTCATCTGCTGAAACATCCTTTTGTAACTCTACCACTAAATCCACTACTGATACATTGGGGGTTGTCACCCTCATTGCAAAACCATCAAGTTTACCAGCAAGTTCGGGTAAAACAAGTCCTATTGCCTTTGCCGCACCGGTAGATGATGGGATGATTGAAAGTGCGGCTGCCCTTGCCCTTCTTAGGTCTTTGTGTGGAAGATCGAGTATCCTTTGGTCATTTGTGTATGAGTGAACGGTGGTCATTAGTCCTCTAATAATGCCAAACTCCTTGTGAAGCACCTTTGCAACAGGGGCAAGGCAATTGGTTGTACATGATGCATTTGATATTATCTTGTGAGTCTTTGGGTCAAGTGTCTCATCATTTACACCAATACAAACAGTAATATCAGGCTCCTTTGCAGGTGCTGATATAATTACCCAATTTGCACCAGCATCAAGGTGTTTTGCAGCCTTTGCCCTCTCAGTAAACAATCCTGTTGATTCAATCACTACATCCACACCTAATGACTTCCAAGGGAGGTTTTCTGGTGACCTTTCTGCAAACACCTTAATCTCATTACCGTCAACAGTGATACTGTTTTCAGTAAATCCAACATCGTTTTTCAATATACCATGTACTGAATCATACTTTAAGAGATGGGCTAATGTCTTTGAATCTGTCAAATCATTGATTGCTACAATCTTAAAATCTGCACCATCTAAACTTGTTCTTAAAAAGTTTCTACCAATCCTTCCAAAACCGTTGATACCTACCTTGAGTGCCATCGCTTTGACCTCCTTAATAGTTTTTTAAAAAAAGGTGTATATAGCCATACCTGTTAGTAGTTTCGGATAAAAGTAGGTTGACTTTGGCGGCATTCTAAGATTTGCAAGTGCAACCTCTTCTATCTCCTCTACAGGGGTATGATTGAGAACAAAAAGTGCATTAAAGACCTTATCATCAACCATCTTGATAGCCTTCTTTAAATCCATCTCATATGTTATATCCTCGGTCTTTAGGTCTTGTTTGAGAATGAGTTCTTGAAGGATTACTGTATCAACCTTGCTTAATTGTCTTGGTAAATCATTAAGTGCATTGCCCTTGTATTTGATTATAAAACTCTCATCCTTTCCAAGATACAAACCAAAGGCCCCTTTGCCTGACTTTGATAGTGAATCTTGGAGATCATCACCATCTATAAAATGATATCTCCTAATGTCAAAGTGTTTCTGTAAGGCATCCAAGATGCTTGTTGATGGCTTATCCTTAATTAGTCTATGGGTAGGTAGTATAGTAATATCAGAGTCATTGATATCAACCAAATAAGTAAGCACATAGTCCCATGGATTATCACCAACATTATTGCCCTTAAGCCCGTCTATGCTTCCATTATCAACAAGTTTCTTAAATTGTAGTGAAACCTCATATCTATGATGGCCATCTGCAATCAGTATCGGTTTGTCTTTCATGCTATCAGCAAAAGACTTGATAATGTTGATATCTGATACCTTATATAGCGTATGGATGGTGCCGTCATCCTGTTTAGACTCAAATATCTTTGGATGTTTTACATCTGTAAAAGTTTTATTGCCTCTATATAGGGTGAAAATAGGGCTAATATTTGCATGACAGGATTTCAATAGATTTAGCCTATCTGCTTTGGGCTTTGAGTGGGTTGCCTCATGTGGATATATACCATGCCCTAATTCTTGCAACTTCATAAGGGCAAGCACACCTTTTAGACACAGAGATTTTCCATCAATACTGTATTTAATCTCATAGATGTATAATGAAGCCTCGTCATCTTTTTTAAGTATGCCTTCACCAATCCAACTGTGAAGATAGTTTCTTGAACGGATATATTTATCCTCTGGAGTATCTGATTCAAACTCCTTACCAAAGTCAATCCTTATGATGTTGTAAGGGCTTTTATTATAGAGTGTCTCCCTTTGGTTTTCATCAATAACATCATACGGAGGGGAAGTTACAACATCACCATCAACCTTATCAGTGTTGTATAAAAGTGCCTTAAATGGTCTTATCTCAATCATTTCTTATGATAAAAACTACAACCCCCTCATTTAAAATTTAGTCAGTCTATCTTATCACTGAATATCTTTAAATGCAAACCTACTGTGATGTCCTATCAAGCGTCCTATACTGTATCGCCTCTGCAACATGCCTCGCATCTATCTTTTCAGATTTATCAATGTCTGCAATAGTCCTTGAAACCTTCAATATCCTTGAGTATGCCCTCGCACTTAAACCGAGCATCTCCATAGCCCTGTTGAGTATATTCTGTGCATCGTTTGTAAGAACACAATACTTCTTTATATGCCTCGTCTTCATCTGACCGTTAGAAAAGATGCCATCCTTCTTAAACCTGTCTAACTGTATCTTCCTTGCCTCAACAACCCTTTCTCTAATCTTCTGTGAAGGCTCTCCAGCATATTCCGTAGAGAGTTCCCTAAAAGGAACTGCTGGCACCTCAATGTGTAGGTCAATCCTATCCAATAGTGGGCCTGAAATCCTTGCCCTGTATCTGCTAATCATACTTGGAGAGCATGTGCATTGATGTCTGTTGTCCCCAAAATAGCCACACGGACATGGATTCATTGCCGCCACAAGGACAAATTGTGCAGGATATGTGACAGATGCAACCGCCCTTGATACATTTACCACGCCATTTTCAAGTGGTTGTCTTAAGACCTCAAGGACATTCCGTTTAAACTCTGGTAGTTCATCAAGAAAAAGTATTCCATAATGGGCAAGGGATACCTCTCCGGGCTTGGGTATCTGTCCACCACCAATGAGTGCAACATCTGAAATAGTATGATGTGGCGACCTCACAGGCCGTCTTGCAAGTATTGGTGTATCTGACTTTATCAATCCTGCCACACTGTGTATCTTCGTTGCCTCTATTGCCTCATTAAAGGTCATTGGTGGCAGTATAGTTGGTAATCTCTTGGCAAGCATTGTCTTACCGCTACCAGGTGGTCCTACCATCAGGACATTGTGTGAACCAGCAGCGGCTACCTCAAGTGCCCTCTTAGCATGTTCCTGACCTTTGACATCTGCAAAGTCTTCTTCATATACAGCATTTTGGGTCATGATATCCTGCAATTTGACTATAGTTGGTTTTACCTCCCTGATACCCTTAAGAAACTCTATGGTTTCAGGTAGGTTTGTCATGCCATAAACATCCAAACCCTCAACTATTGCTGCCTCTACGGAGTTTTCCTTTGGTAATACCAATCCCTTAAACCCCCGATTTTTTGCCTCAATAGCAATTGGTAAAACACCTCTTACAGGTTTAAGCCCCCCGTCCAATGACAATTCACCTATAAACATATAGCCATCCAAACTTTTGGTATCAATCAGACCTTCAGATGCAATAATACCCAATGCAATCGGCAAGTCAAACGCAGAGCCTTCCTTCTTTAAATCAGCAGGTGCTAAATTAACGGTAATCCTTTTAAGAGGAAAGTTATATCCCACATTCTTAAGTGCTGGTCTAATCCTGTCCTTACTTTCTTTAACTGCAGTATCTGGCAGCCCAACCACTGAAAACTGGGGTAATCCCAATGAAGATATATCTACCTCCACCTCAATAATATGTGCATCAACACCTATGACATAGGCACTTTGAACCTTGGAAAGCATCTCTCTCCTTTAATCTTTTATCAATATCATTTAAAATCTGCTGACGACTCCTATCCCACAGCGGAGCAATAAGTATATCATTTGGTGCAGTAGCAAAAAGTCTCTGTATTACAATATTTGGCGATAACCTTTCAATAAAATCTACCAAAAAGTCCAAGTAGTCATCGTATTGAAAGGTATAAAACGGTTGCTCAAGATACCTTTGAGCCAATACAGTATCCTTTACAACTTGTAGTTGATGTATCTTTAAAAAACCGATTGGTAATTCGGATACCACATCCGCTATCTTAAGCATCTCTTCCCTTGTTTCTGTAGGAAAACCTACAATTATGTGGGCTCCAATATGTATCCCCCTGTTAACAGTTAAATTGATAGCATCTAAAAAATCTTGAAAACTATGTCCCCTTTTTATAAACTCAAGCGTTTTATCGTATATTGACTGCAAACCATACTCAATGAGTATGAAATAATCTCTTGCAAGTTCTTCAAGGAGTTGAATCTTTTGTTTGTCCACACAATCTGGTCTTGTGCCAATAGCAAGTCCTACCACAAATGGCTCATTAAGTGCCTCTAAATAAAGCCTTTGTAATTCCTCAACACTTGCATAAGTATTTGTAAAAGGTTGAAAATAGACAAGAAACCTCTTTGCACCGTATCTTTGAGACACATAGCCCACACCATTTCTAATCTGCTCTGATATTGACAATTCTGGCTTACATATAGATGGTCTGAAACTGTCGTTGTTACAATACACACAACCTCCTGTCCCTAATGTCCCGTCTCTGTTAGGACAGGTAAAACCCGCATCCACATTAATCTTATAGATTGTCTCACCAAAGGTGTCTTTAAGGTATCTACCAAAGGAGTTGTATCTGTTGTTCATGGCATTTTGCTCAAATATTCTATAATACATTTTAACACATGCAGGGTTTATCAAATACAGTATTTATTTATCATCCTGGCACTTTAGGCGACATCCTCCTATCCATACCAACCATTGAGATGATAAAAAGTATTGAAAAATCATCTGTGCATATCTGCTGTAGACACTACATCGCAAAATTCCTAAAAGATATATCAGTTGCAGACGAGATATCAGACATAGACAGCATTTTCTATAGCCCGCTTTTTACTGATGATTACCGCAGACTTTGTGATTTCTTTTCAAGATTTAAAAGGATATTCCTTTTTATCAAAAATAGACAAAACCCCATCTTGCAAAACCTTAAAAAAATCTCTAAAAACATACAGGTTATAGAAACAATACCTAAAGACAACACCCATGTGGCTTTGTATAGGTTAAAACAGTTTGAAAATGTGGATGTTATTAATCTTAAAAAGATACACATTAAAGATGATTTTTTAATACATGCAAAAAGGCTCTGTAGATTACCAACTGCACGGTTCATTGTCATACATCCTGGCAGCGGAAGCAAAAATAAAAACCTCCCTCTTGATGATTTTTTTACGATATCTGACTACGTGATTGATACACTAAAAGTAGGGGTCTTGTTTATCACTGGCCAAGATGAAGATAAAGACATGATTAGAAAAATTGATGAATATGTGATTAAAAAAAGCGGATTTGCCCAACACATAAACAATACTACATTAATGACGGTTTCAGCACTTATCTCTTTGTCAAGTCTATACATTGGTAATGATTCAGGCATATCACATCTTGCTGGTTTGCTAAACAAAAGCATGATCGTGTTCTTTAAGGCATCTGACCCGTCTTTATGGTCACCACTTGGAGACGATGTGTCAGTGATTGATAAAGGCTTTAACCTTGCTGATATATTTAGGTTGATTTCAGAGAAACTGGCACGGAATAACAGTAAATCCTAAACGAGGCGTCAATGTTTTATTGTATAAAAAGAGAATCTTGTGATATTATGCTTCAATAAACAAAACAATGGGTTATTACGAGATAAAGATAGTTTGTCATACCGAAACAAAAGAGATACTGATAGCATTGCTAAATTCCTTTGGTGCAAACGGGTTTATTGATAATGAGGATACTCTCATTACATACTTTAGGGACATAAAAGGTGCAGATTTCATTAGAGATGTCTTATCACAAATAACGCAAATCACCCAATTAAAAGAACAACCAACCTACACATACCTTTCAGAAAGAGACTGGAATGAGACATGGAAAAAAAGGTTTGAGCCAATTACTATAGGGCAAAATCTTGCAATCATCCCCCCTTGGCAAGAAAAGGTTGAAGGCAAGACAAATATAATCATAGATCCAGCAATGGCATTTGGGACAGGGCATCATGAAACAACGCAGAGGTGTCTTTACTTGATAGAGAAATACATAGATAAAACCAACAAAAAAGGATTTATGGATTTAGGAACTGGCAGTGGCATTTTGGCAATCACTGCAAGGATTCTGGGGTTTCAAGATGTAGTTGCAATAGACAACGACATACTTGCAATTGAAGCCACAACAAAAAACCTTGAGGCAAATAACCTCACAGATGTGACTGTAATTCATGCAGACATCTCTCATGCAAAGGGATTGTATGATATGGTAACAGCAAATCTCATCCTAAATGTAATCAGAGAAAACACAAAAAACATATTAAATATTGTAAGAAGGGCAGGTTTTTTGATAATATCAGGGTTGATTGATGGTCAAGGTGATGAGATTATTGATATAATGCAGAAACAGAAAATGCAGTTGTTGGACATCTATCAAGATGGTAGATGGAGCACGATGATATTTAAAAAAGATTAGGGAGGATAGGTCTTTTGTAAGTTTTAAAAATGCCTATTTTAGAGACTATGCAAGATGATTTAAATGGCAGTAAAGAAACAAACGACAATCAAGACCAACAGCAAGAAAAAGACACTACCCAACAAGAAAAGAAACAAACCGAAGACAAGGATATATCGCCAAGAAAGACAGTAGACCATAGCCGTGCTGTGTACAAGCAAAAAGTTGAGGAGTCACTAAAGAGTTTTGAGGAGATATTAAGGATAATCCATGCTACAAACTGGCGTAACCAACAACTCGCAAAGCGAAGCGTCGTAGAGATAGAACTTGTCACCAAAAACGCAATCTTGTCATTAAAGGGGTTGTAATCTATGATAAATGAATTTGGCTCTTTCTCAAAGTGAGCGAGTAGATGTAGGATATGTGAAAAAAAATAAGAAGACTATATGCAAGTAATAGAGACATTTTATATGACAATGAGGAGAAGGCAATTGTCTAAAGGATTATGGAGTAAATCTAATTCTTTTTCTGTAACAGTCAATTACCCGTTAAAAGTCTGATGGTAATTCTAGGTTAACCTGCAACTACTTCTTGACTTTTAATTTGCCTAATTCATTTGGAGGTGAGGTATTAAAATATTCTTAACCAGAAGGCAAACTGTAAGCACAATTACTTTTAAGGGCAAACACCAAAAGTATAAACTAATACTTGGTAGATAAAAAATTACATCACAGTCAGACAAAGTATGCAAAACAGAAAATTCAAAGTGATTCCTGACTAATGGACTTCTCATTAATTGCAATTACACAAAATCCTCCAGCAATCTTATCTGCGTTTGGAAACTTCATCAGCAAGATATCCAGATATTTTAAGGGTGATAGAATGACCATCAAGATTAAAAAAAGGATATCATGAATTGTCTTACTACCAAAAGAAAATA
>JAOAGP010000116.1 GCA_026415695.1 Thermodesulfovibrionales bacterium | reverse complement strand
TATTCCAATAATTGCAGTTACATCTTACGCTATGGCGGGAGACAGGGCGAGGCTTTTGTCTGCAGGGTGTGATGGGTATATAGAAAAGCCAATTGACCCTATTTCAGTAATCAATCAAATCAAGTCAATATTAGGAGATAGTTGATGAAGATACTAATTGTAGAAGATGATACAAGTTCCCTCATATATCTTACGAGGGCTTTGACATCAAAGGGATATGATGTTGATAGTGCAACAAACGGCGTTATTGCATTAAAAAAAGTAGAAGAATCAAGACCAGATTTGATCATATCAGATATCATGATGCCCGAGATGGATGGATTTGAACTCTGTAAGAGGATAAAGACAGATGAGAGGTTTAAGAATATTCCTTTTGTCTTTTATACTGCAACCTATATTGATAAAAAGGATGCAGAATTGGCGATGTCTTTAGGTGCATCTCGCTTTTTGATAAAACCAATGGAGCCTGAATTATTCTTTGAGGAAATAGAGAAGGTTCTAAAAAATCATGAATTAGAAAATCTTCCCACTTATAATGGCATTCTTGAGGACATTGACAAACTAAACAGGATGCAGATAGAGGCACTGACAAGAAAGTTAGACAAAAAAGTCAAAGAACTTGAAAAAGAACGAGAGGCATTAAGACAAAGTGAGCACCGATACAGAAGGCTCTATGAAAGTCTGATGGATGGATTTGCCTTTGTAGATATGGATGGAAGGATAAAGGATTTTAACAGCGTTTATATGTCAATCACTGGATACTCCGCAGAAGAACTATATCAAATAACATACAAAGACATAACCCCTAAAAAATGGCATGAGTTTGAGGACAGGATTGTCAAAGAACAGGTCTTAAAAAGGGGTTTTTCGGATGTTTATGAGAAGGAATACATCAGAAAAAATGGGGAGATAATACCTATAGAGTTACGAACATATCTCGTAAAGGATATTGATGGCAACAATGAGGGGATGTGGGCAATAGTCCGTGATTTAAGTGAGAAGAAAAGGATAGAGGCAGAAAATAAAAGACTTCAAGAACAACTGATACACTCACAAAAACTTGAGGCAATAGGGCATCTTGCAGGTGGTATAGCACATGAGTTTAACAATATACTACATGCGATTATAGGTTATGCAAGCCTCATTGATTTAAAGATGCAAGACGACGACCCATTGAAGAAATATCTCAGAGAATTAATTGAATGTGCCAATCGTGGTTCATCAGTTACACGACAAATCCTTTCTTTTAGCAGAAAACAGTCCTTCGAGATGAAACCAGTTGATATAAACGAGATAATCAGAAACATAGAGAAACTCCTCCTAAAACTTACACTACACAACATTTCTTTGGTTTACGAACTATCAGAGGGTAGCCTCACAGTTTTAGCAGACAAAAGCCAGATAGAGCAGGTATTGATAAATCTTGTAATCAATGCCCGTGATGCAATGCCTCAAGGAGGCAGTATAAAGATAAAAACCAATCAGGTCAGTGCCGAAAAGAGCCTT
Source organism: Thermodesulfovibrionales bacterium (assembly GCA_026415695.1). Taxonomy (GTDB): domain Bacteria; phylum Nitrospirota; class Thermodesulfovibrionia; order Thermodesulfovibrionales; family Dissulfurispiraceae; genus DUZI01. The sequence goes on along the minus strand of JAOAGP010000116.1, from coordinate 939 downwards.
ACAGAAGGGCAAGACATCACTGCCCAAAATTATGCTCTTATCATAGTTGAAGATACAGGCGTTGGTATGGATAAAACAACACTAAACAGGATATTTGAACCGTTTTTTACAACAAAGCCCTCTGGACATGGCACAGGTCTTGGTTTATCAGTTGTATATGGCATTATAAAACAACACAACGGCTATATAAGGGTTGAAAGTCAAAAGGGGATAGGCACAACATTTTATATCTATTTCCCCTTAATAAAGGATGACATAAAAGAAATGGGGGAGGAAACCCCTCATGAAATAATAGGTGGTTCTGAAACTATACTCATTGCAGAGGATGATGATTATGTGAGGGGATTTATTGACTCTCTCCTTACATCTTATGGCTACTCCGTCATTTCAGCAAAGGATGGTAAAGAGGCACTGCAAAGGTTTTTAGAACTCAAGGATGATGTTAGACTCTGTATCTTTGATTTGAAGATGCCAAATATGGATGGCAAAGAGACTATAGTTGCTGTCAAGAAAATAAAACCTGATTGTAAAACGATACTTATTAGTGGCTTCCCGGGTGAGGTTTTAGATGAAGGGCAGGCAAAATCTGATTGCATTCTGTCTAAACCTTTAGACCCCAAAGTATTCCTAAAAACTATCAGGCAGATACTTGATTAACACTGCTCTATAAAAGTTAAGGTAATAAGCGAATCTCCTGTTTATCTAACCTGCTTGACATTAAGATTTCAAAAACAATAAACTATCAATTAGGAATCATTCCAAATGAAATCAAATAACATCAAAAAAATATTTAAGCACCTCAAAGACAAGGGGTATAAACTCACACCCCAAAGAAAAGCGATAATATCAATTATCTCAAAGGATAAATCCCATCCAAGCACATCAGACATTATCTCAAAAACAAGACAAAAATACCCTAATATAAGCGTATCTACAATT
>JAOAGP010000104.1 GCA_026415695.1 Thermodesulfovibrionales bacterium | reverse complement strand
GTGTATAACATGAGTCCTGCACCCGGGACAAGGCATCAGATGATTCTAAACAAACTGAATATAATAATTTCCAGACAATCACATTTATTGAAAGGGTGCCAGATTTTCATAGCCCCAACGGATGTAGTTTTATCAGAATATGATGTGGTGCAACCTGATATATTAGTTGTCTGCGATAGGGCAAAGATAACAGAAAGAAATATCCAAGGAGTGCCTGACCTTGTTATTGAGGTGCTTTCTCCAAACACAGCCCTTAAGGATAAGCGTGAAAAGAAGGCACTTTATGAGAGATATGGAGTTAGAGAATATATAATAGTTGACCCAATTGGGCAATATGCAGAGAGATTTTTTTTGCAAGATAATACAAACTATGGATTGCCTGATATATTTGGACACCTTGAGACATTATCATTAAAAAGTTTTGAAGGGATTGATGTAAACCTTTCAGATGTGTTTGAATTTTAAGAAATTGTAATAATATAAGCAAATTGGCTGGGATGCTAAGGAAGTTTTAATCTTTTGTGATAAACTTAACATGGAAAACAAAATAGAGATAAATATTTTAAAGTCAGAGATTGCTGCACAGTTAAAGACGATTGAAGTAATCTTTACCGATATAGATGCTCGTAGAAAAGGGATCAAAAAAAGTAAAATAAGACTTGAAAGCCTTGCCTATAAGATACACAATCTCTATTGTGCCTTTGAAGACCTGTTTCAAATTGTTGCAAGGCATTTTGAAAATCAAGTTGATGATATATCAAAATATCATAAAGAATTACTTAAAAGGATGTCTTTAAATATAGAAGGAGTAAGACCGGCACTGATTTCTGAAGATACCTTCAAATTATTGGATGAATTAAGGGCATTTAGGCACTTTTTTAGACATGCCTATAATTATGAGATAAGATATCAAAAGATAAAGCCTATATTAGATTGCATTGATCAAGTAAGACATGTATACAAGACAGATATTCATAGGTTTATAAAGGAGATTGACAATAGTTTATGAGTAAGACTGCACTCATTGATGAATATAAAAGATTAAAAAGAAAGAGATACGAAGATAAAAGAAAGGAAACCTTAAATCTGACACATGAGGCATTGACTGAACTTGCGAAGACCATTAGTTTTAAAAAGGCATATATATTTGGTTCAATCTTGACAAGTAGGTTTACTGATGAGTCAGATGTAGATATAGCCTTTGAGGGACTTGATGACAGTGTGTTTTTCAAAGCAATGGCGTTTCTTTCAGATTATATTAGAAGAGATGTAGATGTAGTGCAGATTGAAGCTCATAGACTAAAAGACAAGATAATAAAAGAGGCTCAAATAGTTATCCACAATGTTTAGATGCTTCTTGAGGCTACAAGCATATAATTGGGAAGGATACTTTTTGATTAAAAAAATTTTTGACAGATTATCTGTTAGGTGGAGGTTAAGATAAAAATTAGACGCCCCTAAAGTATATTGTGAAGGTGGTTAATTTTCTAAATCTTTTTATTGACTATGTCCGGTATTTTCTCTCCGCTTTTGGCCTTTGTTTCTTCTTTAAGTCGTAGATACTCTTCGGGTGGTATCTGTAAAACTGTGTTACCTTTAGAGTCAAGAAATTTAACTACAGGCAATCCTTGCTCACTGTAAGATACAGAAACTGTTCTAACATCCCTAAATATCTTGAGGTTTTCAGACTCCTTTTGACTCCCTGCTGATTCTGGTTTATCGGGCTTTTGCAGGTTTTCAATTGTCAATATAACTGGACGCTCATCAAATATGTTTGTCGGTTTTTTAATGTTTTCTTGTGTTGATTTGAGTATCTGTTCAGTAGGTGTCTTGACGGGTTGGGTTTCTATTGTTATTGGATTTGTATCTGACACAGGCACCTCCTTTTATATTTTGATTATTTTTTTATCGTATAATACTTTATAAATCTTTAGTTTGCATTGATTATATTGAATAAAAGAGATGATTATTTAAACAACTTTGACTAAGACATCTCTTAAATTATTTTTGATAATAAATTATGTTGTATTACAATTCTTTTTAAATTTAACTTGACATCACAATATATAGTTGTATTAATTTCTTTACTCCACTATATAATGTATTGAGTCCTTTAAAACCAAAAAACCAAAATTGGAGGGTCTAAATTTATGAATGCAGCTGATACAAGCAGTCTTAAACTAACACAAAATGCCTTGAAGGTGCTTGAAAAGAGATATCTGAAGAAGAACGAAGAGGGAAAGGTTGTTGAGACCCCTGAAGAGCTATTTAGTCGTGTAGCTAACAGTATTGCCAAGGCAGATTTGCTTTACGGCAAGACTGAAGATGAGGTGCAATACACGGCTCAAAGGTTTTATGATCTTATGACGAGTTTTAGATTTTTGCCCAATAGTCCCACCCTAATGAACGCTGGGAGGAGATTAGGGCAGTTGTCAGCTTGTTTTGTCCTTCCTGTTGGTGACTCCATGGAATCCATATTTGATGCTGTAAAATATGCTGCAATCATACACAAAACCGGTGGTGGCACTGGCTTTAGTTTCTCAAATCTAAGACCTAAAGGCGATGTTGTTGGTTCTACAAAAGGAATATCCTCAGGCCCTGTGTCATTTATGACCGTATTTGATACCGCTACAGAGGCTGTAAAACAAGGCGGAACAAGAAGAGGTGCTAATATGGGGATCTTGAGGGTTGACCATCCAGATATCCTTGAGTTTATTACCTGTAAAGACAATAACTACAAACTCAACAATTTTAATATCTCTGTTGGTCTAACAGAGGAGTTCATGACAGCGGTTGAGGAAGACAGGGATTACCCACTCATTAACCCTCGCACCAAGATGGTTGTCAACAGACTAAAAGCGAGGGATGTTTTTGAAAGGATTGTGAATCAAGCATGGAAAAACGGGGAGCCGGGTATAGTATTTCTTGACAGGATTAATGCAACGAATCCGTTGCCATCTCTTGGTGAGATTGAATCTACAAACCCGTGCGGTGAACAACCCTTATTGCCATATGAATCGTGTAATTTAGGTTCTATTAACCTTGCAAAGATGGTGACTAAAAGACAAGATGCGGGCAGATTAACAAGCAGGGGGTTGGATGTTGATTGGGATAGACTTAAGGAGACGATATGGGATGCCGTTCATTTCCTTGATAATGTCATTGATGTTAATAGATATCCTCTCAAACTCATTGAAGAAAACACGAAGGCTAACCGTAAGATAGGATTAGGTGTAATGGGTTGGGCAGACATGCTCATTCAATTACGGATACCGTATAATTCAGAAACCGCTATTGAGCTTGCCGAAAAGGTGATGTCTTTTATACAGACTGAAGGCAGACTTGCCTCTTGTGAACTTGCAGAGCAAAGAGGGGTCTTCCCAAACTACGATAAAAGTATCTTTAGCGGTGAGTTGCCTATGAGAAACGCAACTATTACAACCATCGCACCAACAGGAACATTATCAATAATTGCGGGATGTTCATCTGGCATTGAACCCTTGTTTGCGGTATCCTTTGTTAGGAATGTCCTTGAAGGCACGAAACTCATAGAAGTAAACCCTTATTTTGAAGAGGAGATGAGGGCATTAGGTTTGTTTAACAGGGAATTGATTGAGAGGATATCTCAAACAGGTTCAGTTAGGGATATCCCCGAGATACCAGAAGAGATTAAACAGGTATTTGTGACAGCACATGACATTACACCGTTAGACCATATAAAGATGCAGTCTGCCTTTCAGAAATACACAGACAATGCAGTTTCAAAGACCGTAAACTTTCCAAACTCCGCAACAGTCAAAGATGTAGAGGAAGTCTTTTTACTTGCGTATAAATTAGGGTGCAAAGGGGTAACCGTTTATAGAGACGGCTCAAGAGAGGAGCAGGTAATATCAAAACAGTCCACCAAAACTATAGATAGCCAAGTAACCCCTGATACCACAAAAGTAAAAAAACTAATCCCCAAGAAGAGACCTCCTGTAGTAACTGGAGGCACAAGGCTGATGAAAACAGGCTGTGGTAATCTTTATGTGACTATAAACGAAGATGAAAACGGGAGACCTTTTGAGGTATTTACAAATATTGGCAAGGCAGGTGGATGTGCATCTTCACAGGCAGAGGCAATAGGAAGACTCATCTCACTTGCTTTAAGGTCAGGTGTTGATGCAGAGGAGATAGTCAAACAATTAAAGGGGATATCTTGCCATCAGCCAACATGGTATGAAGGTGGCAGGATACTTTCTTGCTCTGATGCAATAGCAAAGGCACTTGAGAAGTATCCTGCTAATAAAGGCAAGCAAACCAAAAGTAACGGTGGCAAAGAGGATGACTCATTAGACAAGCACATCATAAGCCATATCGGTGCATGTCCTGAATGTGGCGGTGCAGTTGAGCATGAAGGAGGGTGTGCAGTTTGCCATAATTGTGGCTTTACGAGGTGTAGTTAAATAATGAAACCTAAACATCGTCCTTCATGGGACGAGTATTTTTTAGAGATAGCAAAGGTGGTATCAAGCCGTTCAACATGTCTGAGAAGAAGATACGGAGCGGTTATTGTAAAAGACAATGTAATCATCAGCACAGGATACAATGGTGCTGCTCGGGGTTCTGTAGAATGCACTGAAAGAGGTAGTTGTAAGCGACAGGATTTAAAGATACCACCGGGTCAGAGATATGAATTGTGCGAGGCAGTGCATGCCGAACAAAATGCGATAATCAACGCCCCTCCTGAAAGGATGAAGGATGCAAAGATTTATATAGCTGGGTTTGAAGAAGACGGCAGTTTTGCAGAGTCAGCACCATGTTTGCTATGTCAGAGGATGATAAAAAATGCAATGCTGTCAGAGGTGATTTATATCAATAAATCTGGTGAGATTGTAAAAACTAAAATATAACTAAAAGACCATGAATACAATTATTTTTTAAACCTATAGTGTTAAAAAAGACAATCAATTCTTATTAATTTTAGAGGTTCTTTTATGTTCTTGTCATTATAATTTAAAAGACAAAGAAAAATGTTGACTTTTCTTTCCATTTTAGGTATGGTTACAATACACTAAATTTTAAGGGGTAAGAGTTGAGAAAGCGACTTGGAGATGTGTTGATAGAATCAGGCTTGATTACTCAAGAGCAATTAGAAGAGGTCCTCAAGTTACAGAAAAAGAGGAAACTAAAACTCGGGCAACTCCTCATCAATGAAGGTTATCTGACAAAAGAGCAGATCACAGAGGCGTTATCTGCAAAACTAAACATACCAATCATACAATGCCATGAGATGAAGATTGATGATACATTAAAGCAACTCGTCCCTAAAGAGATTGCCTTACCAAATCTTGTATTCCCTGTTGAGTTTAAAAATAATGTCTTAACTATTGCCATGGCAGACCCACTGGATTATAAAACCATTGATGACATAGCATTTAAAAACAGTGTAAGGATAAAGACTGTCATGTCTTATGACTGGTCTATCAAAAAGGCAATTGAAGACAACTACGAAGAAAAGATTGAGGAGGCGTTTGATGCCTTTTCTTCTGCAGTAGAGGAGATAAATGTTGATAAAGAGTTGCAGTTCTCGGAGTCAAAGGACACAGATGAGATAGAAACAAGCATAGAGTCTCTTTATTCAAAAAGTAACTTCCCTCCTGTTGTAAAACTTGTGGCAATGGTAATAGCAGATGCGACATCAAAAAGGGCAAGTGATATTCACATTGAACCAAGAGAGAAATATACCCAGATTCGTTTTAGGATTGATGGTGAGATGAGGCATGTTTTAAAGTATGATAAGTCACTACATGATTCCGTTATCTCAAGGGTCAAGATAATTAGTGGACTTGATATTACTAACAGAAGGCTTCCGCAAGACGGAGGTGCTCAGGTTACTTTTAAGGGCAAGACCGTAGATTTGAGGATATCTACAGTGCCTACTGTATATGGAGAAAAGATTGTTATTAGGTTATTAGACCAGTCCGTTAACCTAATCCCTATTGAAGAACTTGGTATGCCTGATGACACAATGGCACAATTAATTGAGGTATTTAAGAGACCTCAAGGCATGTTACTTGTTACAGGTCCAACAGGAAGTGGAAAGACAACCACGCTGTATGCCTCTATAAATCAACTTCGTTCAGATACAAAAAACATGATTACCATTGAAGACCCTGTTGAATACAAACTACAAGGCATAACGCAAATCCCAGTAAAAGAATCCATAGGAAGAACCTTTGCGTCAATCCTTAGGTCGGTATTAAGGCAGGACCCTGATGTAGTCATGGTGGGTGAGATAAGAGACTTTGAGACTGCAGAGATCGCCGTTAAGGCTGCCCTTACAGGACATCTCGTCTTATCTACACTTCATACAAATAACACCATTGCAACTATCTCAAGACTTCTTGATATAGGGATTGCACCTTATTTGTTATCATCAGCATTGAGTGCTATAATTGCCCAGAGACTTGTCAGAAGGCTTTGTAATTATTGCAAGACCGAAGAGGTGATGAGTGAGGAAAAGATTGAGATGCTCGGAAGTGTATATAATATTTGTCCTGACATCAAAAAAACCTTTGTGCCAGTGGGTTGTCCAAAGTGTTCTAATTCAGGCTTTATGGGAAGGGTTGCAGTATATGAATTCCTGCCTATCACGACAAAGATAAGGAGATTAATTGCAAGAAATGCTTCCGACGAAGACATCTTTGAGGTTGCAAAAGAAGAGGGGGTAAGATTCCTTTTTGATGAGGCACTCAACAAGGTAAGAAGTGGTGTTACCTCATTAGATGAGGTCATCGCAAAGATTCCAATGGACTATTACACCCCTACATGCCGAATTCCAGTCAATGCCTAACAAACATTTTTTGATCTAAACATCATAAAGTCTTAAACCACTTGAGTTGTCGGTTGAAAATGCCAGTATCTTTTTAGAAACCCCATCTTTTTAAGGAAATCTTTGAGGGGAACATCCATAGATTCTTCTTCTTTGCTGAGTATTGTCTTTCCATTTGCTCAAAACATAATTTCTATTCTCAAACACTTATATGTCAAATTGTGATACAGAAACACCCAAGATAATCGTCATATTATTGACACAGGTCTGTTTGTCTTTAGTATTTTCAATGGGTTATTTTGGCACAGTGTATGCTTTAAGTAATATTCCGTTTTTGATGATATAAGCATATCTTTGATTAAAAGGAGGATACATGGCTGAAGAAAAAGAGGGTGCCGAAGGTGGAGAACCTAAAAAGAAGGGCTCAAAGCTTTTAATCATCATTATCATTGCAGTAATTGTATTGGCAGGTGCTGGTGGAGGGACTTATTTCTTTTTATTCAAGAAATCCGACAAGAAGGAAGAGAAAAAGGAGGAAAAACCATCTCAAACTGTCAACTTTGGTTTTGACCCGTTTGTTGTAAATCTGAGCGATGCGACAAGTAACAGGTTTCTAAAGGTTACAATCCAGATTGAATTGGCTAATGCAAAATTAGTAGATATTGCCAAATCAAGAACACCCCAGATGAGAGATGCGATTATCACATTGCTTACGAGCAAGTCATCAGACACGCTTATTGCACCAGAAGGGAAATTACAATTAAAGGACGAGATAACTATCAGGATGAATCAGATAATGGGTGAAGGTAATGTCAAGAATGTGTTTCTCACCGAATTTGTAATGCAGTAGGGGGCATATAAGGTATATGGATGATATCCTTTCCCAAGAAGAAGTTGATGCCCTATTAAGAGGAATATCCGAAGGTGAGATTGAGACCGAGAAGGTTGAGGAGGTCTCAGGTGTAAAACTCTACGACTTTACTGGGCAGGAGAAGATTGTTAGGGGAAGGATGCCCTCCCTTGACATCGCAAACGAGAGATTGGCAAGAAACTTCAGGCTCTCACTTTCTGCTGCGATAAGGAAGATGGTAGATGTTACAAATGTGTCTGTCAACATCACAAAGTTTTACGATTTTATGAGGGGAGTGCCGTTTCCTTCAAGCATAAACATTTTTAGGATGGAGCCTTTGAGGGGATTTGGTCTGCTCGTTTTTGATGCCCCCATGATATTTAGTCTCATTGAATTCTTCTTTGGTGGCACTGGCAAGAGCTACTACAAGCCAGAAGGTAGAGAGTTTACCCCTATTGAGCAAAAGATCATACACAAGGTAGTGTTGATGTTTTTTAATGACATGGAGGAGGCATGGAAGCCCATATACCCAATAACACTATCTTATGTCCGTTCAGAGATGAATCCACAATTCGTTACTATTGTCACCCCAGTAGATGTTGTAATAAAGGTGGAGTTCACACTTGAGATTGAGGGTAAGCAGTGCAAGGCTCACCTTTGTATTCCTTATGGCACGGTAGAACCTATCAAGGAAAAGCTCTATAGCGCCTTCTCAGCAGATAGGGACGAGATGGATATTAAATGGCTTGAAAGACTGAAAGAAAGGTTAAAGAGCATTCCATTGGATGTTGTTGGCGTGCTTGGCACAACACAGATTGATGTTCAGAGGGTCTTGAATTTAGATGTGTCAGACATCATCGTGCTTGATAGAAATGTGGATGACGACATTGATGTGTATATAGAAGGCATACCGAAATTTGGTGCTAAATATGGCACTTATAAGGGTTCTTATGCACTTAAGATAACAAGACCAAGAGAACTTCATGAGACTGAAAAATGACTGATATAAGGAGGCAATAAGGATGTCAGAGGATGTAAAGGACATGGATGTTCAGGATTTTAGTGATAGCCAGCCGGAACAAAAGACCACAAAGAGAGACATCAATTTCATACTTGATGTCCCCCTTGAGATGAGCGTTGTGATAGGAAAGACAAAGATACTGATACAGGAACTTTTGCAATTAGGGCAAGGCTCTGTGATTGCATTAGATAAGTTAGCAGGTGAACCGATGGAGGTTTTAGTAAACAACAAACTCATCGGCAGAGGTGAGGTGGTGGTTGTGAACGAAAAGTTTGGCATCAGGATTACAGACATCATCAGCCCTACAGAAAGGGTGCATCAGCTAAGATGAACATTTACATTGAGTTTTTTAAGATGCTTTCTGCCCTTGTTGTTGTCTTGGGCATCCTTTATTTGCTGACAAGGCTTTTTAAACATAGGATAATGAATAAAGGCGGTTTCATAAATATCGTTCAATACCAGCCTCTTGGAACAAAGGGGGGGATAGCAGTGGTGAGGATTGGTGATGACTATTTTGCATTAGGGATATCAGAAGGCGGGGTCACATTGATTACAAAGGTTGAGTCATCAAAGATAGAATCTTATATCGTTGCAAACCAACAGGAAGGACAAGCCTCTCGTCCTTTTAGCATAAAAAATCTTTTCAAGAGGGATGGATAAAAGGGCAATGCAGAAGAAGGTGTATCTGTTAATACTTTCAATAATATTGATTCTGCTACAATCAACTTCATCTTTTGTTTTTGCAGCTGCACAGACTCCAGCCCCAGCCCCTACTGGTAACATCCTCGGTCTAACAAGTCCGCTTGAGGTCTTGTTGTTTTTGACGCTTCTTTCATTTCTACCAGCGATACTTGTTATGACAACATGTTATATCAGGGTAGTTGTTGTATTTTCTTTTTTAAGACAGGCTATGGGGACACCACAGGTTCCACCCAATACAATAATCATTGGACTTGCACTGTTTATAACCCTATTTGTCATGTCGCCAGTAGTTGATAAGATTTATACAGACTCCTATCTGCCATACACGAAAAAGGAGATAAATGGTGAGACTGCACTTCAGAGGGCATCAGAACCCTTAAAAGAATTCATGCTTAAGCAGACAAGGGAAAAGGACTTGGCACTGTTTCTAAAGTTATCAAATTCTGAAAGACCTGCAAAGCCGATGGATTTACCCTTAAGGGTGGTCATACCTGCCTTTGCCATTGGTGAACTCAAGAAGGCGTTTGAGATAAGTTTCTTGATATTCCTACCATTTTTGGTGCTTGACATGGTAGTAGCCAGCATCCTGCTTTCTATGGGCATGATGATGTTGCCACCTGTTATGGTCTCTATGCCGTTTAAATTGTTGTTGTTTGTTTTGGTAGATGGCTGGGGACTACTAATTGGTTCATTAGTAGGGAGTTTTAGATGACTGCAGAACTGCTTGAGCAATTATCAAGGCAGACCTTTGAGACTATCTTGTTGGTTGGTGGTCCTGTGTTACTTGTAAGCCTCGTAATAGGAATAGGTATAAGTCTTTTTCAGGCAGTCACACAACTTCAAGAGATGACCATTGCCTTTATCCCAAAGATAATCGCGGTATTTGCAACAGTATTCTTTGCACTACCTTGGATAATAAATGTCATGGTCACATTTACGCGAAGCATCATTGAAAACATCCCAACATATATAAGGTGAATTAGGTGGATATCTACAACCTAATCGTTACATATTCAGACAATTTCATTCCTGTATTTATCAGGGTCTCAATAATGCTGGCATTTATTCCATTTATAGGTGCAAGGATGACCCCTGTGGTTGTAAGGATTGGAATTGCCCTTGCTCTCACCCTGCTACTATTGCCAGTAGTGAAGGTAAATACAGAAAATCTGCTGTTATCTGTATTTGAGGCATTTTTTGTAGGTCTTGCAATGGGTTTGTCCATAAGGATAATCATATCTGCTATTGAGATGGCAGCCCAGTGGATAAACCTTCAATTAGGGTTAGGTATGGCTACAATATTTAATCCTCTTGTTGGTGAGGCATTGGGACCATTGACATTCTTTTACACGCTTCTTGGTATGGTCGTTTTCTTCATGCTTGACATGCATCATTACTTCATTGAGGGTATAACGAGGAGTTTTGAACTTACACACATAAGATACAGCTCAATATTTCAGGGGATAATTGAATACAGCAAGGTCATGTTTCCTCTTGCCTTTAAGATTACTGCACCTGTTTTGCTTGTACAGATGATAATAAATATTGCAATGGGATTCATATCAAAGGTAATGCCACAGGCAAATATCTTCTTTGTGGCACTGCCATTAAACATCTTTTCAGGGATATTTTTTATCATCTTGTCAATACCGATTATGTTAGCAGTTGTTGCCAGATATTTTATTAACATCAAAGATGCCTTACAGGTCATTACGAGGTAGGTAAATGCCAGAAGAGTTTGAAGAGAAATCGGAACCGGCGTCGGGGCGAAAACTTGAAGAGGCGAGAAAGAAAGGTAACATACCGCGAAGTAGGGATATTACCTCTGTCATACCAATCTGGTTTTTCTTTTTGTTGTTGGTCTATGGTGGTGCAATATTTACTGGGATGAGCAATTACCTTCAGCAATCATTCAGGAGGGCAGCTACCACACCTTCTTTAAACGATGTTGTCCTAACACAGATAATAAGAGGCGACATCATTACCATAACAAATATACTACTTCCTTTTTTTGCCTTTGTGTTTTTTGTCATTGTGCTGATAAACCTGTTACAAACTGGTTTTGTATTTAGCCTCGGTTCGCTTACACCAAACTTCTCAAAGTTAAACCCTATAAGTGGTCTATCCCGTTTGTTTAGTCTCAATGCACTCTTTGAGGCATTAAAGGGGGTACTAAAGGTTATAGTCTTTGGTGTGGTGCTTTATCTAATGTTAAGAAACGAGATTGACAACATCCCATTGCTTGTTGATATGGACATAAGGCAGATAGTCTCTTTCGGGCTTGAAAAGATCAAAAAATTAGCACTAATAGCCGCCTTGGTTTTAACAGTATTTGCTGTCATAGACTTTGCCTATCAAAAATGGCATTTTTCTAAAGAGATGAGGATGACACGTTCAGAGGTCAAGGAAGAGATGAAACAGTTGGAAGGCGACCCACAAGTAAAGGCAAGGATAAGAAGCCTTCAAAGAGAGATGGCAAGAAAGAGGATGATGCAGGAGGTGCCAAAGGCGGATGTTGTTATCACAAACCCAACCCATATTGCCGTTGCCCTACGCTATGATTCAAAGGAGATGGAGGCGCCAAGGGTGATTGCAAAGGGTGCAAACCTCATTGCAGAAAGGATAAAAGAGATTGCAGCACAGCACAAGGTTCCGATATACGAAGACAAGCCTCTTGCTCGCTCTTTGTTTAAATTAGAGGTTGGACAAGAGATACCAGAGACACTATATAAGGCTGTTGCAACTATACTTGCAAATATTTACAAACTAAAGGCAAAGATGTCAGGTAAGTGAAAAAAGGTATTTGAGGTGATATTTTGCTTGAAAACATACTAAAAAGGAGTGATGTCTTACTAGCAGTAGGGATAGTCGTAATCCTTGTATTTATGATAATCCCCATACCCCCTGTGGTATTAGACCTTGCCCTATCTTTTAGTATCACCATTTCTGTGATAATACTACTGATATCTGCTTACATAGAAAGACCTCTAAAGTTTTCGTCCTTTCCTGCAATATTGCTTGTTACCACATTGCTTAGACTCTCTCTCAACATTGCATCTACGAGGTTGATACTTCTTAGAGGTGAAGAAGGACTTGATGCAGCAGGTCAGGTTATTAAGTCGTTTGGGGAGTTTGTGGTAGGTGGTAACTTTGTGGTTGGTTTTATCATCTTTATGATATTGGTCATCATCAATTTTATAGTAATCACGAAAGGTTCAGGCAGGATTGCAGAGGTTGCTGCAAGATTTACCCTTGATGCCATGCCCGGCAAGCAGATGAGTATAGATGCAGACCTAAACGCAGGGCTTATAGACGAAAAAGAGGCAAGGAGAAGAAGGGACGAGATAAGCAGGGAGGCAGACTTTTATGGTGCTATGGATGGTGCAAGCAAGTTTGTAAGAGGGGATGCCGTTGCTGGTATCATCATAATGGCCATAAACCTGATTGGTGGTTTTTTGATTGGTGTCTTACAAAAAGGGATGCCTGTGGCAGAGGCTGCTGCTACATACAGCATCCTTACAGTTGGAGATGGATTAGTTGCGCAGATACCAGCACTTATCATATCTACTGCTGCAGGTATCATCGTTAGCAGACATGCAGCGGAGACGAATCTTGGTCTTGAGGTAATTAAGCAACTCTTTGTTGACCCAAAGGTGCTTGCAACATCTGCAGGGATACTCGGCTTTTTTGGACTCATACCCGGCTTGCCACACATACCTTTTTTAATCCTATCTGCTGTTACTGGTTTAGGGGCATATTTCCTCCACAGATCTTATAAGAAGAAAGAGGAGGAGGAACTAAAGATACCCCCTCCAGCAGAGCCCCCACCTCCAGAGGCACTTGAATCACTCCTTACAATAGACCCAATCGCCCTTGAGATTGGATATGGGCTTGTCTCAATCGTAGAGGAAGGAGGCACCCTGCTTTCAAGGATAAAGGCTATCAGGAAACAGATGGTAAGTGACATGGGCTTTATCATTCCGCCTGTTCATATCAAGGATAATCTTGCATTAAAGACTACGGGTTATTCAATACAGATAAAAGGGGTGGAGGTTGCATCTGGAGAGGTAATGCTTGGCAAATATCTTGCTATTTCGCCCGGTGAGGAAACAACTCGGATTGAGGGGATACCGACAAAAGACCCTGCCTTTGGTTTAGATGCTATCTGGATTGATGAAAAGGACATGGAAAGGGCACAACTTGAAGGATACACAGTAGTAGATGTGCCATCCGTTATAACCACCCATCTATCAGAGGTGGTCAAGGCATATGCCCATGAACTATTAGGTAAGCAGGATGTCCAGAGACTACTTGATAATCTTGCAAAGACTCAACCAAAGGTGGTTGAAGACCTCATCCCAAGTGTATTGTCCTTGACTGCAGTGCACAAGGTATTACAAAACCTTCTCAAGGAAAGGGTATCTATCAGGGATTTACAGACTATATTAGAGACACTGGCAGAATATGGCACTATCACAAAAGACACCGATATCCTTACAGAGTATGTAAGACAGGCATTGGCAAGGATTATAACAAAGCAGATTGTAAATCCAGATGGTTCAGTAGCGGTCATCCTCGTTGACCCACGAGTAGAGAGAACAATAATGGAGTCAATACAGACTACTGCTCAGGGGGCATTTTTGAATTTAGACCCAATGGTATCAGACAGGATTACAGACAGTGTGAGGAGGGCAGCGGAGGAAGGATTATCAAAGGGGTATCAACCAATAATACTCTGTTCACCAAGTGTTAGAAGATTCCTAAAGAGACTGTCTGAAAGGGTCTCAAATACCATAATGGTTATATCTCATGGTGAGGTAGTTCAAAATACAAGGATACAGTCAGTAGCTACAGTTGCTATATGAAGGATGGAGGGAGCATGGATGGAATGAAGATTAAGAAGTTTGTAGGGCAAACCTTCAAGGATGCGATGGAAGCAGTAAAAAAGGAGTTTGGTCCAGATGCTATTATACTTTCAAACAGGCAGATAAAGTCGGGACCATTTGGTATCTTAAGTAAAAGTGCAGTAGAGGTTACCGCAGCAATTGATGAAACACAGGCATCCACTATAACTCATAAACCTTCAACCGTCAACATCCCAAGTGATGAGATTGCAAAGGAACTTAGGGGGTTAAAGGATGAGATTGGATTTCTAAAGGAGACATTAAGACCAATCGTTCCCTCCTTAAAGATTACGAGGGAAAAAAGAGGTCTCTTCAATCTACTAATAAGACAGGGCGTGGATACTCAACTTGCCCTTGTCTTGATAGAAAGGTCTCGTGACAACATAGATAGCCTTAAAAAGGTCATCAGTCAGGACATGAAGATACAGGGGTTATCACCTATAGAGGAAAGAGGCATAATCTTTGTAGGTCCTCCTGGTGTTGGCAAGACAACTACCCTTTCAAAGATTGCCCACATGATACAGAACAAGAAAAGACAGGTAAGCATCATCACCCTTGATGACAATCGCATAAGCACTATTGCCCATTTTAAGGAGATCTCGGCTATGCTTAAGTGTCCAGTCAGGAGCATAAAGAAGATAAGCGAATTGCCAAAGATACTTTACAAAGAGATTGGCAAGACTTCCATACTAATTGATACCCCCGGATACGAAACCAAAGAGATACTCGGGGGATTAGAAGAGATATTTCCATCTGGTTTCCCTCTTAAGAAGTGTTTTGTGATGGATACCTCAATCAATGAGACTACCTCTTTGAAACTTTGGGAAGATTGCAATAAATATGGGATTGATACTATTGGTTTTACAAAATTAGACCTTGCTACACAATTTGGTAATCTTTACAACCTGTCAATCATTACTGGAAGACCTGTATCATTTATGACCACAGGACCATACATACCTTTTGACATCAAGATACCATCCTCTGAGTTTATGGCTGGTTTGGTGGTAGGAGGTGTTTGATGCAAAACAGTGTGCCTCATGTCATTGCCGTTTCAAGTGGAAAAGGTGGTGTTGGCAAGACAAACTTTGTTGTAAATGTCGCAACTTACCTATGTAGTATAAAAAAGAAGGTCTTAATCATAGATGCTGATTTAGGGCTTGCAAACATAGATGTGCTCTTTGGTATAGCACCAAAATACAACCTCAAACATGTATTGTTAGGACAAAAGAGACTACAGGACATCATCATCAAGGGGCCTAATGATATACTCATTTTACCTGCAAGTTCAGGGGTAAGGGAATTGACAAGTCTTAACAAATTCCAAAAGATTCAACTGCTTTCTGAGATAGAGACATTAAACATTGACCTTGATGTGATACTCATTGATACTGGAGCGGGGATTTATGACAATGTGTTGTTTTTCTGTAGTTCTGCCCAAGATATCATAGTGATTGTAACATCTGAGCCAACATCACTTGCAGACGCATATGCACTAATCAAGGTATTGTGCAAGGAGTTTAAGAAGGACAGATTTAAGATACTAATCAACATGGCTCGTTCAGAAAAAGAGGCGTTTAACACATTTAGAAAACTTGCAATAGTTGCGGATAAGTTTCTCAACTTATCTGTTGATTATTTAGGATTTCTACCATATGAACAGCATGTCAAAGATGCAATAATAGCCCAGAAGACCTTTATATCCTTGTATCCAAATAGTAGTTTTTCAAAGAGGATATCAAATTTAGGGGATAAGATAATGAACACCTCACAAGAAGGTGTAGGGGGGATACAACTATTCTTCAAAAAGGCATTAGGTGTGGTTTGATGTTTTTTTAATCTTAAAAAGGTTAGAATTATAGGCAATGCCAAGAAAGAAAAAGATAAACCCTATAAATACTGACATCAATCGGGAGGAGATAGTCAAGCAATTTCTTCCTCGTGTAAAATACTATGCCAACAGATACAATATCGGGTTACCTCCAGAACTATCTTACGAAGACTTGGTATCGGCTGGGATTGTCGGTCTTCTTGAGGCAGCAGAAAGATTTGATCCTTCAAAGAATGTGACGATGAGCACCTTTGTGGATTTTAGGATACGAGGTGCTATCGTAGATCAAATAAGGGCGATGCAGTGGGCATCAAAGGATGCACGAAAAAGGCTTGAAACGGTTAGGAATACATACTATACACTTGAAAAGGAACTGAATAGAACCGCAACTGATGAGGAGGTCATAGACAGATTAAAAATCTCCTATGATGAGTTATATGAAACACTTTCAATAGCAAACAAGATGAGTCTCTTGAGCCTTGATGATATGGGGGTCATGAAGGATGGGAAACCGGTGGAACTGATTGAAATCATATCTGATAAAAACTCTAAAGACATATTAGACGAATTACAGCTAAAAGAACTCCAAACCACATTGGGTCGTTTTATTGATGAATTACCAGAAACGGAAAAAAAAGTTATCACATTATACTACTATGAAGAACTTACAATGAAAGAGATAGGTAATATTCTCAATCTTAGCGAATCTCGTATTTGTCAGATTCATGCAAAGGCACTAATCACCCTGAAAAACAGACTTATAGATTCTGGTATACATTAATAAACTACATAGTTGTATAAAATTACAGTCTTATAGTAAGCATTTTTTTTCTACTTTGTTTATAATATGATTTACCAAAATATCCTCTACAGGAGGTGTATTTGAAAAACATAAGAAGGCTAATACAAAAGTTAAGTAGTCCTGACCCTACCGTTAGAAAGATGGCTGCAGAAAGCCTATCTGAAGGCGATGAAAGGGCAATTTATCCTTTGATAAAGGCTCTAAACGATGAAAACCCCGGTGTTCAGGACGCAGCAATGAGAGCACTTATAAATATAGGCACTGAAGAGGTAGGGTATATGACCTTACCGCTTTTAAGAGAAAATGTCCTGTTAAGAAACACTGCTCTAATAATTCTCACGAGTTTGGGTTCAAAGGTAGTTCCTTTGCTATACAACCTATTAAAAGACAAAGACGATGATGTAAGAAAGTTTGTCCTTGATCTGTTTAGTGATATAAAAGAAGGGGTTGATCCACAGTTTGTTATCCCTATGCTTAAGGATCCAAATCCTAATGTAAGAGCCGCTGCAGCAAAAACACTTGGAAAACTAAACTACCGCCCAGCCATCCCACTATTGATAGAGAGCCTCAAGGATGAGGAATGGGTATGTTTTTCAGCACTTGAAGCATTAGGGGACCTTCAGGCATTAGAGGCAGTTAAGGACATCTCTGCATTACTACATTCCGAATCCATTGCTGTTGTATCTGCAGCGATTGAAACATTAGGCAAGATAGGATCAGAAGAGGCTATAGACCCACTTGTAGAAATTCTACCTTCAGCAGATGATGAGACAAAAAAGATGGTAATCAAAAGCCTTGTATCCATTGGACTTCCACCAAATATACCCGACATCTGTGAGCACCTTATCGCTATGCTCAAAGAAAGCGATTGGGATGAAAGGGAGATAGCGATTAAGGGAATCACATCGGCAAATTGTAAGAATGCAGTCCCTGTGTTGATAGATATGTGTGGTGAGATTGACCCTACCTTACCAGAATTTGAGGACAAGATACCGCTTTTTATAAATGCCCTATTAAGCATTGATTCCGAGGAGGAACTGCTAAAACTACTTGATAGAGAGGATGTAAAATTTAGAGGCAAGGCAATAGCAATAGAGATTTTAGGGGATTTAAAGAGCAGGGCTGCTATACCGAAACTGGTCTCTTTCTTAAATGATGTAAGACGGGATTTAAGGAAGGCATCAGTAGGGGCTCTTGGACACATAGGTGAACCAGAGGTTATAGAACCCCTACTTACCGTTTCAAGAAAAGACCCTGATTCGCATGTCAGAAAGGCTGCTGTAAATGCACTTGGCAAGATGCAAACTAAAGATGCTTATGTGCCTCTGCTTGAGATGCTGGAGATTGAAAAATACTATGACATCATTGAATGTATTGTAAAGGCCTTGATAAATATTGATGCCCCAAGCTTCCTTTCAGATATAAAAAGCTACAATAGGAATGTGAGGATGGCTATTGCAAAAAGTGTGCAGGATGTAAATGTGTTAAAGGAGTTAGCAAACGATAATGACAAACAAATAAAGATGATTGCTCTGCAGAGTCTTGGCAAGACCAAGTCTTCAGAGGCGCTGGAATTGCTCATCAGTTATCTCAAAGACCCTGATGCAGAGATAAGGAAGTCTGCCCTAATTGGTATTGCAGAGTCAGAATGTTGTTGTCAGGAGATATATGATGCACTTAACGATGAGGATGACTGGGTAAGGTTCTATGCACTTCAGACATTACTTGTATCTTGTGGTAGGGATATAGACTTTGGTCTGATTTCAAAGATGCTAAATGACCCGTTTCCTCCTGTTGTAATATCTTGCGTAGAGATGCTCAGAGACATTGGGGGAGCAGAGGCATATGAGGCACTTATGCAAATAAAGGATCATGACAATCCAGAGATAAGGATGAAGGTGGAGGAGGTATTGAGCCAACTATGACAACTCCTGCTCCAATGTCCATTGAGACCTTCAAACAAATAAGGGATTTTATCTATGAGAAAAGTGGCATATTTGTTCCGGACAACAAAAAATACTTCCTTGAAAACAGACTTGGTAGAAGGATACAGGAAAAAGGGCTAAAAAGCTACGATGATTATGCCTATGTGTTGAAATATGGGCTTGACAAGGCTGAATTAGTCAAGCTGTTTGATTTAGTAACTACCAATGAGACATTCTTCTTTAGAGAACCTCAACAGTTTGAGGTATTTGGCAAGGAGTTGATGACAAAGATCATCTCTGAAAATACTGCAAGCGGAAGAAAGGACATTAAGGTCTGGTCTGCCGCAAGTTCAACAGGTGAAGAACCATACACAATAGCCATTGTCTTGATGGAAAAACCAGAACTTGCTAACTTCAAAAAGGAGATATTTGCATCCGACATAAGCGAGTCTGTTTTAGCATCTGCAAGGAATGGGATATATGGTTCTTATGCAACAAGAAACATACCAGAACCATATCTAAAGAAATACTTCACCAACACAGGCAGCAACTTTGTAATCAGCCAGAGCATAAAGTCTTTGGTTAAATTTATGAAGATAAATCTTACAGATGAAAAGGAAACCCGCTCAATTAGAGGTGTGGATGTGGTGTTTTGTAGAAATGTATTGATCTATTTTGATGACAAGGCAAAACAAAAGGCAGTCTCGCTCATATATGATGCCCTGCGACCAAAAGGCTATCTTTTTGTTGGGACATCGGAAAGTCTCCATAATATTACAAGGGCTTTCAGACCCGTTGTTATAAACAAGGTGATTGTTTATCAAAAGGCATAACTAACAAATCAAAGGTAAAGGGGTATAACTTATGAAGATACTTGTTGTAGATGATGATAAAACCACAAGAAAACTATTAAGCCTGTATCTTAAATCTAAAGGGCATGAGGTTGTTACTGCTGAAAACGGACTTGAGGCATTGGAGAAATTAGGCACAGAGAGTGTTAATTTAGTTGTCACAGACATGAACATGCCCTATATGGATGGGATTGAACTCGTTAAAAACATAAGAAACGAGGAGACAGTATCACATATACCTATTATCATGGTTACAACTGAGGCAGATGAAGATGAAAAGAAAAGGGCGTTTGAGGCAGGAGTGGATGACTATTTAGTAAAACCTACAAATGCAGAGCAGATAAACTCAAGTATTCTTAAGATACTCAAAAAGTTTTTTAGAAGCGGAGGTGACTAAAGATGTTTAATCTTTCATTAAAGGTCTTGGTCGTTGATGACTTCCCAACTATGCGTAGGATAGTGAAAAACCTCCTAAAACAGTTGGGTTTTGAAAACATTGACGAGGCTGAAGACGGTATGCAGGCGCTATCAAAACTGAAAACCGGCGGATATGGATTAGTAGTATCTGATTGGAATATGCCCAATATGGAGGGTATTGACCTTATCAGAAAGATTAGACAAGATCCAGCCCTGAAAGATACACCCTTTTTGATGGTTACAGCAGAGGCAGAGAAGGAAAAGGTTATTGAGGCAATCAAGGCTGGTGTTGACAATTACATTGTCAAACCATTTACCGCAGAGGTGCTAAAGGAAAAATTAGAAAAGATATCAGAAAAGAGGAAATCCTTAAAAGCAGGGGGATAGCGTATGTCAGATGAGATGGATGAGATAATATCCGAATTTGTAACGGAGGCGGAAGAGACCCTTGAAAAGATAGACCCGATGTTTGTTGAGTTAGAAACAAAGGGTTATGATAAGGATTTATTAAATGAGATTTTTAGGGGGATGCACACTTTAAAGGGTGCTGCAGGGTTTTTGGGGTTTCAGAATGTTGTAGATGTAGCACACCGTTCAGAAAGTATCATGAAGCGTTTGAGGGATGGAGAGATCGCTCTAACAAGGGATCTCATGGATGTTATCCTAAAGAGCGTTGATACCTTAAGACTGCTGATATCACATATAAAACTAAAAGATGGAGTTGAAGAAGACACCTCCGGGCTACTTGCTGAATTAGACAATGCTTTAGAGACCGCTGTATCAGGACAAACTGTTTCACAAGAATCGCCTGCAATAAAAGAAGAGCAACCTCCACCTCCAGAAGAGGTCTTTACACCGCTAACACCAGAGCCCATCAGCATACCAGAACCGATTAAGGAAGAAAGGATTGAGCCACCACCTCCACCAAGGCCTAAACCCCAGCCACAGCCCCAAACTATAACACCTACCCATGAAGAGCCACAACAACAAGTAGTAAAAGAAAAAGAGGTTGTGCAAAACCTGAGGGTTGATGTCTCAAGGATAGATAAGGTTATGGATTTAGCAGGCGAGATAGTGCTTGCAAGGAATAGACTGCTTAATCTTGCAGCAAAATTGGACATGAGTTACTCTGGTGATGCAAATGTTGAGGGGCTACTTGAGACCACAGGTTTTCTTGATAGGGTAACATCAGACCTTCAATTAGCAGTCATGAAGATGAGGATGCAACCCATTCAAAAGGTCTTTAGTAAGTTTCCAAGGATGGTAAGGGATCTATCAAAGAATCTTGGAAAGGACATAGACCTTGAGATATTCGGTGAAGACACTGAGGTTGATAAGACTGTCATTGAAAATATAGGAGACCCTCTTGTTCATATAATCAGAAATTCCATAGACCATGGCATAGAGCAACCCGAAGAAAGACTTGCCAAGGGTAAACCCCAAAAAGGAAGGATAATCATAAGTGCTTATCAAAAAGGCACCCTAATAGTCATTGAGGTTACCGATGACGGTAAAGGCATTGATATAGATGCAGTAAAGAGAAAGGCATTATCCAAAGGGTTGATTACTGAAGAGGAAGCCCAGAGGATGTCTGACGAGGCAGCCGTAAATCTGATATTCTTGCCCGGATTTTCTACTAAGGATGTCTCTACTGAATTAAGTGGTAGAGGTGTTGGTATGGATGTGGTTAAAACAAATGTTGCAAAACTCAATGGATATGCAGAGGTAATCACAAAGAAAGACCAAGGCAGTACATTTAGGATAAGCCTACCACTAACATTAGCGATAATTCAGGCTATGATGGTAAGGATTGGAGCAGAACACTACGCCATACCTCAAACCATGATTGAAGAGACATTGAGGGTCAAGAAATCAGACATCAAGGATATTACAGGACAGAAGGTATTGACCATCAGAGGTAAGGTCTTACCACTTTTTGAGATGGCTCAAGTGCTTAATGTAAGGACAAATGGAGATGTTGAGCAAGAAAACAAATATGTATTGGTTGCAACAGTGGGAGATAAGAGGTTCTGCATCTCTGTTGACGAGCTTTTAGGACAAGAAGAGATAGTAATTAAGACAATAAACGGGATTGAATCTGAAGAGTGCGGGATATTAGGTGCGACGATCACAGGTGATGGAAGGGTTGTCTTGATATTGGACTTTGCGGTTTTGACAAGAAGTATGTTTGCAAGTAGATAAATTAACCATTTTTTAAGGAGAACACCCATGCAATACATCGGCTTTATGATGAATGACAATGAGTTTACTATACCGATACTAAAGGTGCAGGAGATTATCAACATGCCACCTATTACAAAACTGCCTCAAGCACCTTACTACATTGAAGGCATAACCAATCTAAGAGGTAAGGTAATACCCATTGTAAACCTCAAGAGATTAATGGGACAAGGTGAAGACTCCATTGGTGAAAAGGTAATAGTTGTTACAAGTGGTAAGGTTACCTTTGGTGTGCTTGTTGATGGTATTACAGGTGTAGTATCTATAACAGAGTCAGAGATAGAGCCAGCAGAAAACTTCATGAAGACACATTTAGAGCAGGTTGAAGGTGTTGCAAAGATAGATGATAGACTGATAGTCCTGCTTGACACAAAAAAACTCATACCTCTTGAGGACATGAGCCTTTTTGAAGACGAGGTCTTTACTGTATCTGAAACTACTGATGACAACAAGGTTGAGGTTACAAGAAAGATTGAAACCATTGGGGGAACGGTTACAATAAAAGAGGTCAGAGAGGCAAAGGAGTTTTTTGAAAAGAAGGGGATAGATGCAAACGACCCCAGATATGCCCTGTTTGATGACATGATTAACTTTATGGATGCTATATCTGCAAGCGATTATGAAAAGGCAGATACCGCAATCCAAAACATCATACAAAAAGGGCAGGGGGAGCTCTTTAAAGAGGTTGGTAAGGTTACAAGAAAACTGCATGATTCTTTGAGGAGTTTTAAAGAGGCTATTGACCCAAAGTTAAAAGACCTTACCATATCGGAGATGCCAAATGCTGTGGATAAGCTGCATTTTGTAATAGAAAAGACAGAAGAGGCAGCAAACAAGACGATGGGCATAGTTGAAAAATACATACTAAACATGGATGAATTAGCAAACCACATCAGAAATCTGAAAGAGCCAGAAGAATCTGTAGCATACCTAAAACAGTTCAAAAATAATCTTGAAGATGACCTAACCGAAATAATTACTACCCAGTCATTCCAAGACCTCACAGGTCAAACCATAAAAAAGGTAATCAAGCTTGTTAGTGAGATTGAGGAAGAGTTGGTAAGACTCATAGCCACCTTTGGTGTAAAGATTGAACCTACAAAAAAGGTTGAAAAGGAACAGGAATCTGAAAAGGTATCACAAGCAGGCGTTGATGACTTGTTGAAGGAGTTTGGTTTTTAAGCAGTATAAGATGGGTTGAGGTTATAAGTTTTAATATCAAAACATTTTTTATATCTCAAAAAAGGGAGGGTCTTATGAAGACGATGGGGAGGATTATAACAATTGCTATTTGTGTAACATTGATGCTCTATGCAAATGCCTTTTGTGCTGAACTTAAGATTGGTGCCGGTGCTGCGGCAACAGAAAACATATTAAAACCAATCAAGGATCATTTTGAAAAGGCTACAGGGATAAAACTACAGATAATATCATCAGGACCAAAGATAGCCCTTGAGGATTTACAAAAAGGGGCGATACATGCCGCTGCAGGAGGACTCACATTTGAGGAGTGGCTTAATCTCATGAAAAAGGAGGGGGCAGAGGTAAAAGACCCTTCAAAATTACATCAGGTTGTCATAGGGAAGGATAAGATAATTGTGCTTTTACACAAGGACAATCCAGTGAATGCACTTTCAAAGGAACAACTTAAGTTAATCTTCACTGGAAAGGCTCAAAATTGGAAGGAAGTAGGTGGTAAGGACTCACCGATAATCGTTGTATGGGGAAAACTCACACCGGGGACAAACACATTATTTATCAAAAATATCCTTGATGGACAACCAGTTACTAAGGATGTTTTAGAGGCAACGACTGCAGAGGACATAAAACATAATGTAGCATCAAACCCTGAAGCTATTGGTATAGGACCAATAGCAATATTAGATGGATCAGTAAAGTCACCCTCAACGCCTGAGGTATCAAGACAAATATTACTTCTGACAGTGGGAAAGCCCTCTACAGAGGTGCAAAAACTCATTGACTATATAAACGGTGAGGGTAAGAAATACATAAAATAAAATGAAATTCTTTTTATAACATGATAAAGATACAAGCACATGTATCTTGAAATGTTTTTTATAGAGTAATTATATGACTATTAAGAAAAAACTCACACTAAACATCATAATAGTGCTGGTAGTTATTGCAACCGTTGCAGGAGCAGGCATCTTGAGTGTGGTTTTTGTAAAGAGTAATCTTCTAAACCTTACTGAGAAGAGCACCCCTTTTCAGACAAGGACGCTTGAATTTCAAAAGGCACTTCACATTGCCCTATCTGATTTGATAAAGACATCTACATCAGAAAATTTAGATGAGTTTAAAAAAAACTTGCAAGAGGCTGAAAAGTCTATACAAGAAGTCAAAACATCACAGACAGCACTTGAAAGACTAAGCGGGATGAAGATACAAACATTTGATGAGATTAATAGGGTAGGGCAAGAGATATTCTCTGTAACCCAAGACAGAATAAGGGCTGAAGAGGATGCAAAAAAGGCAAAAACACTTATCACAGAAAGGCTCAAGGAAACAGGAGCAAGATTTAGAGAACTGGATAATCGTATAAGGGGGCTTCAGACCTTTGCAGCAGAGATATTTGTAACATCAGTTAGTGATGTTGATGCTATTACGAACCGTTTAAGAAGGGCTGAGATACTAAGAAACCATCTAAAAGACCTTCAAATGGGTCTTTATGAATTAACAAGGGCGGCTGACAAAAAGGCACTAATAATTGCAAGGGGAAAGATTAATTCATCACTAAATAGGATAAACACAAACGAGATTATCAAGGAATCAAAGAATCTACAAGGAGACATCAAAGGAATTTCAGATAAAGCAGATGAACTCATAAAGATATTGATGTCCGGAACGGCTGTTACCGATACTAAGGCGGATGCCTTGTATAAGGAAATTGCCGAGAGACTATCAGCTATTAGCCTTGTTATAGATCAGGATATAGCACAGATAAACGAAAAATACTCTCATGAGGCAAAAAGACAAAAAGATATGTTTAGTCAGTCAACCGCTGCAACAAGTGTGCTAACACTCAGTTCTGAATTGAATTCTATGAGTTCTTTGATTGATGCATACACCAATAGGCTATTTATTGTCTCCACTCTTGAAGAGATAAACACCATTCAGGGTGCCCTAAACAAGTTGTTTTCAGACATAGATACAACCATTAAGAGGCTTGATACGACATTATTGAGGCTTGATGCAAAGGATGAAAGGAAGATTTCTCAGTCAGCTTTGGCATCAATAAACTCAATAAAGGTAGCACTGATGTCTTCTGATGGTATTATTACAAAGATTAAGACACAGATAGAGTTAACAAAGAAGGCTCAGGCATCAACTGAAAACCTAAAACAGATAATAGCAAAGGAGATTGAATCTGGTAAAAAGACACTCACAGTGGCACAAACTGATCAGGAAAAGTCAATAGCAAATGTTAATAGGGTAGTAAACATCAGCAGTATTGTAATATTAGGCATTAGCCTATTGGCTGTTGTATTCGGTATATCATTTGGTGTGTGGGTTTACAAGTCAATAGCAAAGCCGTTGCATGATCTATCAAGTATGACTGAGCAGATATCCTCTGGGAACTTAAGGGTTGAGGTATGCGAGAGACCATCGGATGAGATTGGAGAGGTGCACGCCTCAATGTGCAAGATGGTAAGTAGTCTTCTTGATATAATCCAGCAGATAACAAAGACTATAGAGGTTCTTGCAAAGAATGCCGACTTATTAAGGTCAACTGCTGTGTCTCTTGAGAAGGAGACATCAAATCAAACAGAGCAGATTGAACAATCCGCTACGGCTATGACCGAGATGGCTCAAACAACAAACGAGGTGGCAAAGAATGCGACCTCAACTGCTGATGCCGCAATGAATATGAAGAAACTATCATCAGAGACCAAGGATGTGGTTACCGTTTCACATAGAGAGATTGAGCAATTTACAAATCTGGTTAAAACATCTGCTGAAAAGATTGATATGCTTGGTAAAAAATCTGAAGAGATAAGCAAGATAATTGTACTGATCAAGGAAATCGCAGATCAAACCAACTTGTTAGCCCTTAATGCTGCTATTGAGGCAGCAAGGGCAGGTGAGCAAGGCAGGGGGTTTGCTGTTGTTGCCGACAGTGTAAGGCAACTTGCAGAAAGAACAACCCATGCAACAGATGACATTGCAAAGACAGTAAAAGACATGCAAACGGAGGTAAACAGTGCCGTCACCTCTATGCAATCTCAGATTGAAACTATTGATAAGGTGTTATCTGGAATAAACAATACAATAAAGTCCATAGATGATACGGTTAAATATGTGGATGATGTGACAGACATGGTTCAACAGATTGCAACTGCTACAGAGGAGCAGTCATCCGCTTATGAGGATGTATCTAAAAATATGGAAAGGATTGCAGTAATTGCAAAACACATGCAAAAAGGGTTTAGTGAGGTAAAAAACTCTGCTATTGAGTTGGAAAAGATTGCATCAGAACTAAAAACAATATCAACATGGTTTAAGATATAGTCAAAGGGAGAAATGGATTTATGATAAAGGTCTTGATAGTTGATGATTCGGCGTTTATGAGAAACGCTATTTCAAGTATGTTATCTTCTGACCCCGAGATATCTATCGTGGGCACAGCAAAAGATGGTTTAGAGGCAATAGAAAAGGTCAATCAACTAAAGCCTGACATCGTCACAATGGATGTTGAGATGCCAAGGATGGATGGACTTACTGCCTTAAAACACATCATGGAGAAAAACCCGATACCTGTAATCATGGTGAGTTCACTAACCATAGAGGGTGCAAAGGTAACATTAGAGGCATTGGAATTAGGTGCGGTTGATTTTATCCCAAAGAATCTATCAGATTTATCAATAAACATCGTAAAGATAAAAGAACTCCTAATAGAAAAGATCAAATACATTGGCAAAAAAGGTATCCCTAAGAAGATACCGACAATTGCAAAGAAACCAATTCAAACAAAGGGTGTTGAGCCTGCTAAACCAGTAATCACCGCACCTTCATCAAGGGCGATTGGTGAGAGAAAGGTAAGTATTGTTGCAATAGGGACATCAACAGGTGGTCCAAAGGCACTTCAATCAATAATACCTAACTTACCAAAGGACTTTCCCGTGCCAATAATAATAGCACAACACATGCCCCCAAACTTTACAGGTCCGTTTGCAGAAAGGATGAACCAATTGAGTCAGATAACTGTAAAAGAGGCAGAAGAGGGAGAGCCTATCAAGGCTGGCACAGCATACATAGCACCCGGCAGAGGACATATGAGGTTAAAGAGACCTCGTGGTATTGAGACAGTTGTTAGCATCTCAGAAAATAAGGAGGAATTTATCTATCGTCCGTCTGTTGATGCTATGATGTTATCCGTTGCCGAACTTTTTCCCGGTAGGGCATTAGGGGTGATTCTTACAGGGATGGGTAATGATGGACAAAAGGGGCTGATGGCGTTGAAGAAGACAGGAGGAAGGATATTTGCTCAAAATGAGGAGACATGCGTGGTGTATGGCATGCCCAAGGCTGTAGTAGATGCAGGCATTGCAGATAAGGTATTACCATTAGAGGAAATAGCCGGGGAGATAATCAATTCAGTTTGATCTATGGTTGAGCCTAAAACAATACTCATAATAGAAGACGAGCCTGATATTGCAGAGTTACTTCATATATTTTTTGATACATTAGGGTATTCATCTGTTGTGTGT
Organism: Thermodesulfovibrionales bacterium; assembly: GCA_026415695.1. Lineage (GTDB taxonomy): Bacteria > Nitrospirota > Thermodesulfovibrionia > Thermodesulfovibrionales > Dissulfurispiraceae > DUZI01. The sequence goes on along the minus strand of JAOAGP010000104.1, from coordinate 22 downwards.
TCCAATTTCAAGGATGCACAAG
>JAOAGP010000097.1 GCA_026415695.1 Thermodesulfovibrionales bacterium | reverse complement strand
GAAATCTCCTCCACAGGAGATTTCGCCTTTTTGTTGATGTATAAGGGCGAAATTTTTATGTGGAGGAATAGCCAGAGACCGTTGGCGGTGTTTGACTTACGCCCCTTCGGTCTTGGGCGGCTTATTGCATCAACAAAGGAGATGTTTGAGAGGGCAGTAAAACTCTCGGGCGTGTCTCAATCCCCTTTCAATCGGGTCAAAGGTAAAACAATATGAAAAATCTTATATTATCTAAAACCTAAAAGTCAATTATTTTTTGAGAACCCTCCTTTTCATTATATTACTCAATGTTTTTAACTCAAATAGCCAAAATTTACGAAGATCTCACCTTTTTTTAATCCCTGAACCCCTCATTTTGACCCTCCTATCTCTATAACTATCTGTTTTTACTAAATATCATTAACCCAAAATCTACGAAGATCGTTTCTAAAACTTATTAAAAAATGAGATCTTCGTATTTTCTAATTTTTGCCCTTTATAACTACTTGATATATAACACCCAAAAATACCCCTTTTTGAAAAAATACGAAGATCTACTCTACTTATGTTTCCTAAAACCACATCTTCGTATTTTTTGTCTTGCCTTATCTGTGGTGTAAATAACACAGTAAATGGACATTATTCATTATAATTCAATGGGTTCTCATCTTTAATAGGGTTTTGTAAAAAATACGAAGATCTAAAAAAACAAAACTTATTGATATTATTGGATTGTTAAACAAACATATTAATCTCCTCTTTTTCCAAAACTGAGTAGTCAATTTCTGCACCATGATATTGCACATGTTCTATACAGCCTTCACAAAGTTGGTAAAAAATGAGTCTATCTTGTTTTTCATCTATGAGATTTATGAGTGATTCTTTAAGTTTGTTTAACTTGCCCTTTGGTAGTAAACACTCAAAGACTGAGTAATTTACTCTCACACCTCCTGCGTCAAGGAGTTTGTCAACAATCTTTTTTCTGCGTTTATCGTCAACTACATCATAGGCTACTATTGTAAAATAAGCATTTTTTGCCATCTAATACCTCCCGATGTATGGTTTGTAAGTAGGTGCCTCACCTTTAAGATAATCTGCCAATGCCTTTGCCTGATGACTTATGATTGCCTCATAAGTCATCTTACTTGACCTAAATACTGTCTCTGTTTTAATCCTCTCAACAACCTCATCCACTATTAACTGCCTACTTGCACTTGACAGCCCCATATCAGTAAGATTTAGTTCCCTGCCTTTTGTAAACATGGAAAAAATTGTCCTGTCAACTATCATCTGCCTAAATTCCTCAATTAAATCGTAGGTGAGAGTGGGTTTGTTAGGTTGTTCTTTATGAAGATAACTTATCATAGGGTTGAGTCCAGTTTGTATCAATATCTGCCAAATCCTTGAATAAAGTAGGCTATAGCCATAGTTAAGACAGGAATTGACCAAATCCTTTGCCCCTTGACGCTCTCTCTTTACAAAAAGGACATCATCTTCAAGGAGTTTTGACACTACTTCCCAGTAGTGTGACGATGCAGCACCTTCTATTGCCATTAGTCTATTTCTAAAGAGGTCAAAATCCTTAACATGTTCAAGATTTTCTGCTAATTCTTTCTGTTTTCCCATTTCTTCTAATGCTTTGTTGCATATATTTCTAAATTCCTCATCTCTTGATTTTCTGGATTTAAGAAAATACTTTATCACATTCATTTGATTGGTTATTTTAGCCTCTACTATTTGTGAGGCAATGTGATAGCACTTCCCATTAAAAAATGCCTCCGTCTGTGCAATGCTTATCTTTGCATCTGGCACTATTGGAAGAAAGAGCTTTGCAGTAGGTTCGCCTTTAAAGTTAAAGAAATCAATGGGTATTTTCTTTTTAACACATAAGTCAATAAGGTTCGAAGATAGGCTTACACCATGTGCAGTGATTGTAATATGGTCTATCTTGTCTGCTGAAATTTCTTTGATAACCTGTTTTTGGTATCTAACAATGATTCTTCCCTTACGCCGACCTAAAAAGCAGTTGTGTGTGGTAACTACAAGATTTCCTGTAAGTATGCGTTTTTTGTAGTATTCCCGCTTTTTTTGCTGAACCTTGAGTTCGGCTTGTTTATCATGAGAAACCGTATCTGAATCTTTCAGTCCAGATTGTTCAATAGGAATCTGCACGGTGATTTCCTTTGGAGGTTGTGTTTCACTAATCATGGACTTTTTTTGATCAGTTTTATTGGAATAGATGTCTTCATTGTTTTGTGCAATATTGGTTGCCTTTAGATTTTCATTATTTGAGGAGCGCTGATTTAAGTCTGGCTCTTTTATGTTAGGTGAAGGTCGATCAACAGGGAGTTTACTATCCTTAATGTTGGAAGAAGTATGTGTTTTAAATGCTTTGTTATTCCAGATAAAGTCTATAAGTTGTTTTGCAAACTCTTGACTTTCATCAGAAAGGGCATCATCTGAAATGAATCTTATCTGCTTTGCGTAGTTGATTACATCACTTTTGAACTTTATTTGTCCTGCATTTTTCTTTCGCTTAAAATAGATGCCTAACTGTTGCTTTAGATACTGTTCAATTTGAGCAATTTGTTCTTCTGGGGCAAGGTGTCTGTAGTAATTTCGCCAGCCGTCTATCTCGTCATTTAGTTTATCTATAAAAACATGCACTGGTTTATGAAAGTTATTCTTGCAAGTAAAGTGTATCTTCATCTTTATTTTCTGCATCTTTTCTGCATCAATACTTATCTGATTATCTTTGAACAGAAAGCCCATATAAACAAAGCCTTTGCTAATATGTCTTATCTCATAGCCTTCGTTGAGTTTTAAAAAAAGTTCATCCTCAAGAAAACACTTTGCATCAATTAAAGACTGTCTTGCCTTTTGGTCATCAGGGCTCAAGATTATAAAATCATCGCTGTATCTGACAAGCCCGTGTCCTCTTTTTTTCATGTATTCGTCAAATGGATGTAGATATATGTTGCTCATTAGTGGGCTTAAGATTCCACCTTGTGGCACACCCATAGGTCTATCAATCCACTTGCCGTCTTTATCCACATTGCCCATCTTTACCCACAGTCTAAGTAGATGAAGCACTTCTTTTTCATAGATGGTTTTTTCAATGAGTTCAAAAAGTTTTTCATGGTTAAGAGTGTCAAAGAATTTATCAATATCACAGACGGTTATCCAGTGCCTTTTTTCAGAAGTAATCATGTGTCTCACCCTTTTTACCGCTTTCAAAGGTCCTTTGTCAGGACGGTAGCCATAACTAACATCAAGAAACTGCTTCTCAAAGAGTGGTTCTATCACATTTCTTACAGTTTGTTGGACTATCTTGTCTTTAATTGTAAGAAGGCCAAGTGTCCTCTTTTCTGATGAACCTATCCGTTTTGGCACATCAATTTTGTAGTAAGGTTCAGGATTGTATTTCCCCGTAGCCAGCTCTTCAGATAACTCCAAAATGTAATCTGAAGATGCCTTGTCAAACTCTGCGATGTCTACACCATCAATTCCGCCTGCTGAGCCTTTTTTGCGGACATACCTCCATGCAAATGTCAGGTTTTCTGGATTACATATATTCTTGAATAAAAAACCCATATCTACAAATCAGTCTGCGGAAATCTCCAATGCTCTCTACGGAATTTCATTGATTCAAGCACAGAGAGTTGTTTATCAATATCATCTAAAAATGGCAAAGCCTTATTGGGTTCAATCTTGACGAATTGATTTTCCCATTGTGAAGTGTTTTTCTGACTCCATACACCAAGATACTTAAAAAGCCTGTGTTCATTTAAGCATAGTTCAAGACAACAAAAACTCACTGAAAGGTGATATAAAAATGAATGAAAGGATGCAAACTCGCATATAATAGGCTTTTTACCTTCAACCATCCCTGGTCTGCTAATTGATATAGGAATAACATCTGGCAAACTTGGAGACATCCGTATAAATTCGTTGTCCCTTGAAATTAGTAAGACCTTTCTTGAATGTTTTTCTGTGGCAAAGTGTGCATAGGTGCGTATTATCTCTTCGTCTTTATTATCATTTGAGATTATGGGTTTAAGTTGTTCACAATCTGTCTCATGCCTAATCTTATTGTATTCAAGAAAGCCTGCATACCTGCGTCTGTCTGCAAGGTAGTTTTGATTGAGCAGGTCAAATGCGTTGTCTTTTAGTATAGGCGTTAAGTCATTACAGGTATCTCTCTTGATTTTCCCCCTTCTGTTTGTGAGTTCAAACCTAACAGTCTCACAAAGTATAAAGTCTATATTTGGGAAGTCGGCAAATTGTCTTAAGTGATTTGTGTATATACAATCCATGAGTGCATTAGTGTCAAAGGCAATGTAATAAACATCTCCACCCTTTACAACAGACTGTTTAGTAGCACTGTTTATATAGTCATAAAGTTCATCCAATCCAATAGGTTTAATTATGCCACTCATAAACAGTGACTCATGGATAGACTGGTATTCAGGAATTTCTTCTATGTAGTTTTTCTTATGTAACCTATTTGAAATGGTTTCAAGAATGGTGTTGTATCTTTTTTGGCTTATAAAGTCATGTAAACACACTCCATCTCTATCAATGGTAAACTTGCATAAAGTAATTTCACCAAATGCGGGGGTTTTTATATCTATTGTAAGAGGTTGCCCCCCTCTTAGTAGTGGATTGTAAAATACTGGCAGATATTTGTGTGAAATGATGTATTGCCTCATATAGACAGATCCTCCAATGCTTGAATTTTTAAGAGATTATAAAGTCTATGCTCAGGATTTGGTATGAGTGGATAGGGGATTTGGCTATATTCAGGGCTTGAAAACTGTTGGTAAAACACAGTCTTTATTAAATCCCTGTTTTCATCTGCCATAAGCATTATAGTAGCTGGTATGTAATTCCACTCTGCAGAGGTAGTATCAAGAACGACCTCTCTTTTTGCCTCTACTTCTTTAGTGATGAGGTCTTTGATTATCTCAATAAAGACTGGGATATTTTCATCATCAAAGGTGTGATTTTCTACTATTAAATTATGCTCAGATCCCAAGTATCTTTCAGAGATTGTAGAAAACCACTTTGAGATACTCTGAACCTCCTTCTTGTATTCAGGTATTGAAAGAAGCACCACTTTTTGTGGTTTTATTAACCCTCTGTCAACTGCAGTCCAAAACGGGTTAATCGTCTCAAAGATATTTGAAGACACAAATGCAAGATATGTTTGCATGTTTATAACAACCTCCTTTTTTTTCTAAAAAAGATAACAAAATATTATGGAATTTACCACTCAAAATTTTAATATTTTGCTCATTTCAACACACCTTTTACTTTCACTCGCATTGTAGTATAATCAAATGAGGAGGTGTGCTATGGAGTTTGTATT
>JAOAGP010000092.1 GCA_026415695.1 Thermodesulfovibrionales bacterium | reverse complement strand
ACTGCAATCCTTCGTTTTATCTCGGTCTTTATGATACTGTCTTTGAATCTCTTTTCAATGTAATCTTTTACGGTAGATTTTATCCTTTGTCTGTCAACATCGGTGAATATCTCAAAAAACCTTTCATGCTGTATTATTTGTTTTTCAACAGAGACCTCATAGGTGTAGGAATGGGTTATGTATTTTAATGATGGCATTAAGCCTTTGGCATATAAAAAGTTAAAAGGATAGATGACATCAAAGGAGCGGTATATCCCAAAGGGCTTGCCAGTGAGACGCTCCCATAGGTCTTGTCTAATCTGTTTAAAGATATCAGCCTCTTGACATGATGTTACATAACACAAATACTGACGCGATGCCCTGTGCATCTTCATCAAACTTGCAGTGTCCCTTATTGCAGGGCAAAAGGATGTAAATACAAGGTCAAATTCCCCTTTGTATCTACATCTATACCATGATTGGTTAATTATCGTTAAGTTTTTGATGGAGTCCTCGGAAGCATTTTGTATTAATCTATTTAGCATCTCTTTGGCACTGTCAAGTGCATAGACATGAAAAACCCTCTTTGCAATAGGCAATGTGTATGTGCCTGTGCCACAACCAATGTCTAATACCTTAAAATCTTGCTTGATTATGCCTTCAGTCTCTAATAGATTAACTGTGCGACGGGCTAACTCTTTATCAAACGCTGTTCTGTCTTGATAAACATCACTAATACTATTCCAATAGGTCTGCCACTTCTTTTCAGTGGCTTTTGTAAAGGTTATTGGTGAATCTGTATTTGCCTCATCCCAGCACTGAGACCAAAATCTCGGGTCAAAGATTTGATTACATTTACTCATAGTTTCAACCTTATCAATCCATCATTGCCATTATTGACTACATCCACCTCACAATCGTAGGTATGCTCAATCCAGTCTCTTGTCAATACATCCTTTGGTGAACCTTGCGTAACTATAAAACCATTTTTCATCAATATCACCCTATCGGAGACCATCATTGCAAGGTTTATGTCATGAATAGTCATCAATACTGACTGCCCTTTTGATTTAGATACATCCTTGATTATACGAAGCACATCTCCCTGATGCCTTAAATCTAAATTTGATGTGGGCTCATCAAATAGCAATACCCCTGCACCTGAACAGAGTGCCCTTGCGATGAGGACAAGTCTCATCTCACCACCGCTTAGATGTGTGTAGGGTCTGTTAGAGAGATGCTCAATACCAACAGATTTTAAGACCTCATATGCACTCTTAATATCCGATTGCTTTGGCGATGAAAAGACCCCTATGTAAGGCGTCCTACCTAAAAGCACAACATCTAATACGGTGTATGGAAAGGTTGACTTGTGGTCTTGAGGCACATAGGCAATATGCCTTGCAATCTCCTTTCTTTTCAGATGAACTATGTCTTGCCCATTTACATAAATATTACCACCTTTTGGCTTTAGCAATCCGTTTATACATCTTAAAAGTGTAGTCTTGCCAGAGCCATTAGGACCTAAAATAGATATAACCTCACCCTTTGCAATACTAAAATCTATATCATGTAAGATTTTGCTTGACTCTTCATAACTAAAGCACAGCCCTTTTACCTCAATCATTCCCAGCCACCTTTTGTCTTTCTAATGAGATAGGCAAAAAACGGTGCCCCTATTAATGTTGTAAGCACACCTACTGGGAGTTCAACCCCTGAAGAGACCCTCACGATGTTGTCTGCAATAAGCATTAAAATAGCCCCAATGATGCCAGACATTGGCAAGACCAAGCGATTGTCAGTGCCTAACAACATCCTTGTTATATGTGGCACCATTAGTCCAATCCATCCAATAATACCCACTACACTAACAGCAGAGGCAGTTATCAAGGTTGCTAATAGTATAAACACTACCTTCAACCTCCCCACATCTACACCCAATGCCTTTGCCTCCTCATCACCCATTGACAAAACATTTAAACGCCATCTTAAGAGTATCAACAATGCTGAACCAATCAGTATCCACGGTGCTGACCAGTAAATATCATTCCATGAGGCAGCAGAAAGACTCCCCATTAGCCAGACAACAATGCCTTGAAGTTTTTCAGGCTCAACAATGTATCGGATTATATAATTTCCTGCAGTAAAGACTGCTGTTGTAATAATCCCAGAAAGGACAAGGGATAAGACCGTGCTTTCACCCTTTATCCTTGACAGCAAGTAACTCATAAAAACGGCAATGATGCCAAACACAAAGGCAAGGGGTTGGATGGGGATGTGGTCACCAAAAAAGGCTATTGATAGGCTTGCACCAAAGGCAGCACCGCTTGAAAGCCCCAATATGTATTCACTGACAAGAGGATTTCTAAAAGTAGCCTGAAAGGTAGCACTTGACACAGACACTGAAAAGCCAACCAACATGGCAATTATTATCCTTGGTATCCTGATGTCAAAGAGTATTGTGCCTTCGTTAAAAAGTGTTGTTTGACCCCTAAAAGCACCATCAATTACCTGCCAAATCTTATGTGGTGGTAATTGATATGCACCTATAAAAAGAGAGAAAACAGGTGATAGAATAAACAGGGCGATTATTAATAGGATTTTTAGGCTCTTATTGTCTTGGACCACTATAAGAAACCCCATAAAATTTCTTAAAAAAATCATCTGTGATTGTCACCCAATCAATGCCTAATTCAGGGTAAAACTTTGCAGCATGCCATGCTAATAGTAGTGGCACTCGTGGAGTAAAAAGCCCAGCAATATGATAAGGATGCTTAAATACCCGTTTATTCTTGACTGCATTGATGTTTTTTAGATGAGGATTTTTATAAACATCCTTTGGGTTGTATTTAGCAGAGGTTGAGATGGTAATTACATCTGGATTCCACATCACCAACTGTTCAGATGAGACCGTTGCCATAAATTGAGGGATGTCCTTTGCCACATTTATACCACCAGCAAGCACCCTTATATCTTGCTCCTTCCAATAACCACCTGCCACATAGTTAGGATTATTACCAGAGACATAAAGTGCCTTCACCCTTTTATCTGGCGGTATTTCCTTAATCTTATCTTGCACATGGGCAACTATACCCTTCATGTAGTCTATTAATCCCTGTGCCTTGTCTTTGCTATCAAATATCTCTCCAAGAAGTCTGATAGAATAGTAGTTTTCATCAAGGCTCTTAAGATTAAGCAATATAACTGGTATTCCATAACCCTCAATCCTTTTTACAGTCTTACTATCCATACCAATTGCTATATGCTCTGGTCCCATCGTAATTAAGACATCAGGCTTGAGGGCAAGTATTGACTCAAGGTTTACAATTGCCGTAGATTGAGCGACCACAGGGATTTGCTTTAGTTGAGGAATTATCGTGGGTAACAAGCGATTGTCAAGGATGTTTTTGCTTATCCCTATTACTCTATCAATCGCACCAATAATGTAAATTGTTTCAATGCAGGTAGCGGTAAGGACAACTGCCCTTTCAATCCTTTGAGGGATTACAACTGTCCTACCCTCTGTGTCTGTGATAGTCTTATAACTTGCTTCGGATGGGGCATTAAGATAAATTAAGTAAATTAGGATAAGAATGATTGATTTAAACATTAATGCATTAATTCTACCGTCCTGTTCATGACTGGCTTTAATACTATTTCACTCTCTTTTAGTCCAACCTCAAGCATATCTCCTTCCTTTATTCCCATTGCCTTTCGTATCTGTAAGGGTATAGTTATCTGCGCCCTCTTTTTTACCTGAACCAACATTTAATCACCCTTCTTACAGTGACTTTTCAAGTTATATTATACCTGTTGTCAATATCTGTTAGATAGATTTACAATGAGGGCATAATCATTGTAAAAAAGGGTTCAAGTGTTAGGAGTTTAAAGCAAGAGTACTTATGGACTTGAACCCTCTTT
>JAOAGP010000071.1 GCA_026415695.1 Thermodesulfovibrionales bacterium | reverse complement strand
TTTAACATCATTACAAATCTCAAAGACAAAGACATGATGGTTTTTATGCTCAAGACCTTCTTTGTCAGACTCCGTAAGGAGGGCTATCAAGAGGATGCCTTGAGGTTGTCTATAAGGCTCTATGATTACTGTAGCATTGATAAGGAGATAATACTCATCATTGGGGTGGTCAACTATGACTCTAAGATATACGAGGTTGCAGAAAGGTTTTTAAGGGGGTATGTTGATTTAGGTGGTGTTGACAGGCATGCCTTTTATTATCTTGCTGAAATTGCACATCAAGTAAGGAAAGATAGCAAACTGGCTTATGATTATTATCTCAAGGCGATTGGTATCTCTGATGAGCATGATAAAGTAGTTTATCACAGACTCGGGCTTGAGTGCTTTGCATTGGGGAACTATGAAGATGCCATAAGGTATTTTCAATTAGCAGGTGATTACAAACTTAAACACATTGAAGGATATTTTACAGAGGGATTATCCCATTTTATGCTTGCTCAATATGATGATGCCTATAAATGCATGGATAAGGTCATAAAGGTGTTTGGTAGTTATCCCCCTGCAGAGTTTATGCTTAAACACTCATCAACATTAGATATTGCTATCCGCTTAAGAGGGTTTATTGGCTATAAAGAGGACAAATCCGAGATGACAAAAAGGCTTGGCTCATTCTTAAGACCATACGCATCTGAATTACAAAACAAGATACTCTGCCGTAGAAATCAGATTTGGCAGTCAACAAATTTCTACAATGACCTTGACGGACTCATATTATATGCCTTGATAAACATGCTTAAGCCTAAAAACATAATAGAGTTTTCGCCCTTTCGTGGTTATTCAACCGTGTTTATCTACGAGGCATTGAGAAAGGTGTCTGATGATTTTACCTTTGCAACATTTGACCTTTGTGAATGCACGGAATTTACAGAGATGATGAGGCTTTTTGATATAGACCTTAAGGTAAAGTGTGGTGATGCTATCTCTACCGTCCCGCAATACATCAAGGAAAATGATCTCATTGGGAAGATTGACCTTTGTCACATTGACTCAATGCATGAATACGACTTTGCAAAGGACTACATTGAAAAGATACTACCACTTCTTGGTGATAACTGTGTGATCGCCATTCATGATATGTATTTTCTGCCTGATAGCATTGATGAACCCTTTGATTTTTATGAACCTATATCGTATCTAAATATCTGTCCAAACCCAGCAAGCATTGGGGAGGCAAGGGCTGTTAGGGAGTATTTCAAAGAAAGGGATGACTATGTGCTCTTTTCAACACATAGACTTTTTGGGGGTTTTGGACACTGCGCCCCTCCACTACCTTTAAACAAGGCATTGATTGAATGTATTGGTATAAAACCTAATTTTCTTGAAGATACTGGTTATTGGACACAATCTCCAATGCTCTTGATAGCAATTCCTAAAAAGATGTATGAGAATCTTGCCTTGTAAAAAGATGGGGGGACTCTGAAAGTCCCCTTTTTGCATCTTTTAATAAGTCTTATAAGGCACGGCAGTAAGTAGATTGTTTTCTATGTCTTCAAAGACATTAAGTGATGTTGCTGGCTTAACAGTTGCGTCTCTACCTTTTGTGAAAGACTGCTCCTTTACAATACTCCAGTATGCTTTGTTTAGCAACATTGCACGCTGTCTTGAGGGATAGAGTAAGACCGAAATGTCGTCCCTCAATAATGCAAGTTTGTCCCTTTTTCTGAAACCTAAACTATCAAAAAACTCGCTCATTACCTCTTCGTTCATTCTATAGTCATCAGCGGATTTAGTCCATCTAAGATAAAAGGCGTATTCATTGAGTTTACCTAATGGTCTTCCTAATAAATCCTTTACCTGATACTCAACAATTGGTTCCTTTATCCCCTTAAGCCCTTTTTGTGACCAGTGCCCCCAGCCGTAATGGATATCTGCTTGGGATGAGCCTTCAAGTTTTCTGGCAAATGCAAAGGTTGTATCAGTAGAAGCCCCTATATAACTATGACATCCCATACAAAAGACTGTCTCCTCATTGGTTTGTGGTCTTAGATTACCTCTTTTGTCTTCAATATACCCCTGATAGATCCAGCCATTGCCTGTTTCAAAACCAGTTTTATAGTTTCCAACGAAGAATTCTGGAATTACTTCTCCGAATAGAAATATCTCTCTACCTTTCCTGTTGAAGAATTCTTCTAAGAAATTGTAATTTGCCCACCATGTTTTTTTTGCATATCTCAACTCCTTCATCCTTTTTGACATTTTAGGTTCATTTTTGGCGTCATCCCAGTCAATGTATCTTACAGTGTGTAAAAACTCAGTGCCAACAGGATACAAACCTCCTGCAAGCCTCAACTTGCCTTGTTTAAGTAGTTCTTCAGCCTTGCCAACATATGTCATTGAGGTTGGGTTGGTTTTCCAAGTAAATTTAACCTTTGTTGCTATACCAAGGATTCCATCCTTGTCTAAATCATGATTAATTAATCGCTCGTCAATAGACTCTATAGTGATGTCTCTTTGTTTTATCAATGCCTCAAGGATTGAAAGATTTGCTTTATAGATCTCTTTATTGAACTTACCATCCTTATCAGTCCTAAACTCTTCTGGCAATCTTATCAATACATCATCAAACGAACCATTAGTTGGCATAAAGCCTCCAGGGAAAGGATAATATCTAAATGCCCTCCAACCAGTGTATTGTTTTGTTTTTGGATCTATATCAAAACCTTCAGTATCAAAGTTAAAGTAACAATCAGGTCTGTAGCCGAGCCAGTCAGAAGGAAGGTTTTTTTTCAGTATTATCTCACTATCATTGTCAATGTAGTTATCTTGTCTTATGTATCTTATTATATCGTCATCTGTAATATTCATTACAGCCTGCGTTTTATCTTTAAAAAGATTAGTCCATGGATTTTTAGTAAACCCATTAGGGAAGGCATAAACTATTTGAAGAGATGAATCGTCAAGATAATTTGGTTCTTTGCCAACTGTATGACAACTATAACAGGGATTATAATAAGCAACTAACTTTTCTGCATCATGTCCAGGTTTTTGGTGACACTGAAAACAGGGTGTGCTTTTATCAGGATAGGTATTAGTCCAGCAAGTTGGAGGAATATATGCTACGGTATTGATAATCTTTTCGTAATTGATACCATTTTCTTGCGATAATTTAGTTATGTATTGTGCCGTATCCATTGTGCTTTGTGAGATGTTTGTGCTGCCTCCACCTCCGCAGGCATTGAGTAAAAACAAGGTTGTCAATACAAACAAAGACATCAACCTAATCATAAAGCACCTCCTAAAAATACAAAAAAGGGGCTTTCAAAAAATAGCCCCTTTTTGTAATGATTAATCTTTTACCACTCAGGCAATCCAAAAATATAGCCTGTAATCCCCTTATATTTAGAATCCTTGAGGTTTTCTATATCTATTGAAACTACACTTGGTAAAACGGTTTGTCCTGCTGCATTTCGCCTGCTTTCACCATATGGATGTTGGGCATTAAATGCTATGTATTTTTTACCTCCGATATTGATGTTTCCAAAGGCACCTGTTACTTCTGCACCCGGTGGAACTGTGCCAATCCTTGTGAGCTTCTTTGTCTCTGTGTTGTAAACCCAGAGCATGTTGTTGTAGTGGAAACCTGAATCTTCGGCAATCATCAGGAGATTCTTGCCCATATAAAGGACATTGTCAGGATTTGCAATCGTATCAATAGCACAGAAATTTTT
>JAOAGP010000068.1 GCA_026415695.1 Thermodesulfovibrionales bacterium | reverse complement strand
CCTCTATATTCAAAAATCTGATAAAGCTTGCCACTCTGTCCGGGCTTAAAACAGTTGTCCATAAATCTTAGTTTAAAAAGTTCTGGTTTTTCTGGCTTGTTATCTAATATTACAAACTCACAAGTCTTTGCTACTGGGTTGAAATTAAACCCCTTTATCTTTGTGTGTCTTGTAAGTATGTCTTTTATAATCCTTACAATAAAATCGTAAGGCTCTTCCATCTCTAAAACATAGTCTGCTATTAGTATATTTGGTATAGGCTTGTACAAGGCAACTACAACCTTTGTCTTCTGTATTGCACCTAATGTAACTGATATTAGGTGTTTCTTTATAATTAGTTCCTTTAACTTGTTGCCGTCTAATTGCCCCTGTCTTATCTGTTTTATATCCTGAATACCAATCAGATTTTTTATTGCATCGTCATTAAGCTTCATTTCGCATCCCTCCTTGAAATCTACTTTTTTGATAAATATCTGTCAAGAGAATTCTCTACATCGTCTGTAATTGTTTGGAGTGCATTAGTCATCAAAACGCTCATCCCTTTTGCAAGACTGAGGTATGACCTGTCATCAATTCCTTGTTTTAATGATATCTCTTTGTTGTAAATACTATTGCCAAGAGTATCCTTTAGGTTTACATCTAAAATCAATACCGCATAGCTTGTGTTTATGTCATCATACCTTGAGAAGTCCTTGATATCTACATTCAATAAAAAGGATTTACTAACATGAGACGACTTTGTTTGATGCACCTCTTTGAATAATCCTTTTGCCATAAACGCCTTTGTTATTTGATGCCTTAAGAAATCATCTGGAGGGGTATCCCACTTTGCATATTGAGATTGCATCATCTCATATACTGATGACCTGTAGATTATATAACTTTGTTTAAAATACATACTTGAATTGACCTTTAATAAAAGTGCTTCATCGGTCTTTACCTTTTTTGATTCTTGGGGGTATTGGGTTATGTTTATGCTGTAAATCTTTGTAGTTGTTGTGCTACAGGAAAAAATCAGGATACCAAAAACAAAAATCAATATCTTATACATGCCTATTATTCCTCCTTACCTACGACCTCACGATAAAAAAGCCTCCATGGTCTATTTTTAAATTCTATGATTGCATCGTTTAGTGAGTCTGTTGTCTTTACGAGTTGTTTCAAGACAGAATCAAGGTTTTCATTCTGATTTTGTATCATGTGATTGGCCGAATCTGCAGTTGATGCTATCTTATTTGATACACCCTTCAATGAATTTATGAGATCTTCAACTGCATCAAGATCCTTTTTGAGCTTAACAACTATATCCCTTATATCAGACCTGTTGTCATCTATGGTTGACTCAATCTTTGTAAGTGTTGAATTTAGTTTTGTAGTCATCTCTTGCAGGCTTACTATTGCAAGTTCTAATCTTTTGTCAGTATTGAGTATTATCGTGTTTGTGTTGTCAAGAATTGTGGATATCTTTTTGGTGTTTTCATCAGTGAAGACCTTGTTTGTATCCTCAACTAATCTTTTAAGAGATACGGTGAGTTCCTCTGCTTTTGCCATTATGGTGTTGAAATTTGATTGCTCAATGGCTGGGATAGTTGACTTTGGTGGTATTTTCCCTCCTTTTGTGGGGTTTAGATATAGCTGTAAAAATATATCTCCCACAAAACCAATCTGACTTATAGTGGCAGTGGTGCCTTCATAAAGGGTAGTTCCCTTATCTATACCTATTTCAATGGTTATTGGTGAGTTTGGCTTTTCAGGAGCCATTATTGATAATACCCTACCAACCTTCATACCTCCAAGCATAACTGCTGAACCACTATCAAGTCCTGTAACATTGTAAAGTTTCACATAATAAACATCAAAAGAATCAAAAATCTTTGTGCCCCCTATTGCGATGACAGATAATGTCAATATAGCCATTCCTATTATGATAATCAACCCAGCCTTAATCTCATCCCTCATATAGTCCTCTCAAAAAAGTTTTAATTTTAATCTGCTGTTAAGATGTTGAAATAGTCTTCTGGACAGTAGTTTTCGTCCTCTGGTGTTCTTGTTATAAACCTTTTTACCCTGTCATCCTGTGCATTTTTAAACTGCTCTACTGTTCCTTCAAAGATCAATTCCCCTTTATCTAACATCACTATCGTGTCTGCAATTGTAAAAAGACTGTGTAGTTCATGTGTTACAACGATTATGGTCATCTTGAAGATGTCTCTAAGCTTAAGAATCAGGGCATCTAATCCTGCTGATGTAATAGGGTCAAGTCCTGCTTGGGGTTCGTCAAAAAAAAGCATCTCTGGATCAAGTGCCATAGCCCTTGCGATGCCTGCCCTTTTTTTCATACCCCCTGAAAGTTGAGACGGATAAAAGTCACCAAACCCAGAAAGTCCTACTAAATCAAGTTTCATCTTGACCATTATTTTTATAGTAGCCTCATTCAGATGGGTATGTTCTCTAATGGGTAAAGCAACATTATCCTCAATGGTCATAGAGTTTAAAAGGGCTGCACCCTGAAATAAGACCCCAATAGATTTTCTAAAATCATTTAGTTGCATCTCAGATAGTTTTGTTATGTCCTTGCCATTTATCCATATCTCACCTGATGCAGGCTTTAACAGCCCAATGATGTGTTTTAACAATGTACTCTTGCCGCATCCGCTTCCACCTACTATAGCAGTTATCCTGCCTTGTTGCACAGAAAAGGAGATGTCTTTAAGTATTGTCTTGTTACCGTATCTTGTTACCAAGTTTTTGACTACGATTTTTTCGTCCATCCCAAGTTAAGTAAAATAATAGAAAAGCACTGTAAAGAACAAGTCAAATACAATTACCATGAATATTGAGGATACAACCGACGCTGTAGTCCTCATCCCTACCTCCTCCGCCCCACCAGTTACTTGAAATCCATGATAAGCACCAACAACTGTGATAATAGCCCCAAAGGCAATAGACTTGACCAATCCAGTAATCACATCCTTCACCATCAACGCATTGATAGTCTGTTGAATGTAACTGTGAGGATGTATGCCAACAGCAGTAATGGATAAGACAAAACCTCCAAATATACCAATGAAATCTGCAATGATAGTAAGACAGGGAGCCATGATGAGCATAGCCATCATCTTTGGTGATACCAAAAAACTCACCGGATTGATACCCATACTCCTCAATGCATCTATCTCTTCAGCTGATTTCATAGAACCAATCTCGGCTGCAAAGGATGAGCCACTCCTACCAGCTATTAGTATTGCCGTGATTATTGGTCCGAGCTCCCTTGTAAGTGATACTCCTACAAGGTTTGCAACATATATCAGTGCGCCAACCTTTTTTAATTGATAGGCAGACTGAAGGGCTAAAATCATTCCCACAAAGAAGGATATGACTACAACTATTGGCACAGAGTTATACCCAATCTTTACCATCTCTGAAAATGTGGATTTCAATCTTAACTTGCCTGTTTTAAAGGGTGATATCAGAGTCCAATAAAATATCTCGTTGATTAAGATTGATACATTCTTGATAATTGAAAGGATGTTGACGGTCTTTATTCCGACAATAGCAATTGGATTAACAATTTTTAAGGGCATCTTCTCTGGTCTTATAAATCTCAAATATCTTGTTCAACTTTGCAAATGTAAATATCTCTGATACCCTTTGAGAAAGATTGCACAACCTCAATGAACCCTTATAAGACATCATATTCTTTAGTGCCTCAACAAAAGTGGCAATAGCAGAACTATCCATATAACTCACTTCAAGTAGATCAACGATAATCGGGGTTACCTTCTTCTTCGTAAGTTTCATTAAAACATCTCTCAATGCAGGGGATGTGTGCATGTCTATTTCCCCTGATATCATTATCAGTTTGCCTTTTGGTATATCTTCAGTTGTTATCTTCATGATTATTTACCTTTGTTTGACCTTATTTTTTGTCTGCCCTTCTTTTTGGGCTTCATAGTTGTTTTTTTAATCTTTCTGATAAGAATTAGTCTGTTTGTATCATCAACCCGTTTAAAATCTATCTTATCAAAGGCTTTCTTTATGAAGTGAATACCAAGTCCACCCGGCCTAACCTCTGAAAGATCACGCCCTTTAAAGTCAAGGCAAGAAGAAAACGCACCCTCATCCTCTATTGTGACTGTAATCTCTGACCTTGAACAATTAAAAGAAACCTTAATACTCTTTGTATAGTCATGATTGTAGGCATACTTTATTACATTTGAACAAGCCTCATCAACCCCACTTTTGATGTCTTCAATGACTGATGGAGGTGTGTCAATCAATAACAAGAGTTTTTCAATAAAAGCCCTGATCATACTAAGATACATTGGGTGTGAAGGTATAGTAATAGACGCTATGTGCTTTGTTTTTGAATTCATCTTCTCATTATCTCCACAACAGTAATGTCATCATTTCTTTGTTGTCCCTTACCAAAGTCTTCAATAAATGCTAAAAATCCGCCAAAAAGGTCTTTTAGGGCATGATTCTTCACAAAGAAGTCAGTAATTTTATCATAACCCAGATTCTTTCCCTTCATATCTACCATATCAATCACACCATCGGTTAGCAAATACAACCTATCGCCCTTGTTTAGAATCATACTTGAACGCTTGTATTCATAATCAATGATACCTAAAGGAGGGCCTGATATGTCATCAATCACCTTAACATCACCAGTTGTCCTCACTAATACAAAGGGTGGATGTCCCGCATTGATATAATTTATCCTACCATTTTTTGAGTCAAACACTATGTAAATAGCGGTTAAAAACATTCCCATTGGAGCCTTCATGATTAGGGCATTAAGGCTACTCATGACATGGGTTAATTTCTTATGAGATACACTTATATGCCTAAAGTCACTTATCAGTTTTGCCATGTAAAGTGCAGCAGACACCCCTTTTCCTGATATATCCCCTATGAATACGCCCCCCTTTGAGTTTGGATAGTCAACAAAGTCATATAAATCACCACCTACTGTGTAAGCTGGGATATTTGTAGCGGATATCAAAAAGTCGCCCTTTTCAAACCTTGAGTCTGAAGGCAAAAAACTCTTTTGTATCTGTGATGCTATCTCAATCTGTTGTCTTATCTTCTCCCTTTCAAGTGACTCCTTATAAAGCAAAGCATTCTCAATCGCAATTGCAAACTGCTTGCATAGATTTAAAAAGATATCCTTGTCGTAGTTTTTCATTGTAGGGTTTATTATCTCTGCAACACCAATTAGTCCAGTCCTGCCTATGAGGGGAACGGCAATAATTGCCCTTGTGACAAAGCCCGTGGTCTTATCCACACCACTATAAAATCTCTCATCCTTACTAACATCCTCTATGTATAGAGGTTCCTTGTGTAATGCCACCCATCCTGCAATCCCCTGTCCTACCTCAATCTCTATCTTCTTTTTGAGTATCTCACAGGTATCCTCGTCATCACAGATTGCAACCTCAAATTCCAACTTATTGGTCTGTGGGTTGTAAAAAAGTATTGAACATGCCTCAGCACCAAGTTCT
The DNA here is from genome assembly GCA_026415695.1 of Thermodesulfovibrionales bacterium. Lineage (GTDB taxonomy): Bacteria > Nitrospirota > Thermodesulfovibrionia > Thermodesulfovibrionales > Dissulfurispiraceae > DUZI01. The sequence continues at coordinate 13,140 of JAOAGP010000068.1, read as the reverse complement.
GATTTTGCCCTCTCCATGACGATATTCATCAAGTCATGCAGGTCAAGTGTAGAGTTTATTATAGCGGTAAACTCTCTTAGAGTCCTCAATTGCTCTTGTATATTTGCACTTTGGGTAATCATTCCTAATCTAAAATGCCCTTTCTGTAAAAGGTCTGTTTATAGTCATTTTATTAGTCGTTTTAAGACGAGTCATCAATTCATATTAGCAATGTTTAATTGTTAGTGTGTATAATACCAAAATCAAATGAATAACTAAAAGGCTTTATAGTAATGAAAAACTACTTACAACCACTCACCTTTACCCCTGAAGGAACATATGAGACACCCATAAGCGATGGTGCATTAGTCTATAAAAAACTTCCCTCTTTTTTCTTTTATCTCCGACTTATTGATGTTGTAATTACAGGTAGTAATGTTGCTAAAAGGGGGGGCTACACAAGGCAACAATGGATACACGACAGCATGCGTGTAATAAGAGGACTTGAAAGGGCTGGAGTAATACTCAACATTACAGGGATAAACAACATCAAGGACACACCATCACCAGTGGTTTTTATTGGTAATCACATGAGCATGCTTGAGACAACAGTACTACCCGGCATAATTGCACCAATAAAACCTGTTACATTCGTTATCAAAGAAAGCCTCGTAAGATATCCCCTGTTTAAACACATAATGATTGCCACAAACCCTATCACAGTTACACGGACAAATCCAAGAGAGGACTTCAAGAAGGTAATTTCAGAAGGAACTCAGATGATAAAACAAGGCATATCAGTTATAGTCTTTCCCCAGACAACACGAACCGTGTCATTTAACCCTGAAGAGTTTAATACAATAGGCATAAAACTCGCAAAAAACGCTCAGGTGCCTGTCATACCCATTGCACTAAAGACAGATGCATGGCAAAATGGTAAGTTGATTAAGGATTTGGGCAAACTCATACCTAAAATGAAGGTATATTTTTCATTTGGAACTCCCTTATACATCAAGGATAGAGGCAACGAGGAACATAAGCAGGTCATAGAATTCATACAAAACAATCTTAAGAGGTGGGGTGGTTCATAGAATTGCCTTAGTCTTGGATGTTAATACGCCGTAAATATAGTCAATATGAGGCACCCCTTTTTATGAGGTGCCTCTGATTTTTTAGAGATTAGTTTTCTTCTGCCTTTGCCTCTGCAAAACAAGCCTCCTCTTTTAAGAGTCTCTCCCAGTATCTGTCAACATAGTCTTGAGCCTCTTTCAAAAGGTGTTCATTCTGCGGTGCAAATAGGTGTTTGAATCTGCCTTGAGGTTTAAGAAAGTCCACAAGGGGTTTTTTCTCCTTTGGTTTAACCGTAATCCTTGTAATACCATTTTCAATCTCAAACAGAGGCCAATAACATGTCTCTACCGCCAACCTACTAAGCAGTATCGCATCGTTTGTTTGACTACGCCACCCACGGTTACAAGGTGCTATTATGTTCATGAATTTAGGCCCTTTTATCTCAAGTGCCTTCTTGACCTTTTTCATCAAATCCTGCCAATGACTTGGTGATGCCTGTGCAACATAGGGTATCCCATGTGCAGCCATTATCTTTGTAAGGTCTTTTCTTTGTTGAAGTTTTCCGGGGATAACTGAACCTGCAGGACATGTGGTTGTATCTGCACCTAACGGTGTAGCACTTGACCTTTGGATACCTGTGTTCATGTATGCCCCATTGTCATAACACACATAAAGCATGTCATGTCCTCTTTCCATTGCACCTGATAGACTCTGTAATCCGATGTCGTAAGTGCCTCCATCTCCACCAAAGCCTATGAACTTTATCTCCTTGTCAATCTTGCCTTGTTTTTTAAGTGCTCTATACATCGTCTCTACACCAGAGATGGTTGCAGCTGAATTCTCAAAAGCATTGTGTATCCATGGTATCTTCCAAGATGTGTAGTCAGAGATACATGAAGATACCTCTAAACATCCCGTGGCGTTACTTGCAATTACTGGATAGTCTGATGCAAGAAGTATCATCTTTACAACAATAGGCGCCCCGCAACCTGCACACATACGGTGCCCGGGTGCAAATAAAACCTCTTTCTTTGATAGTTCTTTTAAACTCAATGGTGCTGTTGCCATATCTTCTCTCCTTTATTCTCTTACACCAATGTATTCTTTGATGTTTTTGATCTTACCTGTGGCAGCAATCTCCACAAGTTCACTGATTGCATAATCGGCATGAGAAGGCATGAAATCCCTCCCACCAAGACCATATATCTTATTGACTACTATTGGTTTATCCTTGTATGGATAAAGTGCTGACATGATGTCAATTGATAGTGGTCCAAGTGAACCTCCAAATGCATCAGCCCTGTCAAGCACACATATTGCCTTGAGATGTTTTAATGCCTCGCCTACCTCTTTGTAGGGGAAAGGTCTAAAGAGTCTTGGTTTTAACAATCCAACCTTGACACCTTTATCCCTGTAAGCATCAACAACATCTTTAGAAGTGCCAGCAGCTGAGTTTAAGACCACAAGGGCAATCTCAGCATCCTCAAGTCTATATGTCTCAAACAAACCATACTTACGACCCGAAATCCTTTCAAAATCCTTTGCAACTTCAAGCACTACACCAGATACTTTAGACATTACCTCGTCATGAGCCTTTCTGTATTCCATGTAGTAATCTGTAAGTATGAGTGGTCCGTAACTCTTTGGATGATCCACATCAAGCAACGGGTTTACCTGTTTAAATTCACCAACGAAATCGCTTACTATCTTGTCATCTAAATACTCAATCCTTTCTATTGAATGGCTGATTATAAAACCATCAAGGCAGACCATCACAGGAAGCCTTATGTCAAGATGCTCACCAATCCTAAATGCTTGAATAGTGTTGTCGTATGCCTCTTGGGCATTCTCTGACCATAGTTGAATCCAACCAGAATCCCTTGCTGCCATCGCATCTGAGTGGTCACCATGGATGTTGATTGGAGCCGATACCGCCCTATTGACCACTGGCATCACAATGGGCAATCTCAAACCGGAGGCAATGAACACAATCTCAAGCATAAGCAATAACCCTTGTGCAGATGTAGCGGTGACAACCCTTCCTCCAGCAGCAGATGCACCTACACATGCACTCATTGCACTATGCTCACTCTCAACGAGTATCATCTCTGTCTTGACCTGACCGTTATTGGCAAAGGATGAAAACCTCTGCATCATATCAGTTTGTGGGGTTATTGGATAGGCAGCACATACATCAGGGTTTACCTGTCTTAATGCCTCTGCAACAGCCTCATTACCTGTAACAGCAACTATCTTGCTCATATTATTTGCCCTCCTCTTCCATGATTATAGCCTTGTTGCCTTTCTTACCTGGACACTCAAGGGCACAGATACCGCATCCCTTACAATAGTCGTAATCAAACTCTTCCCTTTTACCGTCTTTGACCTTCACAGACATGTCTGGACAATACAGCCAACAAAACAAACAGTGGATGCAGTTTTCAGGTATCCATTTTGGTTTGTATGCCCTCCAAGACCCTGTCTTGAACTCAACAGAGTTTCCTGCATCTGTAATAACCGCACCGGGATTTACCTCACGCCATCCTTTAAGTTTCATCCTTGCTTCACCTCCTCGTAACCCCTCTTAACAGCCTCAAGGTTACCATCTATTATCTTTTGGGCAAACTTCTTGCCAAAACTCTTTCTGACATCCTCAAGTACTGCCTCAAGTGTTACAATCCCTGATACCTTTGCTAAAGCCCCTACCATCGGAGAATTAGGCATAGCCCTACCAAAACAGTCTATTGCTATTCTTGTTGCATCCACGGTAAAGACCTTTTGAGTATCCTTTGCCCCCATCTTTGCCCTTATCTCTGAAGGTTCTTTTGATGTATTGACTATAAAGGATGCATCATCAGGTGCCCCTTCGGTGACATTTATGCCATCAAGTAGTGTTGGGTCAACTATCACAACGATATTTGGATTTAGAACTGGGCAGTGCATCCTGAGTTCCTTTGCACTTATCCTATTGTATGCCCTCAATGGTGCACCAGACCTCTCTGGACCATATTCAGGGAACGCCTGTACATACCTTCCCCCACTTAGACAGGCATCAGCAAAGACCTTTGCAGCAGTAACTGTGCCTTGTCCTCCCCTGCCATGCCATCTGATTTCAAGTGTTTCAGACATCGTCTCCCTCCTTTTAAATGATTTAGATGTTAATAGAATAATCAAACAAGATAATTTTATGCAAAATGTCTATTCAGAAAAAACTATATGTTTACTGTTTTAATGTACAACTCTCTCAATTGTTTATTATCCACCGGAGAGGGTGCGCTACTTAAAAGACATTGACCTTTTTGGGTTTTGGGGAAAGCGATTACATCCCTTATTGAATTCGCACCAACCATCAACATCACAAGTCTATCAAATCCTAATGCTATTCCACCATGAGGTGGTGCACCAAAACTCAATGCCTCTGTAAAGAATCCAAATTTATTAGACGCCTCTTCCTTACTGATACCAAGCAATGAAAACATGGTATTTTGCATCTCCGGGTTGTGAATACGAATGCTACCACCTCCAATCTCATATCCGTTTAAAACTATGTCATATGCCTTAGCCTTTAGGCTTGACAGTAGTTCAAAGTGTTCAGAATAAAGGTTTGGTGAGGTTGTATCTAATGATTTCATAAGTTCCATATCGGTATCAGTTGGCGAGGTAAAAGGATGATGCATTGCCTCAAACCTCCTTTCTTCATCGTTCCATTCAAGGAGAGGGAAATCAGTAATCCAGACAAATTTATAACTATCTTTAATCAAACCTAATCTTTTAGCAATCTCTACCCTTAACTTGCTTAATACAGTGTTTACAACATCATCCTTGTCTGCGACAAAAAGCATCAAATCACCATCCTGTGCAGAAATACTATCAGATATGGTCTTGAGGACATCCTCAGGGAAGAATTTTACAATAGGGGACTCAAAGCCCCCTTTGACCTTAATCCACCCTAACCCTTTTGCCCCGTAAGACTGTGCCTCCTGTGTGAGCAGGTCAATCTCCTTTCTTGACAACCCTGCCATACCCTTTGCAGCCATTGCCTTTACAATACCACCAGAGTTGAGGGCATCTAAAAAGACCTTAAAGGAAGATTGCCTTGCAAGATTGCTTATATCCCTTAATTCAAGTCCAAACCTGATATCAGGTTTGTCAGTGCCATATCTCTCAATGGCATCATGGTATGTTAATCTAACAAAATTGCCCTCAATATCAATATCCAATATATTGTTAAAAAGTCCCTTGAGCATTGCCTCGGTAAGTCCCATCACATCAGTTGTATCCACGAAAGACATCTCAATATCAACCTGTGTAAATTCAGGCTGTCTATCTGCCCTTAAATCCTCATCCCTAAAACATCTCACTATCTGATAATACCTATCCAATCCTGATATCATCAGTATTTGCTTAAATATCTGCGGAGACTGTGGAAGGGCAAAGAAGCAACCGGGGTTTAATCTGCTTGGCACAAGAAAGTCCCTTGCACCCTCTGGGGTTGATTTTGTAAGCATAGGGGTTTCAATCTCTAAAAAACCTCTTGAATCAAGGAAATTTCTAATATACTGGGCTGACTTATGTCTTATGATAAGGTTTGATTGAACTGACTGCCTCCTTAAATCAAGATATCTGTATTTTAGGCGAAGGTATTCAGATGTCTCCTCTGTCTCATCAATCTGAAATGGCAATGCTACAGACTTGTTTATCACAACAACATTGTCGGCATAAATCTCCACAGTGCCTGTTGGGATGCTTAGATTTTCAGTCCCTTCTGGTCTTTTTCTCACCTCTCCCTCTATGGTAATCACATATTCAGACCTCAATGAATGTGCAATCAAATGGGCTTTATCTGATACATCAGGGCTAAACACTACTTGAATAATACCGCTTCTGTCTCTCAAATCAATAAATATAAGTCCGCCATGGTCCCTCCTTCTAAAAACCCATCCTGACAGTTTTATCCTTTTACCAATGTCTGACTCGCCAACATCACTGCACAACCTGTCTCTGTACACCTTACTCTAACCTCCAGTCATTTTTGTATTTATGTCTTAAACCAACTTATAGTCCGGTTAAGGTCTGACGATATGTTCATGATATCATCCGATGACCTTTTTATGTTTTCACTGATAAGAGATGTTTTCTTTGTAAACTCTGATATGTTTTCCATGTTTGCTGCAATGTGATTGGCTGTCTCTGATAACTCTTCTGACGCAGTTGCAATCATCTGAATCATGTCTGTAGCAGTATTTGCAGCCTCTACTATCTTTACCAAAGAATCCTGTGATTCTTTTGACATCTTTACACCTTCCTCTACCTCTGACTTGCCATTTCTCATGCTCACTACTGACTGGGCTGTGTCATCTTGTATGCGCTTTATCATATCTCTTATCTCATTAGTTGCAACTGATGTTCTTTCAGCAAGTTTCCTAACCTCATCTGCAACAACTGCAAAGCCTCTGCCTTGCTCACCTGCCCTTGCTGCCTCAATTGCTGCATTGAGTGCAAGGAGATTGGTCTGGTCAGCAATGTCTTTGATTGTATCCACAATCTTGCCTATCTCTTCACTTGATTTACCAAGCGCCTCAATCGTTGTAACAGCCTCATTTATAGTGGAATATATCCTTTCTATTATTTCAACTGTGCTGTGAACTATCTCTTTCCCCTGACTTGCTATAAGATTTGTATCTTTTGATGCTTGTGATGCCACTGCCGTATTTTTTGCAACATCTGCAACAGTTTGAGACATTTCAGTAATCGCAGATGCAACCTGCTCAATCTGTAAGACCTGTTCTTTGAGACCGTGATCAAGCGTGTCTGTATCTTTAGACATCTCCTCTGATTTCCTTCTTAATGTGTTTGATGCTGTTGTTATGTTTGAAGATACTTCCCTTAATTTTGAAATCATGTGGTTAAACTGCCGCATCATATCGCCCAATTCATCATTGCTAACCATACTAACATCCTTTGTAAGATTACCTGATGCTACCTGTTCTGATGCTTCTTTAGTAAGGTTGACTGCCCTTACTATTCTTTTTGATATTACATATCCAAGAGTGATTGAAAATGCACAGGCAAAAAGCAAAGAGACAAGCAAAAAGATTACCATCGTGTTGAATTTTTTCTCTACACCTTTTTTCTTTTCTGCATATTTCTTTTCTGATATTTTGTCAAGTTTCAGTATTGCCTCATACACAGGTGCTGCAGGTCTTCCATAAATCTTGTCCACAGATGGTATGTCATTGTTGTGCTCACGCTCTTTGACCATGTCGTTAAAAACCTTTTCAAAGGTATTTATCTTCTCAAGCGCATCCTTTACTGATGCCCTTTCTTCATCAGTCTCAGACAACTCTGAATACCTTTTCAAATCGTTTCTCATAGCCTGTATTGATGTATTAAACTCGTCAATATGCTTTTTATCCTTTCTGATAAGATAGTTTTTAAACGCCCTTACTGTAAGACCGTAATTCACTTGGGAGTTAATGGCAGATTTGATAAGGGTAACATCCTTGTTTTCAAACTCCCTAAATGTTGATATAACATTGTTCATAAACAAGTAAGCCATTATCGTGCCAATCACCATGATACCTACCAATACCCCAACCAGACCCAAAAGTTTTTGTGACATTGTAATCCTCATAAACTCACCCTCCCAATTTCTTTATCTTTTTATTTTTTATCATTGATTTTAGTATAAGGTTACAATCGCCCTTTATTGTTAAAACATAGATGATATGAAGACATCGTTTTTTTATGAGAAATAAAATGGAATTCATTATAAAGAAACATTACCTTCTATCCCTTTTAGTCCACAGATGTGCCAACATGGAGTGACTTGATGGATGAAACACTATCCATACCTCATCATAACAACAGTATTCTCATATCTCAAGAAAAAGTCCTTTGGCATGATTTAAAATCTTTTTTATTTAGATGATCAAATCCTCATCAGCACCTTCATAAAGACCTGATGACTTACCATAATAAAGTATGGAGGCATCCTCACAGATGGTATTTAGATAAGATGCCAAAGTGCCTGCAGTCATGCCAATTAAGGCACCTTTTACTGCACCCTTTGAGATATCGTTTTTACTAAACAACATCCCTATAAGTGTCCCTACAGCTGCTGATGAACTTATGATTATCAACTTTTTTAACATATCCCTAATCTCTCTCTTTTTCTTTTATATTACAAGATGTCATATCAGAATTTAAAGGGTTTTCTTGCATTGTGTCATCCCATTTTTCAATCCTGTTTCTACCACATCTCTTTGCTTTATAAAGTGCCTTGTCTGCCTTACTGATTAGTTCTTCGCAAGTTGAGCCAATAGATGGTATCTCAGATGCTACCCCAAGACTAATAGTAACACAATCCATAATCTTTGATGCCTCGTGCTTTATGTTTAATGCTAATACATTTTCCCAGATGAGCCTTGCGATCATCATAGCACCTTTTATATCTGTTCCCGGCAAGACAACTGCAAACTCCTCACCACCATACCTTGCAGCAATATCACTACTCCTTTTAAGCGTCTTCTGTATCTCTTGAGCAACCGCCTTAAGACACTCATCCCCTTTTAAGTGTCCGTATAGGTCATTGTAAGCCTTAAAGAAATCTATATCAATCATAATAAGAGACACCGTTGAGGCATTTCTCATAGCCCTTCTCCACTCATTGCTTAAGTAATTATCAAAATACCGCCTATTTGCAATACCAGTAAGTCCATCTTGGGATGAGATGAGGTTTAATGTATTGTTTGAATGTTCAAGTTGTGTTGCCATATCATGAAGGTTTCTTTCAAGTGCCTTTCTTCTTTTTATCTCGTATTTGAGCGTTAGGATCGTCTTAATCCTCATAAGCACTTCAGCCTCGTTAGTAATATCAGTAATACACTCATCTATCTTGATGTCGAGGGTCTTTTGATAGTTTTTAATATCCTTTATGCAGGATGTGGCAATAATAGGTATTTCGTTGTAATGCTTGAGTGATTTCAATAATTGGCAATGAAGTATAGCTTCTTGGGATTGTAGATTGATTAAGATGAGATTTATCCCAGAGGCAGTAAGAGCATCATCCCCTTTGTTTGCTAAATGTATTGCCTCTTTAAGATTTTTCGCAAGGATGACATCCTGATAACCTCCACTCTTTAGGATGTTATCCAAAACCTGCAGATTATATGGGTCGTCATCTACTATTATTATACTCATGGTTAGGCATTAATCTATCAGATGACAAAGACATTGTCAATTAGTGCTTTTTTTCTTTGGATAGTTTATAATTTTCAGTCATGGCATATAAAAACATAAGGGATTTTTTAAAGGTCTTGGCTGATAGAGGTTTACTCCACAGGGTTAAAGTGGAGGTTGACCCGATATTAGAGATTACAGAGATTACCGATAGGATGTGCAAATCACAAAATGGTGGCAAGGCACTGTTTTTTGAAAAGGTAAAAGGTTCATCGTTTCCAGTTGTAACTAATATCTTTGGCTCATTTCAAAGGATGTGCCTTGCACTTGAGGTTAACACTTTAGATGATGTTGCCAAAAGGATAGAAGACCTACTCAAACAAGCACCTCCTAAAAATCTCATTGAAAAGATTGCAATGCTACCAAGATTGCTTGAGTTTTCAAGGTTTCTGCCAAAGACCGTTAGAACCGCACCTTGTCAAGAGGTAATACTTAGGGATAATGATGTTGATTTAGGAATATTCCCAATCCTTAAGTGCTGGCCAAATGATGGACAAGTGGGAGAAGGAAGGTTTATCACACTCCCAATGGTCTTTACAAAAGATCCAGATACCCAAAGACAGAATTGCGGAATGTATAGGATCCAGATATTTAACAAAAATACAACTGGTATGCACTGGCATATCCACAAAGACGGAGCAAGACATTATGACAAATACAAGGCAAGGAATGAGATCATGCCTGCAGCCATTGCCATTGGAGGAGACCCAGCAGTGATATATTCATCCACAGCCCCATTACCAGAGGCTATTGATGAGATGCTATTTGCTGGTTTTTTAAGGAAAGAACCTGTTGAGATGGTGAAATGCATCACATCTGATATCATTGTGCCTGCCCAAAGTGAGATTGTTTTAGAGGGCTATCTTAATCCCGGTGAGACTGCCATTGAAGGACCATTTGGTGATCACACAGGCTTTTACTCACCAGCAGATTATTATCCAGTGTTTCATGTAACTTGCATAACACATAGAAAGGATGCGATTTATCCTGCCACTATCGTTGGCAAACCACCCATGGAAGACTGTTATATGGGGAAGGCAACTGAGAGGATATTTCTCCCTCTAATGAGATTAGATTTCCCAGAGATAGTTGATATCAATCTGCCTATGGAAGGGGTATTTCACAATGCAGTTATTGTATCCATTAAAAAGAGTTATCCCGGACATGCAAAAAAGGTAATACATGGACTTTGGGGAAAAGGGCAGATGATGTTTGCAAAACTTATCATCATAGTTGATGATGATGTAGATGTCCAGAATCTATCTTATACTGCATGGAGGGTTCTCAATAATGTTGATTGGAAAAGGGATGTAGTGATTGCAGATGGCCCCATCGATGACCTTGACCATGCTGCAAGCTTCCCAAGGTATGGTGCAAAGATGGGTATTGACGCAACGAGAAAAACAAGAGAAGAAGGGATGATGAGGGATTGGCCACTTGAGATTGAGATGGCTAAAGAGATTAAGGAGTTGGTAAACAAGAGGTGGAAGGAATACGGTTTTCAGTGATATCCATTACGGAGGATAAAACATGGCTATCTTGATATTGCTTTTAATACTCATGACAACGGTTGCTGTCTTTGCAATCCAAAATGCTTCAACCGTAACTATTAGTTTCTTTTTTTGGAGATTTGAATCATCACTTGCAGTAATTATCTTTTTATCACTTATTTGTGGTTCAGTTATGACAGTGCTTGTCTATACAATGTCAAAGATAAAGGCATCTATAGACAAAACGAAGGCAAGTAAGACACAGGTTAATACCTCAACAGAAATGATTAACAAAGAGGATGAAAAGAAACAACCTCAATAATCTTAATTGTTGTTACAATTAGATGACAAGTATGTTATTATTTAAGTTCGTTTGAATAACCAAATTTACTAATGTAGGAGGCGTGAAGATGTTTAACATGATGAGGAGATTTGTTTTCTTATTTGGAGTCTTTTCTTTATTGTTTTTCCCCTTTGAGGGGATAGCAAAAGAACCTTATAAGATCGGTGCCGTTTTAGCTGTAACAGGTTATGCCTCATTCCTTGGCGAACCTCAAAAGAATACCCTTCAGATGTTGCAAGAACAGATAAATAAGGCAGGAGGGATAAAAGGGACCCCTATTGAAATAATCATTGAGGATTCAAAGAGTGATGAGATGCAAGCACTGTTAGCATTAAAAAAATTGATTGATAAGGATAAGGTATTAGCAATCATCGGTCCTTCAACTACAGGCGAGTCTATGGCTGTGATACCAACCGTCACACAGGCAAAAATCCCTCTTATTTCTTGTGCTGCAGGTGCTGGTATCACACAACCTGTCAATGAAAGATATTGGATTTTCAAGGTTGCTCAATATGATACCTCCGCAGTAGAAACCATTTACATCCACATGAAAAAGCAAAACATCTCAAAGATAGGCATCATCACTATATCAAATAGTTATGGGGATTCTGGAAGAAAGGCATTGTTGGAATTAGCGCCTAAATTTGGTATCACTATCACTGCTGATGAGAGGTATGGACCAAAGGACTCTGACATGACAACCCAGATTACAAAGATTAAGGCATCAGGTGCTCAGGCAATCGTTAATTGGTCTATTGGTCCAACCCAAGCAATTGTTACCAAAAACTGGCATACTTTGAAGCCAGGCATCCCCCTATACCATAGCCATGGATGGGGTAGTAAGAGAAATATAGCCCTTGCTGGTAAGGCAGCAGAAGGTGTCATTTCTCCACTTGGAAGATTGGTAGTATGGGATAAGATTAGTGAAAATTATCCACAAAAACCTATATTAAAAAAATACGCAACTGATTATGAGACGAGATTCAAGTCAGAACCAAGCACCTTTGGTGGACATGCATATGATGCATTGATGATGATAGTTGAGGCTATAAAGAAGGTAGGAGCAGATGGTGCAAAGATAAGAGACTACATTGAAAACAACATTAAGAATTGGCCTGGAACAGGAGGTGTCTTCAACATGTCTGAAAAAGATCATTGCGGTTTGGATAAAGACGCCTTTGAGATGGTTGTTGTTAAAAACGGGGATTGGTCATTGATAAAATAGTTTTAAAAAATTGCTTTAAACATAAAGACAGACAAATGGCTGAAGGCAAAGATACCAAATATCTGAAGTTTAATTTGTCATCACTATTACTCAAAAAAAAGGAGGTTTATGATGAATATTTTAAATATAGTGTTTTTACTAATAGCACTTGTAATGTTAAGCAATAATGCCTCTGCAAAAGAACCTTACAAGATAGGGGCTATATTCTCAATCACTGGGACCGCATCGTTTTTAGGGGAACCTGAAAAAAATGCAGTTATAATGCTCAAAGAACAGATAAACAAGGCTGGTGGTATCAACGGTGTGCCTGTTGAGGTAATAATTGAGGACTCTAAGAGTGATGAGGCACAGGCAGTCATGGCAGTAAAAAAACTATTAGAAAAAGATAAGGTTTTAGCAATCATCGGCCCTTCAACTACTGGAGAGTCAATGGCTGTGATACCTATAGTCACTCAAGCAAAAACCCCTCTTATATCTTGTGCAGCAGGTGCAGGCATAACTCAACCTGTAAATGAAAGGTATTGGATATTTAAAACGCCACAATATGACACATCCGCCGCTGAGGCCATCTATATTTACTTAAAAAAGAAAGACATCAACAAAGTTGGAATCATGACTGTTTCAACAGGATTTGGTGATTCCGGACGCAAGGCACTTCTTGATATTGCACCGAAATACTCAATATCAATAGTTGCAGATGAGAGATATGGTCCTAAAGACTCTGATATGACTACACAACTGGCAAAGATAAAGAACTCTGGGGCTCAGGCGGTGATTAACTGGTCTGTAGG
>JAOAGP010000055.1 GCA_026415695.1 Thermodesulfovibrionales bacterium | reverse complement strand
AGATTGAGCAAAAACCTGTCACTGAAACAAAGACCTCCCCTTCGGTGCAAATAGTTACATCTGGTGATGACAGATATAAAATCATCCTATCAGGGCAGGTTAATCGTGCAGTAAATATCGTAAGCGATGGCTTGGGCACAGATGTCTATCATGTTGACAACAATGTTAGCAATTCAAGGCTTCGCCTAATTGGACTTGCAAAGATTGATGATGACATCTCTTTAGGCACGAGGATTGAGGTTGCAATAGCACCAGATCTTTCATCGCAAGTTTCTCAATTAAACAAATCAACAGGGACTTGGTTTGACCAAAGGTGGACGGAGTTATCTATAACAAGTAAAAAATACGGGAAATTGTCCATTGGAAAAGGTGATACCTCATCCAATACTACTGCAGAGATGGATTTATCCCTTACAGATGTAGTCCAATATGCTACCCTTTCAGATATTGCAGGGGGTATGTTTTTTAGGGAAAAGGATTATCCAAACAAGTTAACACAGATTAAGATTTCAGATGTCTTTAATAGCAGAGACGGACTTAGCAGGCAGTCAAGGCTCCGTTATGACACACCTGAATTTTATGGCATTAGGCTTTCTGGCTCATTAGTCAGCAATCAAAGGTATGATGTGGCAATCTTTTATAACAATGAGGGGGAGATGTTTAAAACACTTGCTGCCTTTGCAATATCAGACCCAAATCTACCTGACAGCGAACTTCAATACGATGGCTCAATATCAACACTTCACAAAGAAAGTGGCTTAAATCTTACACTTTCAGGGGGACTACTCAAGAGACGCTATCTAAATGATGCACAGAATTTATATGTAAAATTAGGCTGGATTACAAATCTTATGAGATACGGACATACTGCTTTTGGCGTAGATTATACATATTCAGGTAATCTTCCTGTTTCAGGCGACAAAGGCTATTCTATAAGTGCAGCACTTGTTCAAAACATCAAATCTATTAATTCAGACATATATCTTCAATACAGGATACACTCTCTAAATCTCAAGTCTTCACCCCCTGTAAGTAATATAAATGTTGGCACATTTGGTATGCGGGTGAGGTTTTGATGAGACATTTAATCTTGGTGTCTTTCGTATTTCTTATTATCTTGCAGGGTAGTGCTTCTGCTCAAAAAGAAACAATCAAGGTTGGAGTCTATGACAATGCACCGAAGATATTCATGTCTGAAAAAGGCAAGGCAGAAGGGATATTTATTGACATCATTGAATACATAGCACAAAAAGAAGGTTGGCAAATACAATATATTTACTGCACATGGTCAGAGTGTTTGGACAAATTATCAAAAGGTGATATAGACATAATGCCTGATGTTGCTTATACTTCAGAGAGAAGTAAACAGTTTGAATTTCATAAAACACCTGTGCTTTCGTCTTGGTTTCAGGTATATGCCCCAAAGGGTAGTGGAATACGGTCTCTTCTTGATTTAGATGGTAAAAGGGTGGCAGTCCTTGAAAATTCTGTTCAGCAAGAGGCATTTATGAGGATGGCAGAGGGGTTTGTTATAAATGTGTCAATTATTACGGAAAGACAGCTTGATAAGGTATTTTTTCTTGTAACAAAAGGTAAGGCTGATGCTGCAATTGCAAATCATTTTTACGGTTCTCTGCATGCAAGAAAATTCGGACTTGAGGATACCGCAGTGGTATTTCACCCCTCTGCATTATTTTTTGCCTTTCCTAAAGGCTACCCACAAAGTATAATTGATAAGATTGAATATTACATACAGGAACTAAAAAGAGACCCTAAATCCATTTATTACTCATCTTTAAAAAGGTGGACATCAGAAGAGGTAAGATACAAACTCCCCGACTGGTTACCTATAGCAGGGCTTGTATTAGCCGCTTTATTGTTTATGAGTTTAGTTGGTGGGGTGGTATTAAGGCACCAAGTAAATGTAAAGACAAGACAGTTAATCCAGATTAATAAAGAGATGGAACTTCGCATAGCTGAACGGACTTTAGAACTCACAAAGGCAAACGAGAAGTTAAAAGAACTTGATAAATTGAAGTCCATGTTTATAGCATCAATGTCACATGAGTTAAGGACTCCTCTAAACTCAATCATTGGCTTTTCAGGGATAACTTTACAAGGCTTATCAGGAGAGTTAAACGAGGAGCAGAGGGATAATATAAACAGGGTATATCAGTCTGCAAAACATCTACTTGCACTGATTACTGAGATAATTGACATCTCAAAGATTGAGGCAGGTAAGATTGACATCTATCCCGAGAGTTTCTCTCTTGTTGAAATAGTATATACTGCAGTTGATAATGTAATGCCACAGGCAATGGACAAGGGTTTGGATATTAAGGTAGATGTGCCACAGGATGTAACACTACATACTGATAAAAAGAGGCTCTTTCAGTGTCTTTTAAATCTATTAAGTAACGCAGTAAAATACACTGAAAAAGGTGAGGTTTCAATATCAGCAGAAAAGATTGATGATGATATAGAGATAAAGGTTAAGGATACTGGCATAGGGGTAGATGAGGCAGACATACCTAAACTCTTTTTACCATTTGAGAGAGTTCAGTCACATCTGACTATCAAGGTTGGAGGCACGGGATTGGGCTTGTATCTAACGAAGAAGATATGTAATTCTATACTTGGTGGTGATATCAAGGTTGAGAGCATCAAGGGACAAGGTAGCACCTTTACATTGAAGATTCCAATTAATATTGATATTGAAAAATCAGTAACAGGAGGCAACGAATGAAGACTGCCCTGATAATTGAAGACAACCCTGACAACACAGTGCTAATGGAGAGACTACTTAGCAAGGCAGGATATAAGACAATACATGCTGCTACAGGTTTAGAAGGTATCAATAAGGTATTAGACGAAAAACCTGACTTCATACTCCTTGACATACAACTTCCTGATATTGATGGGACTGAGGTTTTAAAACGGATTCGTCAACATGAAGACTGTAAAAGTATTCCAATAATTGCAGTTACATCTTACGCTATGGCGGGAGACAGGGCGAGGCTTTTGTCTGCAGGGTGTGATGGGTATATAGAAAAGCCAATTGACCCTATTTCAGTAATCAATCAAATCAAGTCAATATTAGGAGATAG
>JAOAGP010000039.1 GCA_026415695.1 Thermodesulfovibrionales bacterium | reverse complement strand
AGCACATCTCCGCCTACAACTTACATAATAGCTGGAGAGACAGTGGGTGGTTTTGACCCAACAAACAAAAATTATAGCGCAATAGGCATGGGAGTGTGGCTGGAGACCAATACCTTTATTACTCATGCTTGTGGCGCTACTGGAAATGCCTGTAATACAACTGGTTCAGGATTAACTTCAAATCAACAAAGGTTACAAGACCTAAAAATCCCTCATGTTGAGGTGGGTCAGACAAACCTTTCAGGTTCTTTGGTCTCTGGCAGTGATTATGTAAGTGTGGTCATGAACGGGGTAAAGTTCTTTGCTACTGCATCAGGGCAAAAGCCTTCCATTTGGGCTACAAATACGGTATCAGGTTCTTACTCTATGGCAACTGCTGGGCAAATAAATGGGCAACCAATCACTAATAGTGTCAACAGTTTCACAATCAGTAACGGTGCTCCATCAAACCCACTAACTGCCACCTTCCAATTTAACCTTTGGGATACTGCATATAGTAGATGGGTTGGAAGCATTACACAAGGTTCAGGCAATCTTCCAGGTGGCTCATATACAGGCCCTATCAATTTTAACGGTGTTGCTACTGGAACATTTGGGTCAGGCTCTCTTACTAACGGTTCTGCTGCCGGTATTGTAAAATAGTCCTACAAAATATTAGGGGTCTTGAGACAAGGCTTTCAATTTCAAAGACCCCTTCAGTATAATAGCCTGTCATGAATTTATTAAGGTTTTACCGCAGACCAGCGATATCTGGTTTTAAAAAAGATGTTATATTAAAAACCCTACCACAATCGGTCTCAATGGTAATCAAAGACATTGAGACCGAGTTTTGCTACTACATTGAAACAATAAATCCTTTATCACCTAAACAGGAAGAAATCATCCTCTGGCTTTTAAAAGAGACCTTTGATGAAGAGGGATTTTCAAGTCAGTCATTTTTAGGGGCTGGTATTATACTTGAGGTTGGACCTCGCCTAAACTTTGCAACATCATGGTGTAGCAATGCTATTTCTGTTTTTAGGGCATGTGGCATTGATGAGATTAAAAGGATTGAGAGATCTCGCAGATTTAAAATCATCTCTGACACAAAAATCTCTGATAAGGATATATCCCTATTTTTAAATCTCATTTACGATGCCATGACTGAATGTCCATACCAAAAGCCATTAGAGACTTTTAAGACCGATATTTTCCCCAAACCTGTTATTACACTTCCATTAATTGAAAATGGCAAATCAGTGCTTGAAGATATCAACAAGGAGATGGGACTTGGGTTTGATAGTTGGGACATTGATTTTTATTACGACCTCTTTGCAAATGACCTAAAGCGAAACCCCACAGATGTTGAACTCTTTGATCTAAGCCAGTCAAACAGTGAGCATTCAAGACATTGGTTTTTTAAGGGAAGGTTAATCATTGATGGCAAAGAGATACCACATACCCTCATGCAAATCGTCAAGCAACCCTATTTAGCAAACCCTAACAACAGTATCATTGCCTTTAAGGACAACTCAAGTGCTATCAGGGGTTTTGATGTAGTTACCATTGAGCCAACTCATCCTTTCCATCCTTCATCCTTTATACAAAAAAACAAGACCTTTCACATAATCTTTACTGCAGAGACACACAACTTCCCTACTGGTGTAGCACCTTTTCCAGGTGCAGAGACTGGCACAGGGGGAAGGATTAGGGATGTGCATGCAACAGGCAGGGGTTCTTTGGTCTGTGCGGGCACTGCAGGGTATTCGGTAGGCAACCTCTTCATACCTGATTACCCTCTACCGTGGGAACATGGTTCACTTATTTATCCCTCTAATCTTGCATCACCATTAAGGATACTCATTGAGGCAAGTAACGGTGCATCTGATTATGGAAACAAGTTTGGTGAGCCAGTAATTCAAGGCTTTTGTAGGTCGTTTGGTTTAAGACTTCATAATGGTGAGAGATGGGAATGGATTAAGCCTATCATGTTTACTGGTGGTGTGGGGTTTATCGATGATATTCATGTAGAAAAAGGCAATCCATCAAAGGGTATGCTCGTTGTCAAGATTGGCGGCCCTGCATACAGGATTGGTATTGGAGGTGGCTCTGCATCAAGCATGATCTCAGGGGATAACATTGAGGCACTTGATTTTAATGCAGTCCAGCGTGGCGACGCAGAGATGGAACAAAGGCTCAATCGTGTTGTGAGGGCGTGCGTGGAGATGGCTGATAAGAACCCAATTATTAGCATACACGACCAAGGTGCAGGCGGAAACTGTAATGTTGTTAAGGAGATAATTCATCCTGAAGGTGCAAGGATTGATATAAATAAAATCATATTAGGCGATGAGACCCTTTCATACCTTGAGATATGGGGTGCAGAGTATCAGGAGCAGGATGCCGTTTTAATCAATCCTGATAGGATAGATGAGTTTAAGGAGATTTGTAGTAGAGAAAGGCTTCCAGTTGCGGTAATTGGCGAGATTACTGGAGATGGCAGGCTATTTTTATACAGTTCAAAGGATAACATTGTAATTGAAGACTTGCCACTTCAAAAGGTGTTAGGAGACATGCCACCAAAGACCTATCATCTCAAAGACTTGGTGATACAAACAGATAGTCTAAAGATACCACCGGAGATTACTTTCATTAAGGCCCTTGAGATGGTCTTAAGGCATCCATCAGTATGCTCAAAATTGTTTTTGACAAAAAAAGTAGATAGGTCTGTTACAGGACTTATTGCCCAACAACAATGCGTTGGACCACTACAGTTACCCATCTCTGACTTTGCAATGGTGAGCCAGAGCCATTTTACACACGAGGGTCGGTTTTCTGGCAGTGCAATATCCATTGGTGAGCAACCAATAAAATCACTTATCAATCCCTCAAGCATGGCAAGGCTTGCTGTTACAGAGGCAATCACAAACATAGTCTGGGCTGGTATTACAAGGCTTGAAGATATTAAATGCTCTGCAAATTGGATGTGGGCACCAAAGATTGACAGTGAAGGGGCAAGGCTTTATGAATCTGCAGTTGCCATGGGTGAATTTATGATCACACTTGGTATTGCAGTAGATGGTGGTAAGGATAGTCTTTCTATGGCTGCAAAGGTTAGAAACCCTGATGGTAGTATTGAGACCGTTAAATCCCCCCCAACACTTGTCATATCAGCCTATGCACCTGTGCCTGATATTACTAAAAAGGTCACACCAGACATAAAAAAACCCGGAATAAGCAAACTTATTTTTGTTGATTTATCAAACGGTCAAAATCGTTTGGGTGGCTCAATACTTGCCCATTGTCTAAAACAGGTGGGTGATATCTCACCTGATATGGATAATCCACAGGCACTAAAAAACACATTTCATGCGATACAACTCTTGATTAAAGAGGGACTAATATTGGCTGGACATGACAGGAGCGATGGTGGGTTGATTGTTACACTTCTTGAGATGGCATTTGGCGGTAACTGTGGATTTGATGTTGATATAAAGACATTGGAGACTGTATCACCCTTTGAGTTTTTCTTTTCTGAAGAACCGGGACTAATATTTGAGTATCTAAAAGATGACGAGGCTGAGATAGTTTCTATACTTGAGCGGTTTGATGTCTCATTTAAGATGATTGGTAATACATTGTCTGAAAAAAACATCACTATTAGACTTAATGACGAGACTATCATTTCAGAAGACATGCTCTTGTTTAAATCATGGTGGCAGGAGACATCATACAGACTTGATATGCTACAGGCTAATCCACAGTGTGTAAATGAGGAAATGAACTCCACTTACGATTGTAAGGGTTTACAATGGGATGTAAGATTTGAGTATGATGCTGTAAATATAAACATAAAGGCAAAACCACCTGTTGCTATCATCAGGGAAGAGGGCAGTAATGGTGATAGAGAGATGGCATCTGCCTTTTATTATGCAGGGTTTGAGCCGTGGGATGTGACAATGAGTGATTTGTTAAATGGCAAGATTACACTTGATAGATTTAAAGGTATTGCCTTCGTAGGTGGTTTTAGCTATGCAGATGTGCTTGATTCCGCAAAAGGTTGGGCAGGCACGATAAGGTTTAATGAGAAGGTAAGGGAGCAGTTTGATAGATTTTACAACAAGACAGACACATTTAGTTTAGGGGTATGTAATGGTTGTCAATTGATGGCACTGCTTGGCTGGGTGCCCTATAGGGGTATTGCCGATACAAGACAGCCAAGATTTATCCATAATGTATCTGGCAGGTTTGAATCAAGGTTTTTAAATGTGATGATACTAAAAAGCAATGCGATAATGCTTTCAGGGATGGAGGAGTCAATCCTTGGAGTGTGGATTGCACATGGTGAGGGGCGGGCATACTTCCCTGATGAAGATATCTTACAGGTAGTTTTAAGGGATGGGCTTGCACCTATTCGTTATGTAGACACTGAAGGCAACATCACCCAGACATATCCATTTAATCCAAATGGCTCTACAGAAGGAATCGCTGGGCTTTGCTCAAAGGACGGAAGACATTTAGCCTTGATGCCACACCCAGAAAGGTCATTTCTTTCATGGCAACTGCCATTTTCAAACGAAATCATAAACTCAAAGATAGTCTCACCATGGATAAAACTATTTACCAATGCAAAAAATTGGGTTGATAGTGTATAATCTTGTAAACACAAAAGGAGGTGTTTAGCACAATGAGTATGGTTTTAAAAACACTTGTAAAGTCCTTTTACTCTAATGTGCTTGTAACATGTTATGAATACAATGGTAAAAAGTATGTGGCAAATCAACAAGGGGATTGGGATGTTTATGAAGGGGATTATATTAGAGGGGAGCGGATTGGAACCGTTGCGAAGGACTCTCCAGAGATTAAAGAGATAATTGATATGTTTAAAAAGCAAAATCACAAATAAGGAGATAAGATGAAATCTTTTTTATCCATTTTAGTAGTAGTATTCTTGGCTGCTGTTTATTCAACTGCCTTTGCAAGTGGCATACAGACAGGTTTATGGGAGATAAAGACAGAAACACAGATGGAAGGTGTGAATATGAAAATACCTGTGCAGACAATACAAACTTGCATCAAGTCTGACAAATACATCCCAACCGAGCAAGAAAAGAACCCTAATTGTAAGACTGTATATACCAAGACTGAAGGGAACACTGTGAAATGGAAGATGGTGTGTCAAGAAAATGCCACTAAAATAGAAACAACAGGGTCAATGACTAATATGGGTAAGTCATTCAAAAGCCAGTCTGAAACGATTATTACTGAAGGCAATACAAGGCATGTATCAAGGTCTAATATAAACGGGACTTATTTAGGACCGTGTAAATAACTGATAAATCATCAAATATAATAAAATTCTAATTTAGGAGAGTGTAATGAAGAGATTTTTGGTGTTAGTTTTGGTTTTGGGTTTATTAGTCTTTGCCTGTAAAAAGGCTGATATGTCATCCGATTATGTCGTAAAGATTGATAATCAGAGGCTTACAGAAAAGGATTTAAAAAAGGAGTTTGAAACCCTTCCAGATATGGCTAAACAGTTTTTCACTGGTAGTGATGGTCCTGAACGCTTTGCCGATGAACTTGTAAAGAGAGAAATATTGTATTTAGAGGCACAGCACAGGGGGCTTGATAAAAAAGAGGATTTTATAAAAAAGGTAGAGGAATTTAAAAAGATAACACTAATAAACCAACTACTTGAAGAGGAGATGAAAAAGGTTGGCAAGCCAACTGACGAAGAACTCAAAGAATATTATGAAAAGCACAAGGATGAATTTACGACACCTAACCAAGTAAGATTGAGCCAAATCGTCGTTAAAGATGAGCAGTCAGCCAGAAAGGTGATGGAAAGACTACAAAAGGGAGACGAGTTTTCAAAGGTTGCACAAGAGATGTCAACAGATAAAAATACTGCTAAAAGTGGCGGAGATATGGGGGTGTTTAAAAAAGGAGATCTCAACAAGGATTTAGAAAACATTGCATTCAGGATGAAGAAAGGTGAGATAAGCAACCCTATACCTCTAAAGGATGGGATCCACTTTCTAAAGGTAACGGATACGAAGGGAACCGTAGCGGAATTTGATAAGGTGAAGGGATTTATCACACAAAAGGCAACTGTTGAAAAACAGAGAACAGTTTTTGACAAATTGATTGAAGACATGAAGAAGAAATACAAGATAGAGATAAACAAGGATGCATTAGCAAAGGTAAATCTCTTTGGACAGACCCAAAAAATAGAAGAACAAAAACCAAAAACAGAACAAAAGACCGAGCCAAAGCAAACAAAATAGTTTTTACAAAAACCCATACCCTCTCCTTTAAAGGAGGGGGTAAAAATGCTTTGAACATTCATAAATTAAAGAAGTTGTTTTAAGATACCCTTACAGAGTTGCTCAGATTTCACAGCAGTTGCTCAGCAAAGAAAAACCAAATAACTGGAGAACACAAGATTAAACATCTAACCTTCGCTCTTTTAATATGGCTTTTGACATTTCTTGTTATCTCTGTATTGGTTATCAATGCCCCTCTTAAGAGAACCGTCGTCCCTGTTTACATCAATGCAGTGGATAACTGGCTTCATCAAAAAGACCTCTATAGTAAAGAAAAATACCAGTATCACTATCTTCCACAATTTGTTTTTATCTACTACCCCTTTTACCTGATGGGCACACCATTTGGTGATGTAGTATGGAGATTGATCTCATTAGGTGTATTCGTAACAGGGATTTGGCTACTTGTTAAGGCACTTTTTTATGAGCAACGGTATTACTACTTTTTTATCATTACTCTGCTTGTGGTTACACCTTCCATAGGGGCTTTAAGAAATGGACAAGCAAATCTATTGTTTGCTGGCATTTTGCTTTTGATTGCATATCTTGTATTTTTTAAAAGATGGTGGGCTGTGTCTTTCTTGCTTGTTTTCTTAACGGCACTGAAACAAACTGGATTAATCATAACAGGATTTATTGTATTTGCCCATTCTAAAGTAGTCTTAAGGACAATCCTTTTTGCAGTTATATGTCTATTAATGCCTTTTTTATTCACAAATTATGAATACGCAAAAAGTCAGTATATATCTGCAATAAACGAGATGACACAATCAATGAACCCCACAAGGAGCTTTGCAGATATAAATGGCTTATTGTCTTTATTTGGCATAAAACTTCAAGGATTGTATTCAATCATAACAAGGGCTTTTGTAGGGTTATTAACTCTTGCCTTATGGTTGTATTTAAACAGGATTCTCAGTAAAAGACATTCCACAATGTTTTTCCTGATACTATCTTCAGGGTATCTGATGCTTTTTCATCCTATGACTGAACTGAATACTTATGTTATCGTTGCTGTTCCAATAGCAATAACAGCTCTTTTTTTATATCATGATTTACATCTGAAATTTAAGGCTTATGTTTTAATGTTTATTTGTGTCACATTAGGTATATTGCCTGAAATGGTAAGACCCATTGCACCAGATTTAGGGATGTGGTATAAACCCCTTGCAATCATTGTCACATTGTCAATCGTTTTAGGTTCAATAAAGACATTTAAGCAATATCAATCAAAATAAGATTTCCTCTTGCTATTATTAAGAAGGGTTGGTTTGAGATACCTGATTATTTTTTTTAGTCTAATCATCCATCCTCCACCTTTGGCAAGGGGAGGATGGACTAATCATCTATCTTACAGGTATTGTTAGGTATATTGTAGAGCCATTTCTATAAACAAGTATCAACACGGGCTGGTTTTTCTTTATCGTTCCTAAGGCATTTGTGTAGTCTTTCACATTATTAATCTTTTTCCTGTTGATTTCCATGATAATATCGTTTTCTGCCAATATACCGTCTGCAGGGCTGCCTTCTGCGATGTCAGTAATAATCACTCCACTAATCCTCTTTGGCAGGGATAATGAGCGTCTTATCTCAGGGGTGATATCATTTACTTGAACCCCTTTTAAAAGCCCTTCGGTAGGAGATGAAAACTTCTGCATATCTGCTGGCAACTCACTAACAGTCACCTTTACATTCATCTGTTTACCTTCACGCAGTATCTTTATATTAACTTCTTTGCCGGGAGGTATTGCAGCAACTGCATTTCTTAATGCTGACGGGTCTGAAAACTCCTTCCCATCTATCTCAAGTATAACATCACCTCTTTTTAGACCAGCCTTTTCAGCAGGACTATCTTCAATCACATCACCAATCAATACCCCTTTACCATCCTTAATATCAAACTGCTTTGCCAAATCAGGTGTGATTGGTTGTATAGATACACCTAACCATCCCCTTACAACCTTACCCTTTTTGATAAGGTTATCCATCACAACCTTTACCATATTACTTGGTATAGCAAAACCTATACCCATGTAGCCACCAGAGGTGCTAAAAATAGCGGTGTTTATGCCTACAAGTTCTCCTCTGATATTTACAAGTGCACCTCCAGAATTTCCGGGATTTATTGCTGCATCAGTCTGTATAAAGTCCTCATAATCGGCAATTCCAACATTTGCCCTTCCAGTAGCACTGATTATTCCAGATGTAACCGTTTGGTTTAGACCAAAGGGATTTCCTATTGCAAGAACCATCTCCCCGACCTTTAATTTATCTGAATCCCCCCATTTGATAACAGGGAGTTTTTCAGCCTGTATCTTAATAACAGCAATATCTGTCTTTGGGTCACTGCCAATAACCTTGCCTTTGAACTCTCTTTTATCTGATAATTTAACAAGTATCTCATCAGCCTCTTTGATGACATGATAGTTGGTCAGGATGTATCCGTCTTTATCAACTATTACGCCAGAGCCCAATCCTGATTGTCTGTATTCACGAGGTCTTTCAAAGAATCTGAACTCCTCTCCAAAAAACCTTCTGAAAAAAGGGTCATTAAAGAAGGGATTTTGAAAACCCGGTGTCCTGATTGTTTTTGTTGAAGAGATATTTACCACAGAGGGCTTCACGGCATTTGCAACTTCAGACAATGCCTGATTGGTTTTTGTGAGGATGTCAATGGATTCTTTTGATATCGTCACATCCTGTGAAAAGCCTGTTGAATGGATATTAAGATGTGATGAGATGATAAGACCAACAATCACACCAACGGTAATAAATAAAACGGCGCTTAATAAAAATTTTTTTCTTTGCATATCTTCCTCCCAAAGACAGATAAAGGAGGCTTGCAAGCCTCCTCTTAAAAACTACTATTATATTAAAACTCTTATTCAGCTTTTATTGCAATCTTTTTCGTTTCCTTAATAGCAGTCTCTGTCTTTGGTAGATTGATTGTAAGTATGCCTTTACTAAACTTTGCCTCTGCCTTGTCGAGATTCACCTCAACCGGTAATGGTATTGTCCTACAGAAGCTACCATAAGACCTCTCCATCCTGTAATAATCCTTACCCTTGTCCTCTTTTTCAACCTTCTTTTCTCCCTTAATAGTTACCGCATTTTTAGTCACAGATACATCAATGTCCTTTTCATCCATGCCGGGCAACTCTGCGGTAATCTTGATATCCTTGTCTGAATCCACAACATCAATCTTCGGACTAAATCCCTCAAAGCTCTGTCCAAAGGGTGTTACATCAAAATCCTTGAAGAAGTTTTCAAACAGTGAGTTAATCTCCCTGTGAAGTGCAAGAAATGGATTGTCATCCCTTTGAACAGGTACAGACTCCCTACTAAATGGTTTCTTGATTAGACTCTTGATAGACATAACTAACACCTCCTTACTCTGATACTACCGCAATCTTTCTTGTTTTTGCGGTAGAAGATTTTGGTAATATTACTGTTAAAACACCATTTTTAACCTTTGCCTGAATACCCTCTCTGTCTATCTCATCAGATAGGGTAAACTGCCTTTGATAATTACCAACACCATACTCATTCAGAGCAAGCCTCATGCCTTCAATACGACCTTCGCTTACCAACCCATTAATTGTTAGGACATTTTTTTCAAGTGTAATATCCACAGCCTTTTCATCACAACCCGGCACATCGGCAACCACAACTATACTATCACTCTTTTCAATTATATCAACCGCAGGCAAATAATACTTCTCATCCCTTGTCCGCTCAATCCCAGCAGGTGTTTCAGCCTCTTTTTTCTGTAACTCTTGTGAAGTATCTTTCATTATCAATCACCTCCTATTCAGTCTTTATCTCAATCTTTTTAGGCTTTTCAGCCTCTGCCCTCGGTAGTTCAATAGTAAGTATGCCTTTTTGGAATGTTGCCTTTACCCCGTTACTCTCAATGTTATAGGGCAACTCTATTGACTTGTTAAACCTCCCATACCACCTTTCCCTCCTATGATATGACTCGCCCTCCTTTAATTCATCAGCCTTACGCTCACCTTTTAATGTCACAACCTTACCTACCACTGATAAGTCAATATCAGAAGGGGTTATTCCGGGTAATTCTGTAGTAATTATCGCCTTGTCATCAGATAACCATACATTATAAGGCGGAAAATCTGGTCTCCTACCTCTAAACCTTCTTGGGAACTCATAAAAATCAAGGAATGGGTCAAATAACCTCTCAAAGTTTGTCAGTAGCATGCTCTCAACCTCCTTTTACATTTTTTACATTTTAATTTAACAAAAAACATGCCATTCACATAAGTCATTGTAATTCCTCTATATTCGCAGAAAAAAAACAATAATTAAAACATAGATAATAGGTCAAAAATGACAAGATAGGCATAACAAATTGTCCTATCTTGTAGCAAAAAACAAAAGTATTGCTGTGTTTAGGTGTAATAAAATCCTTTATTTTTTCAATTCATTTAATATCTTGCCCTCCAGCGTTACAAAATATTAGGTGTTAGTATATAATGGTTATTGCATTAGTAGAAGGCGATATAATCACCAGATGGTGAGATATCACACCTTCATTTTACCAATGGGATGTTGATTTCTATAAATACTTCAAAACACAAGGAGATAATCTTTATGAGATATGAATGGGATTTGAGCGATATCTATTCAACAGATGATGAATACAAAAGAAAACAGGATGAGATAAGGGATTTGAACTACTCATTCATAAACAAATGGAAACACAGGACTGACTACATGACCGATGAATCAGCACTGAAAGAGGCATTGGATGAGTATAACTACATCTTTGAGCAGTGCGGAACAGATGGGGATGAGGGATATTACTTTTGGCTCTTGAGTCAGATAAGACAAAATGACCCAGAGATTAAAGCAAGATTGAATAAGATAGATGAATTTAGCAAACAGATCCATAATGAGATACAGTTTTTTTATCTAAACATCTGCAAGATTGAGGATAGCCTAAAAGAAAGATTCCTATCCTATCCACCACTTACCCCATACAGACATTTTCTTGAAAGGGCATTTAGGGAGTCTCCCCATATCCTTTCAGATAAGGAAGAAAGGATTATGAACATGAAGGTCAATCCTTCATATTATTTTTGGGTGCAGATGACATCTAATGTGTTGTCAAGACAAGAGGCATCTTTGTTGGATGAAAACAAAAACAAGGTAAAAAAACCTTTTTCTGCTATGATTAGTCTGATGAATCACACTGATAAAAAAATCAGGGATAAGGCAGCAGCTGCATTTAACAGAATCCTATGCAAATGTGTTGATACTGCAGAGGTGGAGATTAATGCGATTTTATACAACAAGATGATTGATGATAGGTTTAGAGGGTTTGAAAGACCTGATACTGAAAGACATATTCAAGATGATATAGAGACCTCTGTTGTAGATACGCTAATAGATACGGTTTCAAGCCGATTTGATATTCCTCATAGATATTACAAACTAAAGGCAAGACTGTTAGGACAAAGACATTTGCGATACCATGAGAGGAATGTTGAACTTGGAGGCTTAAACAGAGACTTCAGTTTTGAGGACTCTTTGACACTTATCCTAAAGGTCTTTGGACGGTTAGATAGTGATTTTTCTCATTTCTTAAACATGTATATAAATGAAGGCAGGTTTGATGTCTTTCCACGAAAAGACAAAGTTAGTGGTGCCTTTTGTGCTCATCATTTAAGAAGACATCCCACCTACATACTCCTAAATCACAACAATAGGTTGGACGATGTCTTAACCTTGGCTCATGAGTTAGGACACGGTATAAACAATGAATTAATAAAGTCAAGACAGATTGCACTAAATTTTGGCACCCCATTAAGCACTGCAGAGGTAGCAAGCACATTTATGGAGGATTTTGTCTTGAAGGAATTACTCAAGGACAGTGATGATAATGTAAGACTTGCACTCATGATGAAGAAATTAAATGATGATGTCTCAACCATATTCAGACAGGTTGCATGCTACAGATTTGAACAAGAATTGCATAAGGAATTTAGACAGAGTGGTTATCTTTCTAAAAAAGACATCGGGCTCATATTTCAGAAACACATGGCTTCCTATATGGGTAATGGAGTTGAACAATCAAAGGGGTCTGAAAACTGGTGGGTGTATTGGAGTCATATAAGGAGCTTTTTCTATGTTTATTCCTATGCAAGTGGCTTGTTGATATCAAAGTCCTTACAAAGAAGTGTTAAAAAGGACTTGTCGTTTATTCATCTGGTCAAGGATTTTTTATCCACTGGGCTTTCCGACTCACCTCGTTCAACATTTCAAAGATTAGGGGTTGACATCAATAAAAAAGACTTTTGGATAAATGGCATTGATGAGGTTGAAGAGTTGTTGAATCAGACAGAGGGTTTAGCAAAGAGATTAAAGAAGATATAAAGGTGTTTTGAATATGGATGTTTTATCAAAGCTCAACATCCTTTCAGCTGCTGCAAAATACGATGTATCTTGTGCATCAAGTGGATCTGTGAGGACTAATACCAAAGGGGTAGGAAACACCTACAAGGCAGGTATCTGTCACACTTGGACGGATGATGGAAGGTGTATATCGCTTTTGAAGGTGCTGTTTACTAACTACTGCATCTATGATTGTGCCTATTGTTACAATAGACGCTCAAATGACATCCCTCGTGCCTCTTTTACTCCTCAAGAAATAGCAGATTTAACCATTGCATTTTACAGGCGAAACTACATAGAGGGGCTTTTTTTGAGTTCTGCTATCATGAAATCAGCAGATTTTACATTAGAGATGATGTTAGAGGCTGTGAGGATATTGCGATTTAGGTATGACTTCAATGGTTACATACATATGAAGGTTATCCCTAAAGCAGATGATAGACTAATACACCTTGCAGGACTACTTGCAGACAGGATGAGTGTAAATATTGAGCTGCCAACCCAGCAAAGTCTAAAGAGGCTTGCCTGTGAGAAGGATTTTGATGTTATCTTTAACCACATGGGGTTTATTGACAATCGCATAATTGAAAACACTGAAGAGCGAAAAAAACACAAAAAGATTGAAAGATTTACCCCTGCAGGTCAAAGCACTCAACTTATTATTGGTGCATCACCAGAAACGGACTATGACATCTTGATGTTGTCAAAAAGGCTTTATAATCAATATCACCTCAAGCGTGTCTATTATTCTGCATACTGCCATGTAAATGATGATAGTCGTCTGCCAGCATTATCAAAACCACCTCTTTTGCGTGAGCACAGATTGTATCAGGCTGACTGGCTGATGAGGTTTTATGGTTTTGCAGCAGAAGAGATTATTGACAAGGATGAACCACATCTCAATGAACAACTTGACCCAAAGGTCAACTGGGCGTTAAAACATCCTGAATTTTTCCCAGTAGATGTTCAAAAGGCATGCTATGAAACATTATTAAGGGTGCCCGGCATCGGTCTTAAATCGGCAAAGAGGATAATTGCTGTAAGGAGATATTCAACTCTTGATACTAAATCCCTCATAAAACTTGGCGTTGTTTTCAAAAGGGCTAAATACTTTATCACCTGTAATGGCAAAAGACTCATTGATGACTGCGGAGATATAAGTAAAAAGATTGTTACCCCAGACAAAGAGATTAAGACTATCTCTAATCAGATTGCCCTATTTTAGTATTGACAACGATGTTTGACCTTTTTCGTAATTCTGAGAGGTGTTTTTTAAGTTGTTTGTTGACCTCTTGTTCAGTTAGATAGTGTTCTATGTTATCCTTTACTGAAGATATTGGTAAATCACCAAAACTACCCCTGTTTTCATTATAAAATCTCTGTATATCTTCTTCCTTGATAAATATAAGTGACCTTATTTTTATGTCAATGTATTCATTGATAGGGTCTTTTGTCTCTGATGAATCAAGTCTCATCTTCTTTGCCTCTTTTCTTAACAACACCTTGTTGATAATAGAATTGACAATATCATCTGTGTCTATATCAATCCTGTTGTCTTTGAATCCCTTTTTTGCCTCTTCTAAATCATACATAGTAATCGCATAGTCATCTACATAGGCTATCACTTTATCAATTATTTGTGAGTAGGCTGAAAAGGGAATGAGACAGATTGATAAAATTAAGGTTGTGGCATATCTACAGAATTGTCTTTTAGACATCATCTCTGATGTTGTTACAAGGTCTTGAGGACTTTGTAGGCACTTTTTAAGGTCTTCTCTATGTCCTTTCCGGTATGTGCAAGGGATGTAAACCCTGCCTCAAACTGAGATGGTGCAAGATAAATCCCCTCTTTAAGCATTGCCCTAAAGAATTTGGCATAGGTATCTGTGTCTGCTGTCTTTGCAGACTGGTAGTCAAACACCTCTTTGTCAGTAAAATAACCACAAAACATTGAGCCAATCCTGTAGAATCTGGTCTTTACGGAGACCTTTTTTGCAATATCTATCATCCCTTCTGCAAGTTCAGAAGTAACCTTTTCAATATGTTTGTATGTCTCCTTTTTTGAAAGCACCTTAAGGGTCTCAATGCCCGCAGTCATAGCAATAGGATTGCCTGAAAGCGTTCCTGCTTGATAAACAGGTCCTTCTGGGGCAACCATGCTCATGATCTCGCTTTTACCGCCATATGCACCAACTGGTAAGCCCCCTCCTATTACCTTACCAAGACAGGTCAAATCAGGTCTGATATTGTAGTATTGTTGTGCTCCTCCATACGACACCCTAAATCCAGTCATTACCTCATCAAAGATTAACACTATATCGTATCTTTGTGTTATTTCCCTCACCTCTTGTAAAAAACCATCACGAGGTATGATACACCCCATGTTGCCAACAACAGGCTCAACAATCACACAGGCAATCTCTTTGTAGTTGTTCTCTATGGTTTTCCTAAATATCTCAAGATTGTTATACGGTAGAGTTATAGTATTTCTTGCATAATCATCTGGCACACCCAAACTATCTGGCACTCCAAATGTGGTAGCACCCGAACCAGCCTTCACCAAAAGCCCATCTGCGTGACCGTGATAACACCCCTCAAACTTTATAACCTTGTCCCTCTTAGTAAATCCCCTTGCAACCCTGATAGCACTCATAGTTGCCTCTGTGCCAGAGTTTACCATCCTTATCTTTTCAATGGATGGAAAGGCTTTTTTGATGAGGGTAGCAAGTTCAATCTCTTTTTCCGTGGGTGCACCATAACTCGTCCCATTTGATATTGCATCCTTTATAGCCTTTGTAACCGTAGGATAGGCATGTCCAAGTATCATAGGACCCCACGATAAAACATAGTCTATGTAGTGATTTCCATCAACATCGTAAAGATAGCACCCTTTAGCGTAACTGATAAAGATTGGATTACCACCAACAGACTTAAATGCCCTTACAGGGCTATTTACACCCCCCGGCATCAGTGACAATGCCTTTTTGTAGAGTCTCTTTGAGTTTGTTGTTTTCATGGTTGAAAAATTATCATACATATATTACCTTTGTCAAAACCTCAAAAAAAATAGCCTCAAATCTGTTAAACTAACACTACAGTTATGAGTAACCCCATGAATAACAATTCCTTATCGGTTGCAATCATTGCAAAAGACTCTGAAAAAGACATTGAGAGATGTCTAAAGAGTTTGGAGTTTGCAGATGAGATTGTAGTTGTTGTTGACAGTAGGACAACAGACAGCACTGTCTCTATTGCCCAATCATTTGGTTGTAGGGTTTTTATAGAAGACTGGAAAGGACACGATGGGCAAAAAAACAGTGCTGTTGAGAAATGTAGTAATCTGTGGGTGTTGTCAATTGACGCAGATGAAAGGATACCAGAGACTACACGGGATAAGATATTGCAGGTATTGTCATCTCCACGATTCAATGTATATCGTTTTCCAAGAAAAAACCACATCCAAGGCAGATGGCTTAAAAGGGGGGACTTTTGGCCTGACTGGCAGATAAGACTATTTAAAAAAACATCAGGCAAATTCATTGGCAATCCTCACGACAAGTGGGTTTGTAGCGATGAGATTGGAACCATTGAAGAACCAATTGAGCACTTCAGTTTTAGAGATTACCATGACATGATTCAGAGGATGAATGTATATAGCACAGTTTGTGCATCAGATTTTCAAAAAAAGGGCTTTAAAACAAATAGTCTGACCCCAATTATACATGGTTTATCCATGTTTATAAAGATATACTTCATCAAAATGGGCTTTTTAGATGGCATTGATGGTTTAGTCAATGCTGTAATAAAGGCAAATGGTTCATTTTTTAAGTATGCAAAACTAATTGAGATGAAAAGACAAGATACTTCACCAAAGAAATAAATCTATTCACATGTTTAGCAATTTAAATAAGATAAACACTGACAAATTAGTATCATTTAGCACTATGCTTTTCTTTTTTCTAATACCTGTAGCCACAAGTCCAGCTGAGATATCAGGGATTATACTTTTAGTGATCAATATTGTATCCCGTAGGTTAAACCTCTCAAAGATAACCTCCTTTTTTAAAACAGACATTGGGATAGCTGTGTTGGTATTTGTTTTGTTACATTGGATAGGGTTGTTATGGACTTCGGATCTCAATTCTGGGATTTCTTTTGCTAAAAGGTCGCTCATTTGGGTATATGCTTTGGTAATTTTTGCAATAAACCCAAATGATGAAGAAAAAAAGAGATACATTTTTTCATTTCTACTGGGGCTTATAACCACATCTTTAATAGTTATTGCACAATCCATAGGCATAATCCCTGTGGAAGACTTCCCAAGGGGATTCATTAAGCACATAACTCTGTCAGTTATGCTTGCCTTTGGGATTTGGGTTGTCTCTTTTGTATATAAGTTATCAGACAATCACATGAGATTTGTGTGTGTAACAGCAATTCTACTATTTTTAACAGCTCTAATGTTAGGTATTGGCAGGATTGGTTTTGCTATCCTCATTATAGGCTTGCCATTTATCATATCAAACATTTTAGGGAGGATAAGACCTTTAATCGTTATACCTCTTGCCATCCTTGTAGTTATCATAACCATAATCCTCTCTCCAACACTTGAACATAGGATAAAGGCTGTGTTTGATGACATAAAGGAGTATAAAGGGGGTAATCCAAATACATCCATTGGGCTAAGACTATACATGTGGGATAAGGCATTAGTTCTTATAAAAGAAAAACCTCTATTTGGTCATGGCACTGGGAGTTATAGTAACGAGATAGTAAGACATCGTTCCGATAATATTGATGAGATTTTTTTAAGGATTAGTCAACCTCACAACTCGTTATTGTATATGATGGTCAGTTTTGGAATATTAGGATTTTTGTCTTTTTTCATGCTTTTCTTTGTGGTTATTCGTAGAGCTTACATGCAGAGAAATACTCTTGTTGGCTATGCAATATTTGTTTTTAACATTGTATTGCTCTTATCTACTACAACCGATAATCAGATATTATCCTTTGGCACATCACATCTCTTTGCCTTATTTACCGGTATGTTATTGACTTACAAGGGTTGAAAGATATGATACCTTTAGATGACATAGTGATTGTGACCGTCACATACGGTGATAGAAAAGAATTGCTATTTAAGTCTTTGGCATCCTGTATCACACAAGGAATAAGAAATTTTATAATAGTCGGCAATGGGATTAGATATCAATTAAACAGGTCTTTAGCGGATAGATTTGAAGATATCAACACAACATTAATCCTATTGGATACAAACATGGGCTCTGCTTATGGATTTAAAACTGGATTAATGTCAGCACAAGAAGCAAGGCAAAACTATGTAATGGTATTAGATGATGATGCAGAATTACAGGATGGATGTATAGAGGTCTTGATAAAAAACTACGAGGATGTTGTAAAAGAATATGGTTATGAAGACACTATTTTAAGTGCCATGAGATATGACCACATCTCTGACTTAAAAGAGGGGGTATTTGAACATACCCTTAAATTCAAGTCTGCCTTCAGGAGATTCCACATATTTGATATCCCAAGAAGGCTATTAAGAAGGTATAAACCACTAAATCTTGATTCTGCAACCAACAATAAGATAAGGGTGCCCTATTCAGTATATAGCGGGCTTTTTTTTAATAAAAAGGTCATAGATAAGCATGGTTTACCAAACCAAGCATTTGGTCTCTATGTGGATGATTTAGAATATACACATCGTATCACTTGTAAAGGGGGAGTGATTTTTGTTATCACAAATGCAATCATAAGAGATATACAGATGTCTTGGTGGTGTAGGGGTAGTTTTGGAAATCCTTTTGATGCGTTAATATTAGGTGGCAATGATAACACTGTCTATTATGCCTTCAGAAATGAGGTATATTTTGAGAGATATTGTCTTATGAGAAGAGGACTTTTTTATTTGTTTCACAAGTATACCTATCTTTTTCTTCTCTTTGTAAATGCTATCAGAAGAAAGAGATTGCATAGATTTAAGATATTACTTTCTGCTTTATTAGACGGTAATAAAGGCATTTTAGGCATAAATCCAAAACATCCTCTCACACAAGGTTGATGGTTGAGCCACTTGTTTACATAGTAATCGTAAACTACAATGGTTGGGGGGATACTATCCTTTGTCTTGAGAGTATCTTTAGGCTTAGATACAACAACTACAAGGTTATTGTGGTTGATAACGGTTCTACAGATGATTCAGCAAATAACATGAAAAATTGGCTTGAGGGCAGGTTAAATCACTACATACCTAAAGATCATCCTTTAAGGTATCTGGCATTACCCATTCAAAGACAGACTGTTGATTATAAGATTATGACCTTATCAGATGTAAGGCAAGATGTCTTACACAAACTAAACATTATCTTGTTAGATGAAAATGTTGGTTTTGCAGGGGGAAATAATATAGCAATGATACTTGCTTTAGCAGATGTGAAATGTAAGTATGTGTGGATTTTAAATAACGATACTGTTGTAAAGGATGATAGTCTATCAATAATAACAAGCCTTGCAGATGCTATAAGTAAAGAAAAAAAGGTTGGTATTATCGGAAGCAAGTTGCTTTATTTTGATGACCCTACAAGGATAAATGCATTAGGAGGGAGGTATTTTAGATGTATTGGAATGCCTGTGCAAAACCTTAACAATAAATTAGACAACGGGATAAAACCAGCAAGGATTGACTACATCGTTGGTGCAGCTATGTTAGTTAAGAGGGAGTTTATACTTGATGTCGGCTTGATGTCAGAGGAATACTTTTTATATTTTGAAGAGTTAGATTGGATATTAAGAGGGAAAAGAAAGAAATGGGATATCATCCAATGTAACGATAGCATCGTCTACCATAAAGAAGGATCAACGATTGGCTCAAGCAAGAGGAAAAAGACAAAAACACCTGTTACAGACTACTATTCTCACAGAAATAGGATACTAATCACCAAAAAGTATTTTTTTTATTGCCTACCAAGCGTTTTAATGGCATCAATTGTCTCATCTTTTTTAAGATGTTGGAGATACGGGTTTCAAAGAATGTGGCTTGTTTTAAAGGCTATATACCATGGCTTAAAAGATGAAAAGGGACGATATGAAGGCATATAAGGTAGCACTTGTTCACGACTGGCTCATGACAATGGGTGGTGCAGAGGGCGTATTAGATGCTATATATGAGATATACCCAGCAGATATATTTACACTTATCTGCGATTACAATGCCATAAAAAAAATGTCATTTCAACAAGCCAAGATAAACACATCCTTTATTCAGTCCTTACCATTTGCAAAAAAGCACTATAGAAAATATCTACCACTTATGCCCTTTGCGATTGAGGGTTTTGACCTTTCGGAATATGATATCATCATATCAAGCAGTCATGCGGTAGCTAAAGGTGTAATCACTAACTCAAACCAACTACATATATCTTACATGCACACTCCAATTAGATATGCATGGGATATGTATCATCTGTATCTAAAACAATCAGGATTCAAAAAGGGGATAAAAGGACTCTTAGCCAAGATGATATTACATTACATCAGGATTTGGGATGTAGGTTCAATAAACAGGGTTGACTATCTAATTGCAAACTCAAACTACATAAAAAAGAGAATTTGGAAGGTTTACAAAAGAGATGCAGAGGTTATATATCCACCTGTGGATGTGTTATCATTTGACTTTAGACAAAAGAAAGAGGACTATTTCATTACTGTTTCACGGATGGTTCCCTACAAAAGAATTGACCTAATTGTTTCTGCATTTAGTCGTCTCCCAGACTTGAAATTAATGGTTATTGGAGACGGTCCTGATATGAACAAGATAAAGTCAATTGCCTCAAAGAATGTTGAGTTTTTGGGGTGGCTTAAACATGATGAACTAAAAAAATACATGCAGACTGCAAGATGCCTTGTATTTGCTGCAGAAGAGGACTTTGGTATAGTTCCTGTTGAGGCACAGGCATGTGGATGTCCTGTTATCTCATATGCAAAGGGGGGAACACTTGAGACCGTTGTAAATGGTAAAACTGGGATATACTTTTATAAACAGGATGTTGATTCACTTATAAACACTGTAAGATATTTTTTGGAGATTGAAGACAGGTTTGACCCAGAGTTGATTAGAAGACATTCAGAGAATTTCAGTAAAGAGATCTTTAAGGAAAGATTTAGGGACTTCATTGAAGACAAGATAAAAAGGCATCTCGGTGAATAAGACGATTTACACCCTTATACTTATCTTTGCTGATGTATTAGGTTTTTATATTTCATTTTGTTTGGCATACCTAACAAGATCAGCATTAAACTATTCATTTCTAAATTTCCCTCTATTTGACATAACATCTGCTCTTTTTATTCTTAAGCAAGTCTGGATACCTATCATACTCATAGCACTTTTAGGTTATGCAGGACTTTATACAAAGAGACAAAACTTTTGGATTGATACAAAACAGATTGTAAAGTCAACTTTCCTTTGCCTTATGATTGTATTAGCCATTATTACACTGTCAAAGATGACCGATGAGGTATCAAGACTCTTTGTATTGCTCATATTCTTGTATAGCCTCTTTTTAATACCAACATTGAGGGCGTTTACAAAAAAACTTCTACACAAAAAAGGTATAGGGATTGAGCATGTCATAGTTGTATCAGATATTGAAAATGCCAAAAGGATGTGTCAGTTGATTGAGGATGATAAATACATTGGATATGCCGTAGGATGTGTGTTTAGCGATGTCGTTGGCAGTATCAAAATAATGAACAGGGATATAAAGGTATATAAGTCTATAAAATGGCTCAAAAGGATAGCAAAATTAATTGGGGCTACCACCGCATTTATATCACTTAAGAATGACAAGTGCATAAACGGCAATGTTAGTCAGATACAGATGGCAATAAAAAATGTGTATGTCATGCCAGATATTGATTTCATCTCACATCTAAACACCGAAATAGCCTCACTTTTTAAGGACGACTCCCCAGTGTTGCACATAAAAAACAATCTTAAAGACCCTGTCAACACACTTATAAAGATGACCTTTGATTACACCGTATCATTACTTATAATGCCTATATTTATTGTTATGGTGTGTTTTGTTGCTTTACTAATCAAGATTGACTCAAAAGGTCCGGTCTTCTTTAGGCAAAAAAGGGTGGGACGTTTTGGTCAGGAATTTTATGTCTATAAGTTTAGGACGATGTATGTTGATGCAGAGGAAAGGCTTAAAGAATTTTTAAATAAAAACCCCTCTGCAAAAACGGAATTTGAGGAGTATTACAAATTAAAAGATGATCCACGGATTACAAAAGTAGGCAAAATACTACGAATAACCTCCCTTGATGAATTACCACAAGTTTTAAATGTATTAAAAGGTGAGATGAGTTTAATCGGACCAAGACCACTTTTGAAAGAAGAATTGGAGCAGTATTATGGTCATTTGGCAGAGTTTTATAAAGAGGTAAAACCGGGGATTACAGGGCTTTGGCAGGTATCTGGTAGAAATAAGTTGACCATGAAAGAAAGGGCAAGGTTGGATTCATTTTATGTAATAAATTGGTCTTTGTGGCTTGACATCGTTATCCTCTTAAAGACCTTCAAGGTTGTGTTTTTAAAAGAGGGTGCTTATTGATTTGAGGTTTGTTTTTCAGCCTTCATGAAATCAATAAAACTCTGACAAAAAAGCCACTTTATGCCCAATTTATCCGCCCACTTTGAAAGTCCTTTGTCTGCTGTTATCAAAAACGCATCTAACTCCATCGCAAGCAACAATAGGTCAACATCCTCTTTACTGTCAATGATGCCTTCCCTTAAGGCATCTCTGTATTTCCTTCTTAAATCTTGTATAATCTCATCAACCTTTTGATGCTCAACACTTCTAACCGATTTTTCAGCAATCCTCAATCCCTTATTTACCCTGTCTCTCATCTCCTCAATAAGTTCGTATAGCAAGTAAGCAGGACACATTAGTTCGTGTCTTTTGGGTGATTTTTGTATCAAATAGATTATGTCCTCAGATGCAATGTTGTTTAGATCAAGAAAGTTTTTGAGTTCCTCAAATACCGATGGCGGCATGTAAAACTCAATATGGGGCAATGCCTTTATATCATTTAGAAATGACCTAAAGGCATCGGTTGGTGTCTTTCCAAATCCATACCTCACATCAGGGTTTACAAACAAACTTGTATCTATAACCACTTTCTTTGCCACCTTGATATCCTTCATTTAATAGTGATACTCCTTGTTATTTATGATAGTAAATGCCCTATAAATCTGTTCTAAAAGTAACACCTTTGCAATCTCGTGTGGTAAGGTCATTCTTGAAAGAGAGATGAGTTTTATCGCCTTTTGCTTAACCTCTTGACAAACACCAAAGGCACCACCAATCACAAAATCAAGGGTTCTTTCATTTGCTAATCCTTGCCTTACAAAATCCGCAAAGCCTATTGATGTAAACTCCATCCCCTCTACATCAAGAAGGTAATATCTCTGTGTTGTCTTAAAAAGTCTTTCTGCCTCTACCTTGAGTGAGTGATGTATTGATTTAGCCCTTTGCTCCTTGAGTTCTTGGACTGATAGGCTTACAAACGGGCTTATGAGTTTGAGGTAGTGACTTGTAGCAAGTCTTATGAAATCCGCTTTAGTCCTTCCAAAGCATATCAGCCTTATCTTCAAAATCCTTTAGTCCTTGTTGATCTCTATCCTATCAGCGTCAATCCAGAGTTTTTCAAGTTCATAATACGCCCTTGTCTCCTTTTCAAAAACATGAACAACCACTGACCCGTAATCAAGTAGTATCCAATGGGCATAACTCTGACCTTCAATCCTCAATGGCTTAATCCCCAATCTTGCCAATGATTCCTCTATCCAATCACTGATTGCCCTTGTGTGTATAGGTGAGTCTCCTGAGCAGATTACAAAATAGTCTGCAATAATGGTGAGATTACCTAATTGTAAAATCAAAACATCATCAGCCTTTTTGTCAAATGCAGCCTTTCCTATTAATAATGCTATGTCCTTGCTTTCTATCTTCCATTACCTCCTTTTAAGTTTTTGGCATTAATTTTATATCAAATCACTCATAGTCATCAATGTAGTGATGAACAAGTGCTACTGCAATAATCCCTGCAGTGTCCGCCCTTAAGACAAATCTCCCTAAAGAGATACTTTTTATGCCAACATCAGACATCATCCTCAATTCTTCAACAGTAAAATCACCTTCAGGTCCTATGAATAGAAAAATCCTCTTACTGACAGGGTTTTTAAACACCGAAGGATTGAGTCTGCTACCATTTTTTTGAAATACAAGGCAGATATCCTTTTGTGTATCAATACCACGCACAATCTCGTTGAGTTTAACAGGCTCATGTATAATCGGTATATACGACCTGCCCGATTGCTCTGAAGATTCCTCTGCAATCCTTTTCCACCTTTTTAGTCTTGATGTCTCCCTCACAATCGTCCTTTGTGTTATAAGTGGATATATCTCTTTTACACCAAGTTCGGTGGTTTGTCTTATTATCAGATCCATATTAGCACCTTTGATAATTGACTGACATAGAATAGTTGGGTATGGATGTATATCCACCGATATTGTATCCATTAGGCTTACTGCTACAAGATTGCCTTTTGATTTTATGACTGCAAGATATCTTTTCCCCTTGCCATCAATTATCTCAATTTTATCTCCGATGTTGCATCTCATCACATTAAGAAGGTAATGAGCCCTTTCCTTGTCAAGAACAATTTCTGTATTGTCTATATTTTCAATGTAGATGGTCATAAGGCGCGCAATAGTTCCTTGAACCTCTTTTTGTGTTGTCTTGAAGGTTTTATGTCTTTATAAAATACCTCCTCAACCTCTTTAACAAACAAGAATACCTTTTGCTTGTATTCATCATCTCTAATCGTTTCAACAAAATCCCTTAACCCCTGATGTTTTTTTCTAATATAGCCCTTCTTTTTGAGCCTTTTTTCAAAATCCTGTATCAGCCTTTGTTCAAAGGTCTTCCTTTGCATTACTACATTTATTATCACCTTAATTGTTATCAAGATACCTATAAAAAAAAGTATGTATGGGATGAAAGATTTTAAATCCTGAAACGAAGGGAACTTCAACCCCCTAATCGTAGATTGAAATGTCCTAAATCCCCTCATCTGTTTTTCAAAGTCATAACCAATGATCATCTGATTCCAGTAGTAGTTTATTGTATCAAGGTAAATCCTTATTTTTTGTTGAAATGAAGCATCCCTCTGACCTACTATAAATGAACCGGGAGTAGTATCAATCCTCACCCAATGACGATTTATATATACCTCTGTCCACACATGAGCACTTTGTTGTGTGACTACATAGTATCCTGCAATGGGATTGTAATACCCGCCTCTGTAACCAACAACAAGCCTTGCAGGGATACCACTTGCCCTTAAAAGCACAGCCGTTGCCGATGCAAAGTATTCACAATTGCCAAATCTGTATTCAAAAAGGAAATCCTCAAGGGGGTTTTGTGTGATGGGTAGGTTTTGTAATGAATACTTAAAGTTTTTTTCTGAAAAGAAACTCACTATTGAGTTTACTGCAGATAGTGCATCTTTCCCTTCTGTTAAAGACCTTGAAAGATTCTTCACCTTATCAGATATCTCTGGCAGTTGAGTATAAACTTCTGTGTCTATTCTTATTGTCTCTACAGCCTGTTGTTTAATTGAGTTTACTACATAGTATGTCCTCTTTTTGATAACATCATCAGCCATTACGGTCAGATCGTATTGAAATCTTGCTCCTCGCATGTTAATACCAACAGGTCTGTCCAAACCAAAGAGATAACGATTGTCATAAGGTTCTAAAAAGATACCCTGCTGAATAACCTCCCCCTTTAATCCTCTTTGACTCAAGACATCAGTAACATCCCTATTAGACCTTGTCCATGAGATGCCGTCAAAATAATCAAGCACAACGCCACGCCAGTAAAGGCTATTGTCATCCACCCTTGGCATGTTTGCCCTAAAGATGACAGATGCATCCTCCTGAATCCCCGACACATCTCCTAATCTTATGTTGTCTGTAAAACCAGTAATACCCTTTTCAGGTCTGTTTAAAAAGGTAAAGAGGGGTAAGGTTGTCCTTGGCAGTATGAAAAAAAGCCCAATCAGCATAGGTATTGAGATTAAGGGGATTAGCAAGGCGGTTGTTATGGTTTTAGTAATTGCATTGATGGTAAGTCGTGTTTCTTTGTTTTCTGAATAAAAGGTAAGTATTACTATTGCTATGCCTGTCAGGAAAAACTGTGTAAGGAAAAACGCCAAAAAACTCATATCAATGTTATAAAGTGCAGACCCTGAAAGTATAAATAATGAGATGGTGTATATCTGCATATAATCCCTAAATGCCTTCTCTTCAAGAAATTTTACAAACAACAACACTGTCAATCCCTCAATCACTGGTGTTGCAGGGTCGTTTAGGTCTATCCTATAAAATGTGGCAAATAGGATAAAAACGGTGGTCAGATTGATAATAGTCCTTTGGACATATATCCTTGTCTTAAAATCAATGCTTAATGACAATCCAAGCAAAAACACACCTATTAACTTATACACAATGCCTATGTGCATAAATACAGACATAAAAGCGGTAACCGCAATGATGTATGAAATCCCCTTGAGTATTAACTCTATGCTGATCTCTTTATTTGCCTTCATACAGTGCAAGTATCTTGAGGAGTTTTAACTTATGTTCTAATGTGAAATCTGGTTCAAACACCTCTTCACCAATCTTTAGTCCAAAAGGTATCTTTGCTCTATAGAATTGATTTATAAGGTATGTAGCACAGGAAAGTCTTGTCTCAATATCAAAAGGTAATGAATCCAAGTCTATGATGACTGGTTCGGTCTCTAAAGATGAGAGTTCTTTGGTCTTGAGTTTATCGGTCTTTGCTGATGCCTTCCAATGAATGTATTTTAGCGGATCTCCAATGATGTAGTTTCTGATAGATAACAAATCAGCCTCAAAACCAATGTTATCTACACTTGTCTCTCCCTTGTGTTTGTTAGCATCTATTGTATTAGCAGATAACGATGGACATATCAATGGTTGAGGAAATACTAAAATTGTTTGACCTTTTTTAATGCCTCTACATCTTATAAAAAAATTAAAAGGAAAGACCGAACAGACAGAGATATTATCTATCTTGTTGTTCCCCCTTTTGTGAAAAATCCCCTCAGTATATCTATAAGATGACGATTTTTTATCAATAAATGGCAGTAGTGTTTTTTGGTCAAAGACCAACACCCTGATGAGAAAAGACGGCAAGAAGGATTTGTTGTTGATGACCTTTATCCTTATTGGTGTCTTTGTGTTTACATATATTTCATCAGGTGTTAGTATCTCTACATCTAACCTCTGGATGTTTCTCCTTCCAATGAAACCTGATATTGCCATAAAACTAAGAAGTGCTGATACGATAAGGTATATCAGATTATTTGCAGTATTGATAGCAGCAAAACCCAAAAAGATTGTGGTGGCGATATAAAGCCAGCCAGCCTTTGTAATAGTTATTACAGGGGGATTTTTACTTCTTGAAGTATTGATTGTATCAACTCCCTTTGGTCAATACCCTTGTATTGCTCGTGTAAAATCAATCTGTGAGGCGCTGTGTAAGGAAGATACTCAATGATGTCCTCTGGGATTATGTAATCCCTGTCTTGAAAATACGCACTCGTCTTTGCAACATAAGAAAGTGCCAATGCACCTCTTGTAGATAAACCAACCTTGATGTATTTGTTGTTCCGTGTAGCCTGTAAGATTTCAATTATGTAGTCAAGCATCTTTTCAGAGATTATGACAGTCTGCCTAATCTCTTTTTGCATCTTTAGACTGTCATCAACCTCAATTACAGGACTAATTAAGTTTATCGTATCCCTCTTACTACCACCTCTTATGATGTCTTTCTCAAAATCACGAGGTGGATAGCCAATACTTATACGCATCAAGAATCTGTCTAATTGATTGTCAGGTAATGGGAAAGTGCCAAAGTGTTCAAGGGGATTTTGTGTTGCTATGAGAAAAAATGGTTCAGGAAGCCTGTAGGTTTTGCCTTCAATAGTAACCTGTTCTTCTGCCATTGCCTCAAGAAGAGCACTCTGGGTCTTTGGTGTAGCCCTGTTTATCTCATCTACGAGGATGATGTTGTTAAATATTGGTCCTTTATGAAAATCAAACGAGTTTGTTGACTTGTTAAATACCGATAGTCCTGTGATGTCTGAAGGTAAGAGGTCATTTGTGCATTGCACCCTACCAAAACTCAAACCCAATGCCCTTGCAAGTGCCACAGCAAGCCTTGTCTTGCCAAGTCCAGGGAGGTCTTCAATGAGTAAATGCCCCTTTGAAAAGTAGGCAAGAAGGGATAATTTTAAGGCATTTTCTTTTCCCTGAAGATATGGTGCAAGGGATGTGATAATCCTTG
Source organism: Thermodesulfovibrionales bacterium (assembly GCA_026415695.1). Lineage (GTDB taxonomy): Bacteria > Nitrospirota > Thermodesulfovibrionia > Thermodesulfovibrionales > Dissulfurispiraceae > DUZI01. Next base: position 52,464 of record JAOAGP010000039.1, on the reverse strand, counting down.
AGACCGTCTGGTTTTTTATCTCAATAGCCAATATTTTCCTCAAAAAAGGTTGTAATCATTAATTATAAACTATTACAGCAAAAATATGCCTTTAATAGTGGCAGGGCTTAATAAAAATCAGATAAAAACCTATATATTTTCTACCCATCTTTTTTGTTTAATTACTTATGTCTTACTTGGAGGTAATAATATGATTGAACAATTTAAGGCAAAGGCTCAGGCTGTAAGTGCAGAGGTATGGGAATTTGATACAAAGCAACAGGCACTTGAGTTTGTAAAGGACTTTGTGAAAAAAGAGAATGTCAATAATGCCCCTGTAGTCTGGGCATTAGGTAAGATATTTACAAAGGATGAGATTTTAAGTGTAATGCCGTCTGTAGTCACAGATGTGAATAAAGACATAGCAAGCACCGCTCACATAGGCATTACAGAGATGGATTATGGCATTGCTGAAACAGGCACGCTTGTTCAAAATAGCACTGATGTTGCACAACGATTAGCATCCTCCCTGCCATTGATACACATTGCAATAATCAAAGAAAACAACATACTGAAAGACATGCAAACTGTTTTAGATATCCTAAATCCAAAGGACATTGGGTATCTTGCATTTATAACAGGACCGAGTAGGACTGCTGACATTGAAAGGGTCTTGACCATTGGGGTGCATGGTCCTGAACGCTTGATAATCTTAGTTTTAAAAGGGGAGGTGTAATGTGACCGATAGATTTAAGTCATCAATAATTGAGGCGTTAAGCAACCAAAATCTGACTGGGGCTTTAGGCAGGTTTTCAGAGGCATATAGGATTAGTCGTCAAAAGGCTTACGAGGGGATAAACTTTGAGGAATTAAGGCAAACAATAGCAAGGATCAAGGGAGATGCTGCATCAAGGCAGAAGGAGTTAGTCAGCGAGTTTAAGATAAAGGCAGAGGCAAGGGGTGCAAAGGTATTTGTGACAAACAACCCACAGGCTGTTAAGGAATACATACTTGATGTAGCCACCAAAAACAATGTGAGATCCATAGTCAAATCAAAATCAATGGCGTCCGAAGAGATACACCTAAATGAGGCACTAAAGTCAAAGGGGATGGATGTTCAAGAGACGGATTTAGGTGAGTGGATAATCCAACTTGCAGGGCAGAGACCATCACACATGGTATTACCAGCAATACACATGACAAAGGAAGAGGTTGCTGATCTGTTTAGCAAAGAGGTCAATGAAAGGCTAACATCTGACATACCCCGTTTGGTAAAGACTGCAAGGAAACAATTGAGAGAAAAGTTCTTAAATGCAGACATGGGTATTAGTGGGGCAAACATTGCAATTGCAGAGACTGGTAGTATTGTCCTTCTTACAAACGAAGGCAATGCAAGACTTGTCACAACACTACCCAAAATACATATTGCGATAATTGGCATTGAGAAATTAGTGCCAAAGGTATCCGACATAGTGCCAATAATAAAGGCACTTCCACGAAGTGCAACAGGACAACTCATCACGAGTTATGTATCAGTGATATCAGGGGATACACCAAATATTGACGGAGACAAAAAGGAAATCCACTTCATTCTTATGGACAATCGCAGGTCAGAAATGGCTCAAGATGGTGTATTTAAACAGGCACTACAGTGTATCCGTTGTGCATCGTGTCTTAATGTCTGCCCTGTCTTTAGGCTTGTAGGTGGGCATGTATTTGGCGATGTTTACACAGGTGGCATTGGGACGATACTTACTGCATGGTTTGGTGAGTTAAAAAGGTCAAAGGACATACAGTCGCTGTGCATCCAATGTGGTAATTGTAAAGAGGTATGCCCTGCAAAGATAGACATCCCTGAACTCATCCTTGAGATTAGAAAAAGGCTAATAGAACAAGAAGGGCTGTCTTTTACACAAAAGGCGATATTTAAGATAGTCAACAATAGAAAACTCTTCCACAGGATGTTGAGGATGGCATCCCTTGCACAAAAGCCATTTGAGAAGGATGGCTACATAAGACATCTTCCGATGTTTTTAAGTGGGCTTGCTGATTTTAGATCCCTTCCTGCTATCTCTGATACACCGTTTAGGGATAAGATAAAATCAATCTCCCAACCACAATCAACAAAGACAGTGGTATTTTACGGAGGTTGTCTCATTGATTTTGCCTACCCACATATCGGGGAATCGGTTGTAAAGGTCTTAAACAAGGCAGGTTATAAGGTCTTATTCCCTGAAGGACAGACCTGTTGTGGAGCACCTGCAAGATATAGCGGTGACTATGATACTGCAAGACAAAACGCAATTGATAACATAGATGCATTGCTATCAGAAAACTCTGATTACATTATATCAGCATGTCCTACCTGCACTGCAGCACTCAAAAAGGAGTTTTTAGAATTGCTAAAAGGCTCAATGTATGAGCAGAAGGCACTTATACTGTCTCATAAAAGTTGGGATTTGTCTTCTTTTATCACAAGACTGAAATCCAACGGTGAATTGGTATTAGACAAGACAAACACTCCACAGACTATTACCTACCATGATTCTTGTCATCTAAAGAGGACACTAAATGTTTTTGATGAGCCAAGGCAACTTTTAAGGGAAAAAGGTTATGAGATTAAAGAGATGTTTGAGAGTGATATGTGCTGCGGTATGGGAGGGTCTTATTCCATAAAGTTCCCTGAAATATCAAAACCAATATTGACAAAGAAACTCAAAAATATCACTGACACAGGTGCAAAGGCAGTTGTTATGGACTGTCCCGGTTGTGTGATGCAGATAAAGGGAGGTCTGGATAAGCTAAATTCTGATATCAAGGTATATCACACAGTTGAGTTGTTATAAAGGAGGATTAGGATGAAGAAGATGGTTTTTAATGAGGTCTTGCAAGGGCGTCTCAATAAGGGGGATGATATCATTGAAGGACTGACAAGGATTATTACACAAAATCACATCGTGGCAGGTGTAATAAGTGCAATAGGTGCGGTATCAAAGGCAAGGATCGGCTATTTTGACCAAGAAAAAAAGACATATGAGGAGAAGGAATTTGAAGAACCAATGGAGGTGCTTTCGCTTACTGGTAACATCTCTCTAAAGGATGGCTTACCATTTGCCCATCTGCACATTGTGCTTTCAAAGAGAGATTACAGTGTCATTGGAGGACATCTATACAATGGAACGATTGTGTATGCACTTGAATATCAGATAGTCCCGTTTTATGGTGGATATTTTAAGAGACAATTAGACGACGAGACAGGTTTGTATCTTTGGGAAAAATGATTTTGGGTGATATTTACTCATTTGACTGCCAAATATAGAGTAACGGTGCCAAGTGTAAGGTCTTTCACTTGGCAGTTATGAAAACCGTTTTCTGTGATAATTTTACAAAACTCTTCCCTGCTATGAAATGCCTCGATGGAATCCCCGAGGTATTCATATGCAGGTCTATTAGATAAGATACCAGCAATAAGAGGCACCCAATATTTGAGGTAGATTTTATATGCCTCACGGAATGTCTTTCTTTGAGGCATAGAAAACTCAAGTATAAATATCCATCCACCATGTTTTAAAACCCTAAATATCTCTGCTATTGCCTTTGTGGTGTAGTGCATGTTTCTGATACCAAAGGCACATGTTACAGCATCAAAGGTGCAGTCCTTAAAAGGTATCTCATAACCAGAACCAATAACAGGCATAAATTGATGTGAGTTAATCTTTGTGACTGCATTATATAGCATCTTTTGGCTTAAGTCTAATGCAACAACCTTACAGCCATTTTTTATCAAGTCTTTGGCACTGTCTCCAGTGCCAGATGCAAGGTCAAGTATTGTCTTGCATCCTTTTTGTATTACGATATTAGACATCTCCTGTCTCCAAGTCTTATCAAATCCTAAAGAAAGGATACGGTTTAGGATATCGTATCTTGAATGTATATCATCAAAATTGGGTAGTCGTGATACTGTAGGTTGCTGTTGCAAGTCTTAAAAAGGGATTAGTCGTATTGTTTTAGAAGTTCAAGGGCATTTACTGGGTTGACACTCCCATAGGTGTCCGTATTTACTATCACAACAGGTGCTAACCCACATGCACCCAGACATCTGGCTGTCTCCAATGAATACTTTCTATCAGAGGTAATACCACCCACCTGTAAATCCAAGCCCTTCTGAAATCTGTTGATTATCTCTTCTGCCCCTTTTACATAGCAGGCTGTCCCTAAACACACCTTAATCTTGTGTTTGCCTCGTGGTTTTAGACTAAAAAAAGAATAAAAAGACACTATGCCATAAACCTCACTTGTTGAGAGCCTCATCTTCTTTGAGATGTATTTTAGAAGGTTCTTTGGCAGGTAACCAACTACCTCTTGAGCCTCAAGCAGTGCGGGGATAATACCTCCTGTCTTATTCTTATACTTCTTGATAATCTCATCTATACTTTCTTTTGGAAATTCCTCTTCTAAAGAGTGAGGAATTGTTTTCTTAACCCCATCTTCCTTGACTTCCACAGCCTTTTTTACCACCTCAACTAACAACGCTGGTGAGAATGGTTTTGGTATGTAATCAATAACCTTGAGGCTCAATGCCTCTCTTAGTGTGTCCTGTGAAGGATAGCCTGTTATTATAATTACCTGTAAGTCTGGTCTTGATGCACGAAGATTTCGGATAAATTCCATACCGTCCATTTCAGGCATTACAATGTCTGTAAGGATAACATCAATGCTGTGCTGATTGAGTATATCAAGTGCTTCCTTTGCTGTATTTGTTGTGATAACATCATACCCCTCAGCACGGAGAACCTTCTTACAACCAGTTAATATTGTAATATCATCGTCAAGGATGAGTATATTTGAACTCATAAGTCATCGCTCCCTCTAAAAAGTGTGATGTAAATACTACCAAAATATGAGGGTAAAAGTGAAGAAGCAGGCACATTTTACGAAAAGACTATTATGATACATCAAACAATTTACAAGATGAAAATATGAAAAAGACATATACCATAGATTCCGATGAAGAAAGGTATATCCCTATCAGTCTTGACTCCCTTGTGCCGGGCAGTAAGATACCTTTTGAGATATACACTTACGATGGCACAATGTATAAATCACTTCTTGATAAGGGGTCAACCTATAGTTACTTTGCACAAGAGATGATAAAGAAACAGGCATTGAGTAGATTCTTTATTAGGCAGGCTAATGCGTTGAGTTTTAACGAATATCTACAAAGTGCAGCAAAGTTAAGAAACATGATATTAGACCCGACATTTTTTGAATCAAGATACAAGGAGTTCCGTGATAAATGGTTTATCATAGACAAAATGGTCTTGGGGTCAGGCTTACCTTTGAAGGTTTGTATTGGAGGTTTGAGGTTTCCTGTCTATGGAGAATTGCCTTTTTCTATTGAAAACGAATCTTCATACAAACAACTACTTGACCTAAACGCAGACATTGCAATCCGTAAAACAGATATTGACACTTATTATACATATTTAGACAATCTGCTTGATAATCCCGAGATTCAAGATGTCTTGATTAAGGTGAGGATTAGGAGGGAAAAACTCAAGGTTTGGTGTTTTAGGGTATTTGAAGAGATTAGAAACAACTGCCTTTCAAAAGATACCCTTTTAAAACTATACAAACACATAACCCTACTCATTGGTTTGATTAAGAATGATTTTACAGTTGCTGGCAAGATGTTGTTCTTTGATGTATCAGACATCTATTTATACATACATTCTACAAATGTATGCCTTATGTCTATGATGCATGGTCATGTGATGAACATGGATGACAACTCCCTATTTAATCTTGGTATTTCAGCAATACTTCATGATATAGGCCGAATCTACATCGACGACGATGCTAAAGAGGATTCACATGATGAGTTGCAAAGACAGATTTATAGGTCTCATGTATTAAAAGGTAAAGAATCCCTTGAGCCATACATGGATATACCCTCTGTTGCAAAGATAGTAGCACTTACCCATCATGAAAGGGAAGACGGCAGCGGATATCTGTATGGATTAAAGGGGGATAAGATTCATCATTTTTCAAAGATAATAGCCCTGTCTGATACATTTGAAAGAATGAGGGTCAGGGGATACAAGTATCCTGTTATAAAACGAACTCAAATACTTCAGGAGATGTCAAAAAACCCCCAGATTTACGATGCTAAATTGCTAAAGGATTTCCTGAAGTTTGTTGCTGGTTTATCACTATAAAGGTTTAACCCCTATTCATCTATCCTCATGCACCCGACAAAAAATTCAGAATCCTGTCTCGCATAACCAATCTTTCTTAATGCCTCCTCAATCTCCTTAAGTGTTGCTGGGTCATCAATGGTGGGAGGTATGATAATCTCAGCACCATCAGCTATGCGACGCATAGTCCCCCTCAATATCTTTCCAGAGCGGGTTTTAGGAAGCCTTGATACAACACAGGCCTTTTTAAAACACGCAATCGGTCCGAGTTCCTCTCTTATCATCTTAACCAGTTCCTGAACTATTTCCTCCTCATTTCGCACAACATTTGATTTCAAAACCACTAACCCAACAGGCAATTGTCCTTTTAGAGAGTCATGGACACCTATGACAGCACATTCGGCAACATCGGGATGTTTAGAGATGATCTCCTCCATCTCTCCTGTAGATAACCGATGTCCTGCAACATTTATCACATCATCAACCCTACCCATTATAAACACATAACCATCTTGGTCTTTATACCCACCATCGCTTGTAAAGTAGTAACCCCTAAATTTATCCAAATACGAGGTTTTAAACCTCTGGTCGTTATTCCAGAGTGTCGGAAGTGTGCCCGGTGGTAAAGGCAATTTGATAACTATGTAGCCCTCTTTTTTACCCTCTAATTCCGTCCCATCCCTATCAACTACCCTAACATCATATCCCGGCACAGGCACTGTTGATGAGCCGGGCTTTACCTCAAGTCTTTCTATACCTAAACAATTAGCAGTTATTGGCCATCCTGTCTCGGTCTGCCACCAGTGATCAATAACTGGCACTTTTAAAAGGTTAGAAGCCCAATGGTATGTATCAGGATCAGTTCTTTCACCTGCAAGAAAGAGGTATCTGAAGTTAGACATGTCATACTTTGAGAGATAACTACCTGTAGGGTCTTCTCTCTTTATTGCCCTAAAGGCAGTTGGTGCAGTAAATAGTGTCTTGACATTGTGTTGAGAGATTACTCGCCAAAATGCACCCGGATCTGGAGTGCCAACAGACTTACCTTCGTATAAAATAGTAGTGCATCCTGTCAATAAAGGACCATAGATTATGTATGAATGTCCAACAACCCACCCAATATCAGAGGCAGCCCAATACACCTCACCTTCATGGGTATCATAGATATTATCAAGACTCCATCGAAGTGCTACTGCGTGACCACCGTTGTCTCTCATTACACCTTTTGGCAATCCAGTAGTGCCTGATGTATAGAGGATGTAAAGAGGGTCTGTAGCACTAACAGGGATACAATCAACAGGATTGGCACCACTAATAAAGTCATTCCAGTCAATGTCCATCTCTGGATTTAGGTCTGCCTTTACCTCAGGTCTCTGAAAGATTACACATCTTTGAGGTTTATGTCTTGCAATAGATAGAGCCTTTTCAAGCATGGGTTTGTAGTGAATCAATCTTGTAACCTCAATTGCACCAGAGGCAGAGATTACAAGTTTAGGTGTAGCATCATCAATCCTTACAGCCAATTCATTTGGGGCAAAACCCCCAAATACCACTGAATGAATCGCACCAAGTCTTGCACAGGCAAGGATTGCAACTACTGCCTCTGGTATCATGGGCATGTATAAGACAATCCTATCACCCTTTTGTATCCCTTCCCTCTTCAAAGCACCAGCAAAGACTGATACCTTTTCTAACAACTCCTTGTATGTAAAGGTCTTGATTTGTTTAGTTACAGGACTGTCATAGATAAGGGCAATCTGGTTTTCCCTGCCTGCCAATACATGTCTATCAAGGGTATTATAGCAGGTATTGAGTTCCCCTCCTGTGAACCACCTGTAAAAAGGCTTGTTTGTATCGTCTAAAACCTTATCCCATCTTTTAAACCATGTGATCTTGTCAGCTGCCTCTGCCCAAAATTCTTGAGGATTTTCAAGACTTCTGCGATACACACTCAAATACTTTTCCATTAGACCTCCAAAAACGATATTAGATAGGTTCTAAAAGTATCATATTAAACAGACATTATTCAAATTTCATTGTGATGTAAAAGTCAGGCAGGTTTTAGGGCTATTAATCATCAGGTTTCATAAAATCAATCCTTACAGGCAGGTTTGTATTAAATCTTTTTCCTTCAAAAAGGCACTTCATTGCATTTTCTTGTGCCTTTGGTGTGGGTTCATAGGCTGCGATTAAAATGTCAGCATCACCAAAAAACCTCAATACATAAGGACTTCCAAAAGATATGATAACCGTTTTATCTGAAAGGGATATGATTTTTTGTATTACATTAATTCCCTCATCACTAATACCTGAACTACCATGCCAAGCAGAGACAATAGTAAAGATTGCAACTACAACATTTCTACCTTTGATAGACGGTATCTGTTGACTTGTAACCACATCCTTAAAGAATCGCCTTGTAGGAGTGCTATCATTTCTTCCACTTTCATCACAGATGAAGACATGCTTAAAGTCATTACGGTGTAATGGCAAGAGTCTATCATTGGGCTTAAGCAATGATGTTGACATGCCGTAAATAATACTTGATAACTGTTCATGATACTCTAAATTGATCAAATCATTGTGCTCTCTTTTTTGATACCTCGCCTTCATTACCCTTTCAAATGCCGTATCAATCACATCATATCCTAAAACCCCTTCGTCTATTGCATCACAAAGGGATTGAAGACATCCATCAAAATCATGTGGATGAAGTATTACATCAATTCCAGCATTTAATGCCATTGCGTAGATGTTTTTAAATCCTTTGAGTGCCTCCATATTCATTGCATCACTTAAAACAAGACCATCAAAACCCATCCCTTGCCTTAAAAGGTTGGTGACTATACTTTTTGATAAACTTGCAGGATAGGTATCATCAAGACAAGGTATCTTTAGATGTCCCACCATCACACCTTGAAACCCCTCATCAATGGCGGTCTTAAAGGGTTTTAAATCAACACTTTCTAACGCATCCTTTGTCTTGTTGATAGTCGGTAGTAGGATGTGTGAATCAAGGGATGTATCACCATGACCCGGAAAGTGCTTGCATACACCTATCAATCCTTTCATCTTAAATACATCCGCGTAAAATGGCACAAACCAAGATACCACCTCTACATCATCGGAGAATGCCCGTGTGGCTATGATAGGATTGTTGGGGTTTTGATTTACATCTAAAACAGGTATCAAAGGCATGTTGATACCCACATACAGACATTCATCTGCAATGGCATTTAGCATCTTGATGAGGGTATCTTGTTTAGAAGGATACAGTGCAGAGGCTAAAGCCATCTGGCAGGGGAATTGGGTCGTCTCTTTAATCTGTCTTGCTAATCCACATTCTATGTCAGATGCGATAAATAGTGGATGTTTTGCTATGCCCTCAAGTTCTTTGATGAAGCGTCTTACAACCTCTCTACGCCCCCCAAAGATTATAAAACCACCACATCCCCTTGAGACATAGTCTTTTATCGTTTTTTCGTAATTAGAATCACCTAATCTATCACCATCTAATCTCTGGATAATTAATTGGGCTAATCTGAACTTTGTATCTGACATTTAAACATTCAAAGTCTTCTTTATCTTAGCCCATTCATCTTTTAGGGTAACGGTGCGATTAAAGACTGGACATCCCTCCTTTGAATCAACACTGTCAACACAGAAATATCCAAGTCTTTCAAATTGGAATCTCTCACCCTTCTTTGCTGTCTGCAATGATGGCTCTAATCTTGCATTCTTTATTATCTTAAGGGAGTTGGGATTAATGTAATCAGTAAAATCCTTGCCCTCTTCAACATCGTTTGGGTCTTCTTTGGTAAACAGCTTGTCATAAAGTCTGACCTCTGCTTCAAAACAGTGTGATGCCGACACCCAATGAAGAGTTGCCTTGACCTTCCTCTTATCAGGTGCATCTCCGCCTCTTGTTGCTGGGTCGTATGTGCAGATAATCTCTGTTATGTTACCATCAGCATCTTTTTTTACATCCACACACTTGATAAAGTAGGCATACCTCAAACGCACCTCTCTACCCGGTGCAAGACGATAGAAGTCTTTTACAGGATGCTCCATAAAATCATCCTTCTCAATGTATATCTCTTTACTAAACGGTATCTGCCTTGTCCCTGCTGCCGGGTCTTCAGGATTGTTGATTGCATCAAGGTATTCAACCTTATCTTCAGGATAGTTGATGATTACAACCTTTAGCGGTTCTAACACTGCCATGACCCTTTGGGCAGTCTTATTTAAATCCTCCCTTATACAGTATTCAAGAAGTGCTATATCAACGAGGCTTTCCTTTTTACCTACACCAATACGCTCACAAAAGTTTCTGATTGACTGTGGGGTATAACCCCTTCTTCTAATACCTGCTATGGTTGGCATTCTGGGGTCATCCCAGCCATTGACAAAACCCTGCTGGACTAATGTCAATAACTTCCTTTTGCTTAAAACTGTATGGCTCAGATTTAGTCTTGCAAACTCGTATTGCCTCGGATGGTATATCTCAAGGTTATCCAAATACCAATCATACAGGGGTCTATGGTCTTCGTATTCCATAGTGCATATTGAGTGCGTTACTCCCTCAATGGAATCACTTTGACCATGGGCATAGTCATACATTGGATAAATACACCACTTATCGCCTGTCCTGTGATGGGATTCGTGTTTGATACGATACATTACAGGGTCTCTCATGTTGATGTTACCTGATGACATATCAATCTTTGCCCTCAAGGTCTTTGAGCCATCGGGAAATTCACCTGCACGCATCCTCCTAAACAGATCAAGATTCTCCTCAACTGTTCTGTTTCTATATGGGCTTTCCTTACCGGGTTCTGTAAGTGTGCCTCTGTATTCCTTTATCTCTTCAGGTGTTAGGTCACATACATATGCCTTACCCTTCTTTATCAACTCCTCTGCCCACTGATACAACTGCTCAAAATAATCGGATGCATAATAAAGCCTATCTTCCCAATCAAACCCAAGCCACCTCACATCCTCAATTATGGAGTCAACATATTCTTGTTCCTCTTTACTTGGGTTTGTGTCGTCAAATCTAAGATTGCAATGTCCTCCGAATTCTTCAGCAAGACCGAAGTTAAGACATATTGACTTTGCATGCCCTATGTGGAGGTAACCATTGGGTTCAGGTGGGAATCTCGTAATCACCTTCTTGACCCTACCCTCTTTGATATCTTGCTCAACTATGGATCTTATAAAGTTTGAAACCTTTGGATACTCTGACTGCATTGTCTCTTACCCCTTACGATTTATTTTTATGAGTCACACTGAATTTCTTGACATTGCATAGTTAAAGTAGTCTTGGACAAACCTTCCAGAAACCACATTTATCATGCTAAATCTCAATTCCCTGTCCCTTAAAAACGAAGAATTGAGTGCCAAAAAAAGTTGTCTTGATATCTCATGAAGACTGTCTTCAATAGCAGAATCACTTATCCTTGAATAAACTATATCTGCCAACCTTTTGTTTGTATCCGATAACATAGAACCAAATGCCATCTTCACAAAATACACCCTACATCTTACTGGTCTGTAATCAGATATCACACACCTTTTATCCTCAAGCAACGGACACTCATAGTCAACATCTGGCTGCTGTAACATCTGTGTTCTCAAATGACATGCCTTTTGGATAACCCTCATCCTTTGCTCTCTTGTTAGCATCTTGTTTATGATGTGGTTTATGTATGCTGACTCTATGAGTGTGATTGTAAACTGCTCACGACAGCAGTCAGTGCATGATATACCGCATTCCTTCGTCTCACCAGATATATTATCCTTAATGGTTCTTTGTATCTCATTTACATAGACCTCATATTCATTAAAAAAAGGTGTCAGATTAACAAGGTGCTTGCCTTCTAATGATGGCTCTCTAATAGTCAGCCTTTTATTCTGTTTGTCATATTTCCTTAATAGGCTCCATTGATAATAACTTGAAGGTGTAGATTTTACATCCTTTAGACGCTTTTGTGCCATCTTCAGACCAAAGCCCTTTCTCAATAAATAACTGTTTATAAAAGTTCCAGTTCTACCCAATCCTAATCTGCAGTGAACAAGTACCTTTTTGCCAAGAAATATAGCCTCATCTAACCATTCAAGTGCCTTTTCCATCTCTTCCAAAGAAGGCACACTGTCATCATCTACTGCTAAGTAATAGACCTCAAAACCACAAAGACGCTCAATATCTGCAAGGTCACAAAACTCACCGCAAAGATTTACAATAGCAGATATCCCCTGCTTTTTAAGCACATCAATATCATCCTCACTTAAAGGGGCAGGACCTACAGCAAGATTGTCAGTAATCCATCTTATTTGATACTTTGACATTTCTATGATTCTAAAACACCTTGAACCTTCTGTTCCAATTCCTGCTTTTCAATTGGTTTGATGCAATACTCCCTTGCCCCTAACACCAATGCCTCTTTTGCAGTCTGCAGTGTTGGATATCCTGTCAGCATAATAGCCTTTATAGTTGGCTTGTTTTTTCTAATCTCCTCAAGAACTTCAATACCACTTATCCTCTTTAGCTTTATATCAAGTATGGCAAGGTCAACATCATTTTTCTTACAAAAGTCAATCGCATCCTCCTCTTCTGTGAAACCAAATACTGTATGCCCTTTTCTTTCAAGTATCCTCTTTACTACATTTACAGAATCCACCACATCATCAAGGACAACTATGCGAGCCATTTTGTTAACCCCCTGTATTCTTTTTAGTTATGGGTAGTTTAATTATAAACATAGTCCCGCTCTTTGGTATATATGTTTCATCAAACCATGGAAATCTCGTCACAGGAGGGCTTTCAAATTCAATACTGCCACTGTGGTCATGTATTATCCCCAATGATACTGATAACCCAAGCCCTGTGCCTTTGCCAACAGACTTTGTGCTAAAAAAAGGATTAAATATCTTGTCCTTGTTTTCTGGGCTTATTCCACTGCCTGTATCAGCAACGGTAACCACCACATTGTTAGACTCCTTCTGAAAACCAGTAGTAACAAGAATCTCTCCATCACTACCTATAGCATCAAATGCATTCCTAAAGAGATTCATAAACACCTGTTCTAACTTCTCTGGGTCTCCATAAATCAGGGGTATTCCCTCTGAAAGAAGCATCCTAAAATAGACCCTGTCTAAACTATATGTATGCTCAACCACTGAGACAACCTGTTTGATGATTTCATTGACTGAAATGTCCCTCTTAACGCTCTCAGTCCTTCTTGAAAAGTGTAACAAGTCTGATACGATCTTTTTACATATCCTCGTGTATTTCTCAATTATAAGTAGATTTTCGTGTAATTCTGTGCCTTCTTCTGTGTCTTCAAGCATGAGTTGGACATTGCCGAGTATGATACCCAATGGAGTATTAATCTCATGCGCCACGCCTGCAGCAAGTTGCCCAATAGATTCCATCTGCTGAGCCTTTGCTAATCGGTCATGTAACTGCTTTATATCTGTAATATCTCTACTGCTACATAAGATTCCTGCCACCTCACCATCAGCTCTGATAATCGGTAGTCTAACAATATGAAACCACCTTGACTGATTGTTAATGGTTATCTCAAACTCGCTTGTCATCCTTGTTTTATTATTCAAAACCTTGATGTTATCATCCATATTATTTTCAAACTCCCTCATAGGCAGTATGTCCCTGTCCGTTTTCCCAATTATTTCGGATTCAGTTTTACCTACAAGCTCACAAAACGCCTGATTTACAACCTGATATCTCATCTCGGTGTCCTGAAGTGTTACATAATCAGGTGTTGCATCAAGTATCATCTTAAGTAACTGCTGCTGATTTTGTAATCTCTCCTCAGTTGCCTTAAGCGTCTGTATTCTATCCTTAAGGGTGTAAACCATTATATCAAAAAAATCTGTAAGTTCCTGTATCTCATCACCTGATGTCTTTTTGTAGATGCTGCATCTTTGACATCTATCAAACTTGTTCTTAAACGAGATATCATTGCACTCATTACATCTTGTCTCTGCAATGTACCAACATTTCATAATCTTGTTTCCAAAGGCAGGACATGAGTGGTTGTTACAGTTCATCAACTCCCAACAATTCAAAACGGTTTCTGGGTTTGCATGGACATCCAAATTACCATTAATAACCTCCTTTGCCGCCATATGTAGTGTTTTTATCCTTTGAGTAACAGTAGTTGAAATCCAAGCAACAATAACTGCTCCAAAGAGTATTCCACCAGATGTTATCAAATAAATAGTCCATCTGATACGACTTGCCACACTCTCTGCCTCACTATGAGATATGCCAATTCTTACCGTGCCGATGTTATCACCACTTATCTTAATAGGTGCTGCAATGTCATACATCAAATCCTTACCATCAGTGATTAGTTTTATGCTATAGGTATCCTTGGGCATTACACTATTGACCCTAACCAAATCTACAGGAAAGCCGTCTATGAAGGTATGGGCAACCACTTGCTCCTCTTTGTCAATAATCATTGCATAAGAGACATCCTTATTTAATCTAACCGTCTCATCAACGAGGTTTTTCAGATTTAAAAAATCATACGACAGTAACGGCTCAATAGTCCTTGAGGCAAGGGTGACTGATAGACTTACTCCCTTTGACTTTTTTTCATCAAGCATTGACTTAGATGTGAATCTGCCAATGATGTAAGACAATAAAAAACCAAACATCACAAGCGTAATGATCATCGCAATGGTAATCTTGATCCTAAACCTTACACTTTTTAACCAAATTGAGATATCATCAAGAAGATGGTCTTTTTTGTTCATAGAAGACTAAAGTTCAGAACCTACTCTTTTCATCAACTGTCTTATTGAGTCAAAGTCCTTATCATCTGCCGATATAATTGCCTTTATATTTGCTGCCTTTAGAATTTGCTGATGTTTAGGGTTGTTCTCATCAAGTTTTATCATCGCATCCCTGATTGCATCAACTACCGATGAATCAAGCCCTTTTCTTGCAGCAAAAACCCATCCGGGATAGGCATCAGTATTTGCAAGTATCTTTATATCAGCAAGATTTATCTTGTCCTTTACAATCTCAAGCGTGCCTTCTCTTACTGAACCACAGTCATACTTGCCCGCATGCACTGCTAAAACGACCTTCTCTGATTTCCCATGCCCCTGTGCAAATGCAATCTCTGCAAAGTCTTTTTTATTAATACCGTTTTTAATGAAGTGCCCAAGCGGGAATATATATCCGCCTGCCGAATATGGATCAACTGCAATCCACCTCTTACCCTTACAATCCTTAATAGATTTGATGTCTTGATTGTCGCTCCTTGCTATGATCTGCCCTCTAAAATCTGCCTTGCCATCCGGCTCAACTATCATTGCAAATGCCCTCGCACCATACCGGTTTGCCATCTCCACATAGGCAACTGGGTTTGAGTAAGAGATATCAATCTTACCCTCCCCTAACATCTTTATATGCTCATTAAAGGTCTCTGGGAAGACCTGCTCTATCTGAAGGTTAGTCTCTGACTTTAAATACTCTATGAGGGGGTTATGCCTTTGGTATGAAACTATATGGGAGTATTGAGGCAAATAGGCATATTTGATAGTAACCGTCTTATGTTGTCTTAAAGGGATGTCAGACCTCTTTGAAAAATCAACAAGGATTGGCCTTTCCTCTGAACATGAAAAGAGGATGAGTAAGACTACAACAATTAGTAGAGTCCTTTTAATCAGTCTGATTTGCATATAACATCCCGTATCATGTCAAATGTGCTCTGTCTTGGTATTGATGTCCATCTGGCATTTAATGTCTCATCCCTCCTTACAATATTGCCATCTGCATCATACACAGTGGTTATCAAGAACCTTAAGACCCTCCTCCTACAATCAATCTCACAGTATACCTTAAAGTATTGGGCATTGGCACTCTTAAAACCAAACAACCTCAGATGTTTAAACCTATCAAAAACAGTGGATTTATCTGCAGGTATTACCTTATACCACGCAAGTGCAGTGTGGTAATCCGTGTAACTCAATGAATTAATATCTATGTAGTAATCGTTATTACTTTCACTTCTTACAATAAGTTGCCATTTTTCGGTCTCTTGAGCCATAGGCGATGAAAAAATGCTTAATGTTACGAGAAATCCTATCAAAACAACTAAAATCATACCCCCCTCATTGTCTCTCCAAAGATGATCTTGTGTAGTTGGAGATTAAGTCTTACATCAAGACCATCCCTCAATATCCATTGTGATAGTTTTTGTGGGTCAAGCATCTTATGTGCTGGCGAAAACAACACCTCAACCCCCTCTTTAAATTTATGTTGTCTGATAAAATCCCTCGCCCAAATGTAATCATCCCCATCTGTTAAGACAAACTTCACCTCATCACCAGCCTTAATGTATGGTATGTTTGTTAAATCGTTAAACTCAGCCATTCCGCTACCGGGTGTCTTTATATCCATAATTATAGTAGCATGTTTTTGTATCGTCTTGATTGGCTGGCTACCGTTGGTCTCTATCAAGACCTTAAACCCCTGTTTCATGAGCCATGCTGACAGTTCAAAGGTCTCTTCTTGAAGGAGGGGCTCACCCCCTGTAATCATAAACAGTCTATACCGTGCCAATCTTTGTATCTCTGATACCAAGGTCTTGAGGTCAATATCAAAGCCTTCAGTGTATGAATAAGTCGTATCACAGTATCTACAACGGAGGTTACAACCAGTTAGTCTTATGAAATGACAGGGCTTGCCAGCATAAGAAGACTCCCCTTGAATACTTGTAAATATTTCACAAACCTTCATCTAACTACTTACCCCTTATATCCTAAAACCAGCCTGTTTGATGTTGCCATTTTTATCAAACTTGACCTTCACTGAAAAGCGTTCTCCAGTTATTAGCGCATATCTTAATTCTCTCCATATAACCATAGACCCATCATCTGTTTTTACCACCTCTGCATGTGGTGTCTTTGCAAAGTAGAGAAAGTTTTTAACAATCTTGTTTTCTTTAGAGGCATCAATTAAGGGGTCTTTTTTGTTTTCATACCGTTGTGCCACCAACACACGCCTTGTAAAAAGGTCAACTATGCCCAATTCAGAATACTCTTTTGTCTGTGTTAGATATCCCCAAGTAAGAAAATCATTCGGTATGGGCAAGACCATGTAGATATTTGCATCAATATTGCTTTTTAGAAACCTCTTTGCCTCCGTTTGTAAGTAATACCTTGAGGCAAATACCATTGACACAAGGATTATTGCACTGATTGCGATAATTGACGCCCTCTTTTTGTTTATTAGCCCTGCAACAAAAGATATCAACAGAGGGATTGTCAACCAAGGCTCAATGATAAACATGATGTCCAAACTATAGGCATTAAAATCCAAAGGGGAGAGTATCCTCGTGCCATACGAGTTTGTCAGGTCAAAAAGCAGATGTAACCCAAATGCCAAGAAAGACAGGATATATGAATACCAAAAACCACATCTGTTCTTAAACAAAAAGGCAAGCAGTAAAGGGAATACAAATAGTGCCCCTATTCCATGAGTGATGCCCCTGTGATATCTCAGTAATACATCTGCACCCCATATGCGAGTGATGTAATCAATATCGGGCAGTAAGGAGGCAATGATGACTATTGCAATGCTTGCCTTCCTGTTAAATCCTATCTGCTTTACTGCTAATCCTGTAAATGTATGGGTTATGGGATCCATTGTGATTATCTAATCTATCATTAAAATTACAAAGTGGTCAAAGATTTGATAACAGCGATAAGGATGAAAAGTTAAGGGCATACTTGCCATTTTTTATTCTTTTACACGAAAATAAAAATTATTACAATTGAATTTTCACAAACCAACAATAAGTTAGTGGGAATATTAATCTTCATTATCAATTTAAAAAGGACTTTTTATAAATGCATAGGATAACCTCACTTAAACCATCTTTGTTTGTTATCTTCATACTTATTATTGTTTTGTTGACAGCCTGTTTTGGATGTAAAAAACAGGAGGCTAATGACACCAAAAAGATGAGGATTATCACAACACTCTTTCCTCTTTATGAGTTTTCTAAAGAGATTGCAGGTCAAAATGCCATAGTTGAACTTCTGCTTCCAGCTGGTTCAGAACCACACAGTTTTGAGCCAAAACCGATGGATATTGCAAGGCTCAATAATTCCGATATCTTTGTTTATACAGGACGGTTTTTAGAACCGTGGGTAGATAGGTTATTAAAGGCTATCGACAACAAGAATTTAATTGTCATTGATGCAAGTAGAGGGACTACCCTGTTAACGATAAAACAACACAGCCATAAGCACGATAATAACCCGCATCATTCTGATGTTGATCCACACATCTGGTTAGATATCAGAAATGCGATGAAGATGGTTGATAACATCTATGAAGGGATTGTGCAAAAGGAACCCCTCAATCAGGATTTCTATAAAAAAAATGCAGACAGATACAAGGCAATACTTTCAGATATAGACTCAAACTACGAAAAGACCCTCTCTTCATGTCCTAAAAAAACGATTATCAGTGGTGGACATCACTCCTTTGGTTACCTTGCAAAACGCTATAATCTTCATTTCTACTCTGCATATGGCATATCACCAGATAGTGAACCCTCACCCAAAACCCTTGCTACGCTTTCATCTATTGTAAAAAAAGAAGGCTTACGATATGTTGTTTTTGAAGAGATGATCATGCCTCGTGTTGCAAACACAATAGCAAGAGAGACAGGTGCTCAAGTTGTTCTTTTAAGAGCAGGACACAATTTAGAGGTAGATGAGTTTAAAAAGGGCAAGACCTTTGTATCCGTTCTTAATGACAATCTTGATGTCTTAAAAAAGGTGTTACAATGCCCCTAAATGTAATTGAGACCTACAATCTTACTGCTACATACAATCACATTGATGTAATCAAGGATATAACTGTATCCATAACAGAAGGGGATTTTATAGGGCTTGTTGGTCCTAACGGTGCAGGGAAAACAACTCTTATAAAGGTCATACTTGGGTTGATACCAAAAAGTAGTGGCACAGTGAGGTTATTTGGTGTTGAACTTCAAGACTTCCAAGATTGGCATAAAATAGGCTATCTACCTCAAAGGATGACTATGGCGGTGCCATATTTCCCATGCACTGTTAGAGAAGTAATCTCATTAGGACTTACATCAAAAAATGGACATAAAGAAAGGATAGATTTTGTCTTAAAGATGCTTGATATAACCGATATCAGCAACAACCTTATCGGACATCTTTCTGGTGGTCAACAACAAAAGGTCTTTATTGCAAGGGCACTTGTAAATGACCCTTCATTGCTCATACTTGATGAACCAACCTCTGCAGTTGACCCAGAAAGTAGGGAGCACTTTTACAATATCATAAGAGCCCTAAACAAGAATCACAACACCACCATCGTGCTTATAACCCACGATACAGGCAGTATCGGGAAATACGCAAGCAAACTCTTGTATCTTGATAAGGAGGTCATCTTTTTTGGCACATTTGATGAGTTTTGCCAGTCTACAAGGATGACAGAATTCTTTGGCAATGCCTCCCAACACATAATATGCCACAAACACTGACGATATTAGACAACCTTTCTTTGTATGTAGTCTGACTTCATGTCATCAAGTATGTTGTTTAGATCCTTACCGAGCAACTCCATCTCTTTGATTAGTTGTGGAACCTTGTTTATATCTCCCCTGTTGTGTGCCTCTACAACATCCCTTGCTGCCTTATGGTATCTTGAATGCAATCCTTCTAATTCCACAAATCTCCTTAAATCCCTATGTTTTGCTCCCTCTTCACTGTAATACCACTTACCAATACCACAAGCCTTTTCATCACCTAATATTGAGGGGTCAAGCCTTTCCACTCCTCTTAAATGTGCATTAACCCTTATTCTAAGTCTTTCGTGGTCACCCTTAAAGATATCAAAAAGCATTTGTTGAGATAGTCTTGTTTTGACCTTTGATACAGTATGTCTCAATTCAGAAGATACCTTTAGTATCTCGTAGGAATCCCTTACTATTGTCTGTGATATCGCCTCCAATTCTGCTGCAATTTTTGCACTTTCAGCGATATTTTTTGTAATCTCTTCACTTGTTGCGGATTGTTGCTCTACTGTAACGGCAATCTGCGTAATCTGTTGATTTGTGTTTTGGGCTGATTGCACAATTGAGTCAAGTGTGCTTCCAATGGTTCTTACATATTCTGTAACACCTGATACTTCTTCTAATTCCTTGTGCATTGCCTTTGCGGCATGGGAGACATCATCTTGTATTTTATTTATCTTTCTTGCTATCTCTTCAGTTGCTTTTATTGTCTTTTCTGCGAGTTTTCTTACCTCATCTGCAACCACTGCAAAACCACGACCCTGCTCTCCAGCCCTTGCTGCCTCTATAGCAGCATTTAATGCCAAAAGATTTGTCTGGTCTGCGATGTCTTTGATAACTGTTATTATATCTCCAATCTCAGCTGCACCCATGTTGAGACTTTCAATGACCTTATTAAGTTCATTTGTGCTTTGATACACCATCTCTACCTTTGTAATGGCATCTTGTGCCTTTGTATAACCTTCTTGTGCAACCTCCTTTGATTTAGTTGCAGATTGTGATGCCTTGGCTGCATTTGATGCGATGTCTGAGATAGTCTGTGTCATCTCCTCAGATGCACTTGCTATCTGATTTGCCTGTTGGGTCTGTTTGTGCGTACCATCAATTGCCTGACCAATCACAGTAGTGCACTTATCAACCGTTTGGGCTAATTTTAAGGAATATTCCGATGATTTATCTAATAGGTTCGTAAATGATGACACAACACTGGCTGTGCTCTTTGCAAGCCTGCCTATTATGTCCTTTCTATCGGTATATCCTATATTTGATGTCAGGTCACCTTCTGCAATCCTCCTTAATATCTCATCTAATTTTTCAAGGGGTTTGTGGGTTATTATATAGGTAACATATACAATTAGACATGCTGAGATTATCCCGCAAAACCCGAGTGTTGAAAACACTAAGACAACAAACTTGACCTTATCAAGCAATTCAGGGGGTATTTCCTTTGCACCAAATAATACGGTTGCATCGTAGGCCAACTTATAAGAGAAATACCCTGTCACAATAATTGTAGCGATAATACCAAAGGTGATAGCAATTGCTAATGGAATGATTGTCTTCCATCTAAGACGAGTGCTTTTGTCAAGCCTCAATAAAAACTCCCTCATACCCCTCCTCCTCTTTTCTTGTGCTATTTTTATATAGAGCTACCTTTTATTTTTTTTTATCCTTTGTAACCCTCTTTAAAGATAGTATTTTCCTTTTTCTCACCTCCCCTCTAATAATTTTTTTGTTACTTATGCCCTACCTAATATCCTTACAAACAGCCTTAATATATCTGGATCAAAATCGCCTTTTTCACGGGAGATTATAGAAAGTGCCATAAATGTCGTATTTGCAGGTCTATACGGTCTGTTTGTTGTCATTGCGTCATAACTGTCAACAATTGAGATAATCCTACTAAAGAGTTTTATCTCAGAACCAGTAAGTCTGAAGGGATATCCCCTACCAGAGAGTTTTTCGTGGTGTTGTAGCACTGCTGTTATTGAGTCCTCATGGATGTTTTCATATTCTCTCAGTAACTTTTCCCCTTCTGTAACATGCATCCTAAATATCTTATACTCACCACTACTTAAACGCCCTTGTTTGTTTACAATCTCTTGGGATATTGCTGACTTCCCAATGTCATGCAGTATCGCACCTATTGCCAGATTTTCTATCTGGCTAATCTTAAGTCCTATCTCAATTGCCAACCTTATGGAAAGTATTGCTACATTGATAGAATGAACATATGAATAGTAATCTGATATCCTTTTAAAAAGCCCTTCATAAAAGATATCTTTATTTTCTACAAGCAGTGAGACAATGTCGTTGGTCTGCTGTATAATCCTTGGGATTAGATGCGGCTGTTTTGGATTATCAAAGAGTGCCTTTAGTGATGATTTAATCTGTTCTCTAAAAAGTAGCAATCTAATATCCTTATCCTGTATCGCTTTTTTGATGTTAAGCCCCTCAACATAATCTATGTAGCCATCAGAATCATCACAACTAATCAGTAAGTCACCTTCTTTATCATCTAACGGGGGAAGTAAACTGTCTTTTTCTGGTTGATAAATGGGTATGAAGTCCATCTTCTTGGCTTTAAAGATGGTAAAAGTAGGTGGGGTATCGTTTGATAAAAGTGTCTTGTCTATCGGTAATAATTTGACCTTCTTATTTAAGTATTCTCTAAAGATTTCTGGTCTTTCAAGTTGCAACTCATAAGGCAATTCCTTTTTCTGTAAATAATCCCACAACTTGTCTTTGTATTGCTCAAGGATGTAACCTTCAGTTATTGACCGTTTGCTGATCTCATCCCTTGCTAATACAGTGAATAAACTGCCTTTTGTAAGGAAGTGGACTATCAATCCACCTTCTTTTATATACACATCAAACGGCAGCCTAACACCTACTTTTAAATCCTGAATCGGAAAAGAAACGAGGGTTTTTTCTGGGATGACCTTACGAAATATCATGTGTCTAAATCAAAGGCTTCTGACAAATTGCTCTGCAACCCGTCCATTTCTGCAACCTGCCTCTACAGACCACTGAATTGCCAATCTATGAAGTGTTTCCTTTTCTAAACTCACATTTCGCTGTCTTGCATACATATCAACAATCTTTAGATATGCATCCTCATCAAATCTGTAAAAACCCAATCTCAAACCAAACCTGTCTGAAAGTGAGAGTTTTTCCTCAAGGTTATCAGAAGGCATGACAAAGTCTGTATCCCTATCACTAAACCTCGTAGGTATGAGATGTCTTCTGTTAGATGTGGCATAAAACAAAAGATTCTCTGGTATCTCTTGTAATCCACCGTCCATTATAGTTTTAAGTGCCTTAAAGTCATCACTGTCTTCTGAAAAAGAAAGGTCGTCAATGAAGATGATAAAACGGTAATAGTTATTGGATGATATGAAATCATAAAGATAGTGGATTGAGAGTATATCCTTTGTAAAGACCTGTATCATCCTTAAGCCCACACTTGAAAATTTTCTGATGAGTCCCTTGATTAACGATGACTTGCCAGTTCCTCTTTCCCCCCATAACAATACATTATTGGCTGGTTTTAATTTGATAAAGTTGGTGGTATTGTTAAGCACCCTCTTTTTTTGATATTCAATATTGAGGAGGTTATCTATGTCTATCTTCACAGGATTTTTAATCGGGAAAAGGGTTTTCGTATCCCCAATGTAAAGCATTGCAACGGTGTTTGAAAGGTCAATATGTGGTTTTTTATTTGCTGAAAGTTTATCTTGGAGTGTCTTGAGAAACTCTAATATGCTATCTTCTTGAAATGTCGTTGACATCCTCAATTGCCTGCTTTATTTCTTTGGGTATTGGTATAGGTCTAAAGTCTTTACCTACAAGCACAACTGTTACAATGGCACTTGCAAGTAAATCATCCTCCCTGTAGACATCTTGTTTAAACTGGATGGTGGAGAGTTTTGTCTTTAGGATGCTTGTCTTTACAGTAATCCTGTCTTGATATCTTGCAGGACTTTTGTATTGTATCTCAACCTTGGCAACAGCAAATCCAACCCCGTCTTCTGCTAATCTTTTTGGGTTGATCCCTTTACAAACCAGTATTTCTGTCCTTGCCTCCTCAAGATACTTCAGGTAGTTTGCATAATATACAACCCCTGCACAATCGGTATCGTGGTAATATACAACCTTTTGATAAATGTGTTCCGACATAAAACTTACATAGATGCAGATTCCTTGATAGGAAAATCTATGACCTTGCCATCATCTTCCCTTTTTATGAAGGACCTGCCTTCAAACATCCCCCCTTCTGAAACGGACAATTTTTTTGTGTGTATATCGCCTGTTAATCTCCCTGTTGATTTTATCTCCACGATATCGTCAGATTTGAGATTGCCCTCAACTATTCCACCAATGATTATCCCTTTTGATGTAATATTCCCTTTTATATAGCCTGAATCCCCAATGATGACCCATTCTGCAGTAATATTGCCAATAAACCTACCATCAATCCTGATAGTGCCTTCTGTAGTTACATCCCCCTTAAACTCTGACCTTTGCCCTATCAGTGTTTCAATCTTATCACTTCTTCTCAGAAACATAGTCACCTTCCTTTAGATATTTCATTGGATTGACTGCCTTCCCCTTATACCACACCTCATAGTGCAGGTGCGGACCTGTGGAGTTTCCAGTTGAACCAACAAGGGCTATTGTATCACCCCTCTTTACCCTTTCTCCCTCATTTACAAGGTTTTTGGAATTGTGGGCATAGAGTGTGGTATAGCCCATTCCATGCTCAATGATAACCACATTGCCATTGCCTGAACTCCATCCCGAAAAACTGACAATGCCATCAGCGGTTGCAAGGATTTGTGTGCCTGATGGTGCAGATATATCAATACCTGAATGGTGCTCATTATCGCCTTTACGAGGGGCTTCTCTGTTTCCAAAATAGGATGTAATCCTGCCTTCTACAGGCCAACCAATAGGTGTAGAAAGATAGATGTTTCTCTGAAGCCTGATATACTCCTTAATCTCGCTTACCTTGTTGATAGTCAGTTGCATCTGTTGTTTGATTTCCTCAAGATTTAACGACCCCGAATCACTGTCTGATATCCTTTGAAGTATGTCCTTTTTGTTGTTGCCTGAAAGCACCCTTGTCAATTCACTTTCTGCCTCTTTGATGACATTTATTGAACCCTTGATATCATTAAATTGTTGAGTATAGTATGCAAGCCTTGTCTCCATCTGTTCGTATTGCAACCTCGTAACTCCAGAAGATATTGCATAAGACGATACACCAATCCACAATAAAAATACCGAGATGATACCAACCGATGGTATCTTAAGATTTAGTGGTTTTTTACTATCGTGCGGGACTAACATGATGGTAATAGGTGAAAAGAGCCTTTTTAGAAGTCTTTTAAACTTCATCCTAAACATACCTTACACCTCCTTCTGCCTTTTTAATCTGCCCAATAAGATAGTATTTTAGGCCTGATTTTTTTAGTCCTTCAGAAACAGATGGATAGTCTTGTCTGCTACAGATTATAACAAATCCTATCCCCATATTAAAGGTGTTATACATCTCATCTTCATCTACCCTTCCTAACCGTTGAATGAGGGTAAACACTGGTGGTATCTGCCAAGTGCCTTTTTCAATCAGTATAGTCATATTTTTGGGAACTACACGGGGGATATTGCCAGTTAAACCCCCTCCAGTGATATGTGCCATTGCCTTGACCACACCAAGTTTTAGTATCTCAAGCACAGGTTTAACATATATGATAGTGGGTTTAAGTATCTCATCCCCTAAAGAAGTCCCTAATTCCGAAACATACCTACCTAAATCCCAGTGAAGTTCATCAAAGAAAAGCCTTCTAACAAGTGAGTATCCGTTGCTGTGTAAACCAGAGGATTGTATCCCCACTACGATATCACCGTCTGATACATTCTCACCTGTTATTATCTTTGCCTTTTCAACAATACCTACTGCAAAGCCTGCTATGTCGTATTCGTTTTCCTTGTAAAATCCAGCCATCTCAGCAGTTTCACCACCAATTAAGGAACAACCAGCCATCTTACAACCATCAACAATGCCCTTTATTATCTGGGTTGATTTGTTGACATCAAGTCTTCCCACTGCAAGATAATCAAGGAAAAACAAAGGTTCAGCACCGAGTGTTAGTATATCATTTACGCACATTGCAACAAGGTCTATGCCAATAGTGTCATGCTTGTCTGTCATAAAAGCAATCTTTAGTTTAGTGCCAACACCGTCTGTTCCGCTTACCAACACTGGCTCCTTGTATTTATTTACATCAATGCTAAATAAAGCACCAAAAGAGCCAATGTCCATCATGACCTCTTGTCTAAATGTCGTCTTAACAAGAGGAGATATAGCACTCACAAATCTATCGCCTTGTTGTATATCAACCCCGGCATCCTTGTATGTTAGACCTTTCACAATATCAACCCCTTAATCTATATCCATACTGATGTCAACCGCCTTTACTGAATGTGTTAGTGCACCAATAGAGATTATATCCACACCAGTTTGAGCAATTGCCCTGATGTTATCCTTATTAACCCCGCCTGAAGCCTCAACAATTGCCCTCTTTGAAATTATCCCTACAGCCTCTTTCATCTCTTCAATAGACATGTTGTCAAGCATGATGACATCAGCACCTGCATTTATAGCCTCTCTTACCTGTTCAATATTGCCAACCTCTACCTCAATCTTCAGAAGGTGATGAGCCTTTCTAACCCTATTTATTGCCTCTGTGATTGAGCCAACTGCCTTGATGTGATTGTCTTTAAGCAGTATTCCATCTGACAGACAAAAACGGTGATTGTATCCACCACCAACCATCACCCCATATTTCTGCATCATCCTCATGCCGGGCATCGTTTTACGAGTATCTACAATCCTTACAGGTAGGTCTTTGACTAAATCAACAAATGCCCTCGTCAATGTTGCAACACCACAGACATGCTGAAGTATATTTAGGGCAATCCTTTCACCTCGTAACAAATCTCGTGTCCTACCCGTAATCTTGGCAATTATATCACCAGATATTATCTTTTCTCCTTCAGATTTAAAAACCTGCAAGACTACATCATTAGACAAGTATTCAAAAACATCCCTGACAAATGGCATACCTGCAAGGATAAAGTCCTCCTTTGCCTTAAACAAACCAGTTGATTTAGCATCAGATGCAATAGTTAATGAAGATGATATATCACCACAAAAAGAATCCTCTAAAAATGCGATATCAAGTATATTTTTGACTAAAAATTCCAAGGCATCACATCCAAAACAATACTACTTGCCTTTCTGAAATATCTTAATAAAAGCCAAAACTCCACCCATAATTGCACTTAAAGCCAATGCAGAACGCCAATCAATCAGGGTAGTGATGTCACCATTTATATTTTTTGCGATAGTAAGGATTGAGGTCGTATTGCTTGCATTTAGATTATTAGACACAACCACACCAGCAGCACTTTTATTGATTGTCGTCTCTTCAGAGATAGTAAGTGGCGTAAAAGAGAAGTTGTGGTTGTTTGTATTGCCAGCAGCCATCACTGCCATACTCTGATTCATATTGACCGTCTCACCTTTTAAGATTATTGACGCACCTTGAGTAACATCAATCTTTTCACCATCAATACTGACTGCGGCAACCTGTTGTAAATCAATATTACCTCCCTCAACAGACCGAATAGTGCTTTGACTAACATTCATAAACTCAGCCTCTATGATGTTTAGGTGTTTACCTTCAATGTTTTTGACATCCTTTTCCATGAACCCTCCTTTTTACTTTTTGTCAATAGACCTCAAAAGGTCTATCTGCTCATGTATCTTATTTTTCCTGTGACTATAATCTTCAAACCTCTTCTTTTCCTTGTCCACTACATCTGATGCTGCTTTTTTGAGGAAATCCTCGTTTGAGAGTTTTTTATTGATGACCTCTATCTCCTTATGAATCTTGTCAATCTCCTTGTTGAGTCTCTGTAATTCTGCCTTTACATCAATAAGCCCCTCTAAAGGGATGTATATCTCCATAGATTCTTTAACGGTCACAGCAGAACCTTTTTCCCGTTTTATATCCTCACCAACTATTACATCACTACATCGTGCAACCTTTTTGACTGATTCAATATGGTTTTTTAGCACCTCTTTTGACTGTTGATTGAGTGTCTTTATAAATACCTTTATCTCATGTGAAAGGGGAATGTTTAACTCACCTCTTATACTTCTGATACCAGATATGGCATCTATGATGTAGCCCATTTCCTTTTCAGAATTTACAAACCTCATTGCTGATGTTGGGAAGGCTGTCAACATTATTGTATTTTGATGTCCAAAGAAGTTTTGCCACAATTCTTCTGTAACAAAAGGCATAAACGGATGTAACAACAAAAGTATCTTTTCAAATACATATCCAAAACAGTTAACCGTTTCTGTCTTTATTGCATCACTTCCACTGTATAGATCAGGCTTTATCAATTCAATATACCAATCACAAAACTCATGCCATACAAACTGATATATCGCATTTGCAGCATCG
The DNA here is from genome assembly GCA_026415695.1 of Thermodesulfovibrionales bacterium. Lineage (GTDB taxonomy): Bacteria > Nitrospirota > Thermodesulfovibrionia > Thermodesulfovibrionales > Dissulfurispiraceae > DUZI01. Next base: position 24,147 of record JAOAGP010000039.1, on the reverse strand, counting down.
TTAAACCTGTATGACCTCAGTGCCTTGTCAACATCCTCACTTGTGGCAGATAACCTTGTGATAATCCATTTATTTGCAAGCGACTGTATATCCTCAACCTTGCATGATTTACAGTATTTTTTGTATGTGGTTATAAACTTTGCAGCATTCCAAATCTTGTTTATAAAATGTCTGTAACCCTCAAGCCTCTCCTCTGAAAACCTGATATCCCTTCCCTGTGCAGCAAAGACTGCAAGACAGAATCTGAAGGCATCTGCCCCGTATTTTTCTATCATGATAAGTGGGTCTATGACATTGCCCATAGACTTGCTCATCTTTTGCCCTTTTGCATCACGGATTATTGCATGAATATAAACATCTCTAAAGGGTGGTTGCTTCATAAACTTGCAACCCATCATTATCATCCTTGCAACCCAAAAGAAGATGATATCAAAGGCAGTAACAAGCACGGTTGTTGGATAATAATCCTTAAGCAAATCTGTTTGCTCTGGCCATCCTAATGTGGAAAATGGCCATAATGCAGAGGAAAACCATGTATCAAGGACATCTGGGTCTCTAATTAGGTTGTTTGATGAGCAGTTTGGACATGATTTTACCTCATTCATAGAACAAATCGCTTTAATATCCTTGGGTATTTTTATAGAACGGGATTGTTTTATAATGTCGTCGTGTGACAGACCGTGTTTCCTTAGTTCATTGTAAGTGGCGTGCCATCTTTCCTGATTCTTTATCTTTATAGGGTTGTAGAGTGTATGTATGATCTTGTCTCCTTGAGAAGAGTTATCTGTATCCTTACAATCTGGACAATACCAGACTGGTATTTGGTGCCCCCACCATATCTGTCTTGAGATGCACCAGTCTTTTATGTCTCTCATCCAAGCAAAGTAGTTGTTTTCCCATTGTTCTGGTATGAACTTGATTTCGCCAGTCTTTACAACCCGCACTGCCTCCTCTGCAAGAGGTCCAACATTTACATACCACTGAACCGTCTGCATAGGTTCAATGATAGTCTTGCAGCGATAACAATGTGCCACATTGTGTTTGTGTTTTTTCTCTCCATCTAAAAGCCCTTTTTCCTTTAAATCCTTTAAAACAAGTTTTCTGCATTCGTATCTATCCAAGCCCTGATATCTCTTGCCAGCAAGTTGAGTCATCTTGCCATCTTCATCAATGACCTTTACGGAGTTTAGCCCATGTCTTTTTGCAATCTGCTCATCATTAAAGTCATGTGCAGGTGTTACTTTTACTGCACCAGTTCCAAATTCCATATCTACTTCCTTGTCGGAGATTATCGGTATCTTCCTGTCAGTAAGTGGTAGTAAAACAAACCTGCCTATGTATTGGTTGTATCTATCATCTTGCGGATTTACAGCCACTGCAGTATCACCAAGCATTGTTTCAGGTCTCGTCGTGGCAACAATAACAAATCCACTTCCATCCTCAAAAGGATATTTGAGATAGTAGAGTTTACCCTCTAATTCTTCATGTTCTGCCTCAAGGTCAGAAAGTGCCGTGTGGCAACGAGGACACCAATTGATTAGCCTATTGTCCCTATAAATTAGCCCCTCTTCAAACAATCTTACAAACACCACTTTGACAGCATGAGAGAGTCCCTCATCCATTGTAAATCTTACCTTTGTCCAATCACACGACGCCCCTAACTTCTTGAGCTGAAATATAATCCTGTTGCCATATTCAGCCTTCCACTGCCAAACCCTCTTGATGAATTCATCTCGTCCAAGTTCATATCTATTTATTCCTTCTTTTGCCAAAGACCGCTCAACAACATTCTGCGTGGCAATACCTGCATGGTCAGTTCCCGGAACCCACAATGTCCTAAATCCCTGCATCCTCTTCCATCTACAGAGTATGTCTTGAAGCGTTGCATTGAGGGCATGTCCCATATGTAACGAACCTGTTACATTAGGAGGGGGTATCACGATACAATAGCATTCCTTTTCTTTATTGTCGCTCGGTATAAAAAAGCCGCCTTCTTCCCAGTATTTATACCATTTCTCTTCAATCTCCGATGGAATATACGCCTTGCCAATCTCTTTCATATTGTTTCTTGCATGCTCCTTGTGTATATGAAAATATGATTTCTTGTTTTCAGATGCTAATCTTTGTCTTATTTGACCTTTAAGGTCAGATATCGGCAGTTATCCTATTTATCTCCCTTTGCACCATCTCCTGAGCAACCTCTGGTATAAAGTGATTCAGTATGGATATGGTCTTGTCTCTTATCTCAACTGAAATCCCACTTAGTATCTGGCTTGTTGTGTTTTCTACTATTGAAGGTGTTATATTTGATACGATTTCTGAAATCTTATCCTTTACAGCCATCGTTATCACTTCCTTAAAGGAATCGTCTAATAGTTTGGTTACCTGTTCAGTTATCACCCCTTTGTAAATCTCTATTATCTCTTCCTTGCTCAGTGCAGGCATAGCGATATTTACATCAGTTGCCTGTTGAGACTTGACCGCCTCTTCAAACACCTCCTTAAATGTCTCTGGCTGTTGCTCTTGTGTAGTTGGCTCCTGAATCTGCTCTTCTTCGTGGAATTGACCTTGTAATAGAGCAAAGTCATCTTCTGTAAAGGTTATCTCTGACTCCTTATCTTGTGATGTTTCGGTCTCCTCAATATGACCTATATCTTGGATTGCTTCTTCCTCAACAACATCTGTAGTTTCTGGGAAGTCTTTGACAAGTGCCTTTACCTTACTGATTAGTTCTTGAGATTCAAATGGTTTTATGATGAAATCATCCGCTCCTACTGCCTTTGCCTCATTTTCATCAAATGGTTCAAAAGCCCCTACAAGTAAGATAACTGGTATCTCTGAAGTATTAGGATTTGATTTGATCTTTTTGCACAACTCATACCCATTAATCTTTGGCATCTCCACATCTGCAAGTATCAGATTTGGTCTTATAGTATCTATTTCTGCTAATGCTTGCTCACCATTGTTAAAAGCACTAATTTGAAACCCTTCAGGTGAAAGCACCAATTCTACAACCTTTTGTATAGTGATACTGTCATCTGCAAGAAGTATTTTGTATCCCATTTTTAACCTCTTTTTCAGTTTAGGTTGACTAATCCTGTTTTAACCACCTGCCGCCTTTTTACTCCTATAATCCTCAATAGCCTTTCTTAGTGCATCAGCACCTAAATTTGAACAATGCATCTTTTGTGGTGGTAGCCCATCAAGCTCAGCTGCCACTGCCTCTTTAGTAATCTTTAAAGCCTCGTCAATGTGTTTGCCTTTTGCCATTTCTGTGACCATACTGCTTACAGCTATAGCAGCGCCACAGCCAAATGTCTTAAACTTGATGTCAGTAATGATGTCGTCTTTGACTTTTATAAATATCTGCATTGCATCCCCACAAGTGGGATTGCCTTCCATCCCTACACCATCTGCATCAGGTATCTCTCCAACATTTCTTGGGTTTGAGAAATGATCCATTACTTTGGCTGAATACATGACTTCCTCCATTGAAATTATTTACTTTCTATTGCCCTTTTTATGAAATCATAGGTTTTACCTATATCAGGGATATTTTCATAAATTTTAGTTATACTTTTTAAATCTGAGACCTGATAGTAGTATATAGCATCTTGTGTCAAATCCTCCAAAAGATTTATTGAAAACAGAGCAAATCTCGTGTTTTCTAAAGGGCTTTTTTTTGATGACGACACATAAGAACCATCAGGTTGATAAAACTTACTTATTTTGTTGAGCAAAAGCTTTAAGTTTTTTATAAGTTGTTCAATTTCATTATTCTTTAGTTGAGGAATTTTCGCATAGATAAAATCAATACAATATATGATTTTAGAAATATCCTCAAGGGTGTTTTCATCATTAACATACTTTAAAAGATAAATTAACCAACGATTAGCATTTTGAGGGATTTTATTTATACTGTCTAATACAAAACACACCTCAAAAAAACTGTTTAAATCCTGTGGAATAATCTCAATAATCTGTTTTTTATCTATAACTTTTTGAAGTTTATGAGAAAGTTGTTCTTTAAATATATCAATCAACTCATGTTGAAAATCTAAGATGAATAGTTTCATATCAATTAATTCCCAAACAGCTGACAATGATTTGTCTTCTTCTATCATGGATGCTTTTGAAAGCTGACTCCATATGATTTTATAAACCTCTCTATTACCCCAAGCAGGAGCCACTCCTTTTGTGCCATTATCAAGTATCCATTTTGCAGGAATAAAGGCGTATTTTGTGGGAGATGATTTAAATAGATATAGAAAAATTGTATCTTTAGGTTCAAGACTATTCTTACCTTTTATCTTTGTTGCAACCTTAGAGATTTTAAAGTCAAATACATAATTATCTTTAATATCAGTATCTGCATATTGAAACTCAATCTCCATTTCCTTATCATCAATCCGTGCCCTAAAATCAGCATCCCTTGAGATTCCACCTTTTCTTAAGAACCATAAAAAACTATCACCCCCAGATTTCTCAACTACAACACTCGCATATTTAGATTTTAGTTTATTTCTAAGCCATGGCAGGACTTCCAGTTCCGAAATAGCTTTTTTCTTCATATCTTTACGGTATTCAAGATATGTCCTTGATTTAATATCACTTGATTGTGCATATATCGTTTTGCCATCTGGTTTCATCAGATTTTCTACCACAGCTTATATTGATATGACTTAATCTTCTTAGCTGTCTCTAAAGCAATCTCTGGATTTATCTCATAACCAACACCGTTTCGCTTGAGGTCAATTGCTGCAAATAAGGTAGTCCCTGCCCCTACAAACGGGTCTAAAACTCTCTCACCAACATAACTAAATGCCTTAATAAGTCTATACGGCAATTCATAAGGGAAAGGTGCAACATGGTCTCGTCTGTCTCCACTACCTTGAGGTTTCATAATCCAGACATCGCTTTTTTTGATAGACAACCAAAACTCTTTATCCAATTTAGATTGCTCCTTCTGTTGCCTTGTTAGATGTCCGTATTTCTTAAATCCCTTTTGTTCTGGTTTATCAAACTCTAAGATAAACTCATGCATATTGTTTATGAGTATTCCACCAGGATAAGGATAAGTGCCAAAATGTGCCCTCACAGCATTTGTTTTGTGCCATACTATATCACGCTTAAATATAAAGCCTATCTTTTCACATAAATCAATTGTTTTGCCTGTTAGATTTAATGTCCTAAATCCGCCATTAAGCCTTATTGGGAGATTCATTATGTTTATAAAAGCCTTTCTGCCAGGTTGCAAAACCCTATAAACCTCTCTCCATACATAACCAATCTTTTCAAACCATTCGTCTATATCGTGAATGTTTCCAAGATCACCATCTATTTGCTGACTGCAGTACATCTTTGCATTGAAGTAAGGAGGAGAGGTTATCATCAGATGGATGCTATTGTCAGGGAGGTCATTCATACACATTGAATTCTTGACATACAGGCAGTGATTTGTCCCATTAATCTCAAAAACATTTACATGATTATAATCTTTTTTCTCTTCTATGTGATGGGATATGTCATGAGTAACCTTTTTTAATTCTGATAGACTAAATCTCATTTGTCCACTTGCTGACTGTTTAACCTTGATTATTTTATTACCAACAAGAGAATGAAGGGCCGAAACTGATATTTTAAGATATTTGGCTGCCTCAATAGCTGAAAGATAGTTTCTTTCTTTATAGTCTGTGCTTTGGAGTGCCAAGATATACACCTCTAACTCTCAAAAATAAACAACTCTAAGAGCCTTGTTGCCACCCCTTTGCAAAAGGTGACATCTCTCTTAAGCGACTAATAACCTTTGGGAACTCATCCAATAGATAATCAATCTCTGCATCGGTGTTTCCCTGTCCAAGTGTAAATACTATTGAGCCCTGTGCAAGGGCAGTTTGCACACCTAACGAAAGCAAAACTGGTGAAGATTTAAGTGCCCTTGATGAGCAAGCCGAACCACTGGCTGCATAGATACCCTTCATTGCAAGCATCAGCAACATGGCTTCACCCTCAATAAACTCCACTACAAAACTTGCATGATGAGGCAACCTATTTTCAGGATGACCCGTGAGATATACATTTGGTATCTTAAGAATTGATTCTATTATCCTGTCTCGTAGTCTTTGGCAGTGTGCTATTCTATCAGACATCCTTTGCATTGCTATCTCTGCAGCCTTACCCATGCCTACAATAGCAGGAACATTTTCAGTGCCCGCCCTTCTTCCACCTTCTTGTATGCCTCCATAAATGAGGGGGACAATCCTTACCCCTTCTCTTACATAAAGGGCACCTGCCCCCTTCGGACCGTAAAACTGATGTGCAGCAATACTCAATGCATCCACATCCAAATCATTTACATCTACTGGGATATTCCCACAAGTTGCCACAGCATCGGTATGTAGGAGTATCTTTTTCTGCTTAGTAATCTTTGATATCTCCTTGATTGGTTCAATGCTTCCAATCTCACTGCTTGCATGTGTGATTGATACAAGGATGGTCTCTTTAGTAATAGATGATTTTACAACATCTGGGTCAACAACCCCATATTTATCAACTGGCAGATATGTGACTGCAAAACCACTCTTTTCTAAAACCCTTGCAGAATTAAGTATGGAGTGATGCTCCACCTTTGAGACCAATACATGCTTACCAGTTGATTGTTTTGCCATCGCAAGTCCTCTTAAGGCAAGGTTGTTTGCCTCAGCACCACTTGATGTAAATATGATGTTTGATGGTTTTGAGTTTATGAGTTTGCCCACCTGCTCCCTTGCGTTTTCAATAGCAGTTCTCGCCTTTATACCTAAATCATATATGCTTAATGGGTTACCAAACTCCTCCTTAAAATAGGGTAACATTGCATCAAACACCTGAGGGTCTAATGGATTAGTTGCAACATGGTCAAGATAGCATCTCATATCAAAATATCTCCTTTAAACAAGTTTTCTTACATAAAACTTAAAATAATCCTCATCCTCATGAATCCCAATAAATTCATTCCCTGTCTTTTCACACCATTGAGGGATGTCTTCAAGTGCACCATCATAATCAGTCATTATCTCAAGTATCTGACCTTTTTCAATCTTTTTCATCATCTCATCCAGTTTCAATAGGTGCATCGGACACATCATATAGACTATATCTGCAGTCACATCTGCCTTTACATTGTCAACAAATTTCATCTTCCTTCCCAATATCTCCCTTTATAAGATGGCTTAATTTAATCGTCTTTAAAAATCTCTCAATCTGTTGCCCTAATCCCTTCCATAAAAGATGGCTAACACACTTATCTACCCTCAAACACCCCTCTGATGGGTCAAGACATGATGTTATGGCAAGGGGACCCTCTAATTGTATCAAGATATCTGCAATGCTTATCTCATCTGGTGGCATTGTAAGGGTGTATCCACCACCAGGACCCTTTTTGCTCGTGATTAGACCCGCCTTTCTGAGTTTATTGAGTATCTGCTCTAAATAAGACTCCGAGACATCCTGATTATCCGAGATCTCCTTTATGGTTACAGGTCTGTCAGGGTAACCGAGGGCAATCTCAAACATCGCCCTTACACCATATTGCCCTTTTGTAGAAAGACGAAGCATATAATATGCTATAAAAACCTACTAATTATGTCAAGTATTATGTTTATAATAACAGTCAAAATTAAATTTCTACTTAATCCTTCGTGATATGGTCTTAAACTCCTCCGTTCCAGCCTGCTTCAATATCTGAAACAATACCGTCTCGGTAGATGTGATTACAGCACCAGCATCGCTCATCAACGATATCCCAGTCTTCCAATTCTGCTTTGTCCTTGAACAGACAGCATCATTTACAAGGTGGCAGTGATATCCCATCTGTAAAAGGCTCAAGGTAGTTTGTAAAACACAGATATGGGTTTCCATCCCTGTGATGATGATGTGTGATTTATTAACGGATAAAATGGCGTTTTTAATAACATCGTTTAGACAACAATCAAAGGTTATCTTCTCAAGTGGGTTATAATTCGCCAATGCATCGGTTATCTCCTTCACAGTTTTTCCCAATCCTTTTGGATACTGTTCAGTGAGGATTATTGGAATACCAAACATCTTTGATATTTCTACTAAATGAAGGGTATTGGTGACTACAGACTCCTTCATCTTCATCACATCTGCAAGCCTTTCCTGAATGTCAATGATCATCAATGCACAGTTGTCCTTATTAATAAAAAACCTTTGCATCTTGCACCTCCATATTGATATTTACCCAATTGCCTTAATATGATAGAATTCATAGCAAATAAATACAACCATTCATCTATACTCAAAGGAGGATACCCTATGTCTAAATCATTTAAAAATGCCTCTCAATGCTGGAAGGAGATCCTATCTGATGTTAAATCCAACAGCCATCTTTTAAGCCAAATAGAGGAATTTGCAAGGAATAACACCGAACCCACAAATGTCGTTTTTGGGACTTCAGGTTGGCGAGGAGAGATTGGCTCTGACTATACTTTTAACAATGTGAGGATCGTAACACTTGGTATCATCAATGCGTTTAAGAAAGGCAATGCATCGTTTATGTCATCTATGGGTGTAAAGGACTTTGAGGATATTAAGAAAAGGGGTGTTATTGTCGGACATGACAATAGATTTTTAGGCAAGGACTTCGCAAAAGATGTCATAGGACTCCTGCAGAATGAGGGTATCAAGACTTGGTATAGTGGTGAGTCCATCACCCCAGAGTTCTCTGTAGGGGTAGAGATGCTAAACGCTGCTTGCTCAATAAACCTTACTCCATCGCACAATCCTGCAAACTTTGCAGGCTTTAAATTCAATCCTTCTGATGGTGGTCCTGCTGGGGTTGAGATTACCTCCGTCATTGAAGAAGAAGTCAATAAGATTATGGATACAAAACCCATAATCAAGGCACCTGATGTCAAGGATGTTGATACCATAGACCTCACAGAACTATATGGCAAGTATGTTTCTGAAAGGGGGACGATTAATCTAAAGACAATCAGGGATTTTATCGGTAGTGGCAAGTTATTTCTGGTCATAGATAATGTCCATGGTGCCTCAAGGGGCAAGGCTCAAAGGATACTTGGTGAGAGTAAAGACATTGTTTATCTCCGCACAGAAGATGACTACCTTTTTGGTGGCATCGCACCTGAACCGTCAGAAAAAAACATGGAACAGGTAGACAGATTGCTCCGTCAAGATAACCATGAGTTTAAATTAGGCGTCATCATTGACCCTGATGGAGACAGAATCCGTTACAGTGACGGCACGATGCAGATACCAATGAACTACTTTGGTGCAATGGCACTACACTTTCTTTATCATTACAAGGGGATTAAGGGATGCGTGGCAAAATCAGTTGGAACGAGCAACTTTGTAAATGCTATTGCAAATGCACTCAAGATACCTATAAAAGAAACAAAGGTTGGGTTCAAAAACTTTAGACCCTACATGCTACAAAACTCATCTGAAAGGGCTATCGTGGCATTTGAGGAATCAGACGGTATATCAATCTACAACCATACCCTTGAAAAGGACGCCATCATAGGATTGTTGCTTGCAATTGAGATGATTGCTACCACAAAAAAGAACCTATCACAATATCTAAATGAACTCATGAACACCTACGGTGCATTCTATCCTGACCGTTCTGGAATAAGTGTGGATAGGGCTCTAACAGGTAAACCCCTTCTTGATAAACTCTCAAAGATTGCTGAGCAGTATAAGGTAGGAACAAGGATTGTTTTAAACAAAAACGATATCTATGTGAAGGATTTAATCACTGTGGATGGCACAAAGATAATCCTTAGCGATGACTCATGGTTTATGATTAGACCATCTGGCACCGAACCTAAGGTGAGATTCTACATTGAATCAAGGACGCCTGAAGGCAAGGATGCCCTCTTCAGTTTGGCTGAAAGGATTACAAAAGAGGCGATAGAGTCGTAGTCTTTGCATGACCCTAAAGGTATTGCTCATAAATCCTTGGATATACGATTTTTCTGCATACAACATGTGGGCAATGCCTTTAGGCTTGCTAAAAACTGCAGAGTATCTGTCTCAATACGATGCTGACATCAGCTTCATAGACTGCCTTAAAACACAAAAAACAAGGCATTATAACACTGGTAAATACCCTTATCGCATCATACCAACCCCATCAATACTAAAGGGTATTAAGAGACACTTCAAGGCTTACGGTATCACAGAGGAAGAATTCATAACCAAACTCAAAGAAAATCTGCCGGTAGATGTTGTGCTAATTACAACCATAATGTCCTACTGGTATTTAGGGGCTAAAAGGGTGATTGAGATTGTGAGGTCTGTTTGTAGAGATATACCGATTATACTTGGTGGTATATATCCAACCCTGTATAATGAACATGCGATGAGACATTGTAGTCCGACTGCATTGTGTATAGGAAAGTCTGAAGATTCCTTATTGGGAATACTTGAGTCTATTGGATACAAACTAAAGAGGGTTAGGCAATACCAAATACCGTATTACGAATTAGGCATGTATACAGACAGTCAATACTCCGCAGTATTGACTTCCAATGGTTGTCCATTTAGATGCATCTACTGTGCATCATACCTTTTAAATGATGTCTATTCCCAAAGACAGATAGATGATGTATTAAAAGATATTTCTGAATTACACAGAAAGGGGGTTACAGACATTGCCTTTTATGACGATGCACTACTTTATGATGCTGATAATCACATAAAACCAATCTTGAGGTATATCAGTAAAAAGGATTACGGTATCAACCTACATTCACCTAATGGGCTTCATTGCAGATACATTGATGAAGAAGTAGCATATCTCTTTAAGGTGTCTGGTTTTAAAACCATCAGATTAGGTTATGAAACCTTCAACAAGCAAAGGCAGTCTGACACAGGTGCAAAGACGACAGACAACGACTTAATAACGGCTGTAAAAAATCTAAAAAGACATGGTTTTAGTAAGACAAATATCGGTGTGTATCTCATGTATGGGTTACCAAATCAAGATTTAAAGGAGGTAAAAGACGGTATAGGATTCTTAAAAAGCCTAAATGTCCAGATAAGACTAACCGAGTTTTCTCCAATAAAGGGAACAAAGGCTTGGCAGATGCTTGAAGATGAAGGTATCATAGACGGCACACTTGACCCATTACTTACAAACAATACTGTGTTTTCAGAAATGCTTTGTAGTTACGATGTTGAAGAGATTAGGACCATTAAAGAACAAGTAAACGAATACAATCGCCAAATCAATTAAGCAAAATTGTAACTAAACTACACCCTAAACCTTTTCCCTTATCATCTCTCTGACATAATTCCATACTATCTTTTTGTTGAGGTTCATATCAACCTTTTGATAGAGGTTTAATGTCTCGTTGTATAGTTCTAAAATCCTTTTTGCCTCCAAACCCTTCTTTTCATTACTAATTATACAATGTGCTTGAGACCTTGTAATTTCTGAAACCAGCATATCCCTAAGATGTATCATAAATATCTCAAGCCATTCTGCCATTTCGTCATTACTACCCCATTTCTCCTTAATCTCACCACCTTTCATGTCCGCCAAGCAGGAAAAGAACCCCTCAAGGTCGTCTTTGACCTTCCCACTTAGATAGTATCCCGGACGCCCCATGCATATTGAAAAGATTGACCTCTCAATAGATGACTTCTTTGCTTTTATCACTGTCTCATATAAAAAAATTGGTAAAGGCTTAAAACGAATATGAACACATCTTGACCTTACTGTCTCAAACAGTAAATCTGGTGCTGATGACACGAGTATGAAATAACAATAATCAGGCGGTTCTTCAAGGGTCTTTAAAAAGGCATTCTGTGCTGATTGATTCATCCTATGTGCCTCATCTATGATTACAACCTTTTTGGTTGCCTCATACGGTCTAACAAATACAAAATCCTCAAGTTTCCTTATGTTATCCACCTTTATCTCGGTCTCTGAATCATCTATATAAAGCAGATCTGGGTGAACAAAGGTATCCATCTTTTTACATGACACACATACATTACAGCAGTCATTATCTGTTACATCGCCACAGGTCAATAACTTTGCGTAATTTAATGCTACAGCAGACTTCCCTATGCCACTGTCTCCACTGAATATTAGACATGAGGGTATCCTGCCTTTTTTTATAAATCCCTTGAGGATATCAATCTGTATCTCATGTCCAATGATGTCTTTAAATGCCATCTTTATAGCCCTTGATAATGGTTTGTGATAGCAAAAGGCTGTTTGCAATACAATCGTTTACAGCTACTCCCTTAAATGCATTACCAGATAGATACAATCCCTTGTGTCTTGACAATGCCATTTCAATGTCTTCAAGTATTTTGTAATGACCTACATTATACTGGGGAATTGCTTGCTCCCACCTGTAAATCCTTACTAAATGAGGATCTGCCTCAATACCTAAAATGTCTGACAATTCCTCTATAGTCATGTTTACTATCTTGTCGTCATCAAGCATTGCTAAGTGAGGATATCTTGCACCCCCTATCATAGTCCTTAAGAGACTATAGCCTTCTGGCGCCCTTTTTGAAAATATGGATGTATCAAATAGCGTCCCCAATATCCTCCTCTTTTGCATTGCAGGCACAAGAAAACCAAATCCATTTAGATCTACATTTTTGATGTCTGAATTTTTATATCCAAGTGCTACAACGGTAAGCGGTGGATAGGGTATCCTTGAAACAAGCGATGAAAGTTCTTTATCAAGGTCTGATAGTATCTTTGAGGTCTCATACGCTGGGGTTGTAAGGACTACTACATCAGACTCTGTTTGTCTGCCATCCTCAAAATAGACGATGTATCTGTCTGATTTTCTATGAATGGCTACTACCTTTGTGGATACCTTTATCCTATCTCCTAATACATCCCTTAATGACTCAATCATACTATACATGCCATTTTCAAATGAGTGCAAAATGCCCCCAGGACCTGCTTCTACCTTTTTACCAGCCTTCTTTTTTTCTTTAGCAAGGGCAATGAACCCCTTTATAAGTCCACCATAATTTCTCTCAAGGTCATAAACCTTTGTAAAACAGCTCCTGATACTCAGTTTGCTTGGATCCCCTGCGTATATCCCTGATGCTAAAGGGTCAAGGAGTTTTTCAAAAAATTCACGGCCTACCCTCCTTAATGCAAAGTCTTGCATTGACTCGTCATCCTTTGAGCGTGGTGGTCTCATGAATTCCATAACCATGTTTAATCTTCCAGAAAGACTCAAAAAATCAGAGAAGAGAAAAGTCAATGGTTTGTCAGGAATCTCTCTTAGTTTACCATTAAGATAAATAAACCTCCTCCTTGAGTTGTCATTACTCCTCACAGGATTGATACCTATCTGTTTAGATAACTCAAGGGTGGCAGGCTTGTTGTCTAAAAAACCATTAACACCTGCCTCACATACAAATCCGTCTCTTCTGTCTGTCCAAATCTTTCCACCAATCCTATCTTGCGACTCATAGACATTAATTTCAATAGTTCTATCTGCTTGTGATAAGAAAAAAGCCAGTGAAAGTCCAGATATCCCGCCACCAATTATACAAATGGTCATTATTCCCCCTCGTTTTTGCGGATAAGTATGATGCAATATTATAAACCAAACCGAAAAACCAATTCTAAAATCGTTTTATGTCTCAAAAATTTGACATTTTGTTGTTTTAGATATTTTAATAATACTTTATGGATCACAATGTAATTCAGATCATCCTTCATGCAGGATATGTTGTAAAGGGCGTTTTGATAATACTATTGCTGTTTTCAATAGTATCATGGACAATCATCATCCACAAGTGGTTACACTTTTCAAAGGCTGATAAAGAAAACTACAGTTTTAGCCGCATCTTTGATACCACATCAAACCCTAAAGACCTTTACAACTCAACAAAGAGGTTTTCAACAAGCCCAATGAGTAATCTCTTTAGGTCAGTCTTTGCTGAAAAGACATACACCGAAAGGGATGAATTGAAAAGGATGTTAAAGAGATACACCGCTCTTGAGGCTGCAAGGCTTGAAAGGTATCTAAACTTCCTTGCAACAACTGGTTCAACAACACCATTTATAGGGCTTTTTGGGACTGTTTGGGGTATCATGAATTCCTTTACAGGTATTGGTGCATCTGGGTCTGCTTCACTTGCGGTAGTTGCACCGGGCATCGCTGAGGCACTGATTGCAACCGCTGTGGGTCTTGCAGCAGCAATACCTGCTGTTATTTTTTACAACTACTATCTTAGCAAGGCTAACAGGCTCATAATTGAATTAGAGGACTTTTCTGAAGAATTAGTTGACTATATCCTAAAATGAGAACTCTTTACAAACGAAAGGTCCTGTCAGATATAAATGTAACCCCATTTGTTGATGTAATGTTAGTGCTGCTTGTTATATTCATGGTTACAGCCCCCTTACTCCAACAAGGTATTGATGTAAACCTACCTAAAGCAAAGGGAAAGGACATGCCACAGGAAAATCGTATAAACATCACGGTGAAAAAAGGTGGGATAATCTATCTAAACGACAATCAGGTCAGCATGAAGGAACTCCACTCAAGGCTTGTTGCGATGTCAAAACTAAACCCTGATGTGTTTTTGAAGGCTGACAAGGATGTCCCTTACGGTTTTGTGGTAGAGCTCATGGGTGAGATAAAGGATGCAGGGATAGACAAGATAGGGATGGTCACTGAACCCAAAATAGAACGATAGATGAGGGAACCAAGACTTTATCTATCCTTTAGCTATTCATTCTTCTTACACCTTGTATTAGTAGTAGTTGTGGTATTGATTTTCAACAAGACAACATCTGTAAAAACCCACAAAACCTACATGGTTTCAATAGTCTCAGTATTGTCAACCCCATCACCGATGAATGAACAGCCTGCTTCAACCCCAAAAGAGACAAATCAACCACCATCAAACATTCAGCCCCAAAAAAAAATAACTGAAACATCAGAATCAAAGAAAACACAAAAAAAGACATCCACTGAAACAAGTGTTGAGGATAGGATTAGTGAAATAAGGGCAAAAAAAAGACTTGAGACCCTCGCATCTCTAAGAAAAAACATTGATATAAGCGACTCAAAACGGCTAACCAATTCTAAAGGCACGATGTCATCTCAAGTTGGGCAAAAAGGCGTGGATGATTACTTGTCTTTAGTAAGGACGATGATTATGCAAAAATGGGTCTATCCTGACAGGATTGAAAAAGACCTTGAGGCGATCATCGCTATAAGGATACAGAAGGATGGTCGCGTGTCAATAGTGGGCATAGAGAAGTCTTCTGGCAATCGGCTTTTTGATAGGTCAGCGCTTTCAGCAATAAACAGTCTTTCAGTATTACCCAAACCACCTGAAGGGGTTGAAGAAATAGGCATTAGGTTTAAGCCATAATCTTGGAGGCATATGAAGATGTTATCTTTAAAATTAAAGATGTTGATAGTCTCAATCCTTATAGCAACTACTTTTTGTATCATATCTACACTAAATGCCTCAAAGGTATATATTGATGTTAACGCACCAAATCTTGTGCCTTTACCAATAGCTATACAGCCCTTTACAAATGCCAACGAGATAACATCTATTGTGATAAATGACCTCAATTTCACAGGGATCTTTAAGTGTATAAATGAGGATGCACAGGTAGAGAGAAATGAGCAACCATTTAATCCAAACAGTTGGATACCATTAGGAGTTGTGCTTGTGGTAAAAGGGCATTTAAAGACCACAGGGGATACCATTACACTAACCATACAGGCATTTGATGTCCTTGAAAAAAGAGCAATATTCTTAAAGGAATACAGTGCCTCAAAAAACCTCATCAGACCCCTTGCCCATTCAGTATCAAATGATATTTATAGGATACTCACTGGTCAAAATGGCATCTTCAGAACAAGACTTGCATATGTGGTTGAAAGGACAAACTCAAGAGAGATATTCATATCTGATTACGATGGATATAGAGCCAATTCTACTGGCATTCAAGCAAGTATAATACTTAAGCCAAGATGGTCTTCAAACGGTAAGTTACTAATCTATTCTGCGGTAAAGAATCTAAATTGGGATATATACTTACTAAACCTTGATGACATGACTGAAAAGAGATTTTCATCACCAAAAGGGCTAAACATAACAGGCAATTTCTTTCATGATAACAACTCCTTCTTGTTCTCCTCATCAAAGGATGGCAAGTCAAATATCTACAAGGGCGAGATCTCATCATCAAGGTATCACAGTCTCATTGTATCCCCTTGGATTGATGTATCCCCAAGTATATCTCCAGATGGCAAAACCATAGCCTTCGTATCAAATCGTTCTGGCTCACCCCAGATTTATCTTGCCAATGCTGACGGAAGCAACATTAGAAGACTGACATTTGAAGGTTCATACAATACCTCCCCATCGTGGTCACCACAAGGAGACAAGATTGTATTTACGAGGATGATAAATGGCAAGCAACAAATCGTAGTAATGAAGGTGGATGGTTCATCCCAGCAGATACTTACCGATAAGGGAAACAATGAAGACCCATCATTTTCACCTGACGGCCGATTCATAGTCTTTAGTTCTGATAGAGAAGGGGTTTCATCAATCTTTATAATGAGAGAAAATGGGGATGGTCAAACAAGGGTATCACCGAGAGGTTTCAAGGCATATTCACCATCTTGGTCACCATAAATAATTAGGAGGTGTGTCTCAGATGATTGTTGTCATGAAGATGTCTGCCACTAAAGAAGAGATGGACGCAGTGTGTAAGAGGGCAGAAGAGTTAGGATTTACACCCCACATAATATACGGTAAGGAGAGGAATGTCATAGGTCTAATCGGGATTATGGGCAATAGAGAAGAGGCTTTCATGCTTGAAAACTATCCCGGCGTTGACAAGGTTGTTCCCATCTCCAAACCATACAAATTGGCAAGTAAAGAGGTAAAGGCAGAACCCTCAATAGTGGATGTAAAGGGGGTTAAGTTTGGTGGTAGAGATATACCAGTGATTGCAGGTCCTTGTTCAATAGAAGGAGAAAAACAGATAATTATGGTGGCTGAGCAGGTAAAGGCTGCAGGTGCAAGGATGTTAAGAGGTGGTGCATTTAAGCCACGCACAAGCCCTTATTCATTTCAGGGGTTAGGAGAAGAAGGGCTTAAATATCTTGCAAAGGCGGGTGAGATTACAGGACTACCAGTCGTTACAGAGGTAGTAAACCCTTTTGATGTAGAACTGGTCTATAAATATACCGACATGTTTCAGGTAGGGGCAAGAAACATACAAAACTTCGCATTACTAACACAATTAGGTCAAACTAAAAAACCCGTCTTGCTCAAAAGAGGGATGTCCACGACCATTGATGAATTTCTAATGGCAACAGAATACATACTTTCAGAAGGCAACAGGGATGTGGTTTTATGCGAAAGGGGGATTCGGACATTTGAGACATCCACAAGAAACACCCTTGATATAAGCGCCGTCCCAGTTGTGAAGACAAAATCACACCTCCCAATCATAATAGACCCAAGTCATGCGGCAGGGCATTGGACATATGTTGCACCGTTAAGTAAGGCAGCAATTGCAGTAGGTGCTGATGGCCTAATCGTAGAGGTCCATCCAGATCCAGAAAAGGCGATGAGTGATGGAGCACAGTCTTTAAATCCAAAACAGTTTATAACCCTTATGGGAGAGTTAAAGGCAATAGCACTCGCTATTGGCAGATACATGTAAAGTGCTGATACTTGGTATTGATCCGGGCAGTTTCAGATGTGGTTACGGAATAATCAAGATAAACTCTATAAACAACTATCAGTATGTATCATCAGGAAGGATAATAATCCAAAAGAAAAAGGCTCTGTCAGAAAGGCTTAAGGAGGTTTTTACCTCTATACAAGACATAATTCACGAATACAAGCCTGACAATATTGTGGTTGAAAAGATATTCTTTGCAAAGGGAATAAAATCTGCCATGAGCCTTGGACATACAAGAGGCGTAATATTAGCAGTTGCATCTTTGAGTGATAGACCGATCTTTGAGTATTCACCTTTAGAGATTAAAAAGGCTGTTGTTGGTTATGGTAAGGCAGATAAGAGGCAGGTAAAAAAAATGGTAAAGGATATATTGATGATAAGCCATGACATATCACACGATAGTGCTGATGCATTAGCAACTGCAATATGTCATGCAAATACGATGAGGTTATAAAACATGATAGGAACGATAAGAGGGACTGTCACCTTTAAGACACCTGAATATATAATCGTTGAATGCAATGGGGTTGGCTATCAAATAACCCTACCACTAAATACTCTATCCAATCTACCTGATATAAACAACGAGGTCTTCTTACACATATTTACCCATGTAAAAGAAGACAATATTGAACTCTTTGGTTTTGCAACAGAGAGGGAAAAAAAGATATTTATTACCCTCATATCTGTATCTGGAATTGGACCTAAAACTGCCCTAAACATTCTATCAACACTATCACCTGATGAACTGCAAAGTGCATTAGACAGAGAAGATATAGCGATGTTGTGCAGGATCCCCGGGCTTGGCAAAAAGACAGCACAGAGACTCATCCTTGAGTTAAGGGAAAGACTACCTAAACAGGCTGAACAAAAGGATGCCGTGTTTGAAGACACGCTTTCAGCATTGATTAATCTTGGTTATAAAAAACCTGATGCAATATTAGCAATCAAAGAGGCACAAAGGTTAGGATTTACAACACTTGAGGCACTTATCAAGGAATCACTAAAACATCTAACAAAACACTAAAGCAACTACTTAAAAAAGGCAATAAAAAAAGGGCTTTGATCACAAAGCCCTCTAAATGATCTTCTTTTTAGATTATTCCAAGATTTCTAACACACATCTCTTGCCAACCTTAGTGCCAGCAGCACTTAAGATTGTTCTAATGGCACGGGCAGTCTTTCCCTGTTTGCCAATGACCTTACCGAGGTCAGAAGATGACACCCTTAATTCATAAACAGTTGTCTTTTCTCCCTCAACCTCAGTCACCCTTACTGACTCTGGATTGTCAACAAGTGATTTAGCAATCGTTTCAATCAAATTCTTCATCATGCACCTCCATAGTATGTGGATTGTTGTTTGTGAAGCGTCAGGGTTTTGTAATGATTCTATCTTTTAGGATTTAATTAACCTATGACACCTTTTAGCAGTTTTTTAACCGTATCAGTAGGCTGAGCCCCTTTTTCAATCCAGTATTTGACCCTATCTTCCTTTACCTTTACCTCTTTAGGTTCTTTTAATGGATCATATGTGCCAATTATCTCTATAAAGGGACCATCCCTTCTTGCCCTTGAATCTGCCGCAATGATTCTGTAAAATGGTCTTTTGTGTGAACCCATCCTCGTAAGCCTTAGTTTAACCAAACATTCACCTCCTGACTATAACCTGTTAAAATTGCGTAGCAGATATATTAGCATAAAATTAAAAATTGTGTCATCATTTTAGGGCTATGACCTAACAAAGATGGATTATATTTCTTGAAGTCAGGATGTGTTGCATGTTATTATTTTTGGATGTTTATAATACTGGTCATTATAATCCTAATCACCAGCACAGATGCTTATGCAGTAATTAAAAAATACATAAGCGAAGATGGAACAATTGTTTATACAAATATGCCATTAAAACCCCAAGGCAAATCCTATACTTCATTCAAAAAACCCAAGGCAATCAAGACAAGTTTCAATCTCCAGAGACAAAACAGTATTGATGTTGAAGCATATCAAAACATCGCTGAGCAAAAGGCTATACAGTACAATCTTGACCCAAAACTAATCAAGGCAGTGATACGAGCAGAATCCAATTGGAATCCAAATGCCCTTTCACCAAAAGGGGCAATGGGATTGATGCAATTGATACCATCAACTGCTGTATTAATGGGTGTAAAAAATCCATACGACCCTCTTGAAAATATTGATGGTGGTGTGAGATATCTCAAATATCTACTTGAGAGATTTGATGGTAACCTAACCCTTGCTCTTGCTGCATACAATGCTGGTCCTTCCCTTGTAGAGAAGAAAAATTCAGTCCCTTCCATACCAGAAACCGTTGAGTATGTCTCAAGGGTAATGTCTTATTACAAGGGTGAAACCCCTTATAAGATGTATGCGAGCATTCAAAAGGAGATCAAGAGAGAGATAACACGGATAAAGAGGGTTGTCCTTGAGGATGGAACAATCTTATTCACCAATGCACAGATATATTAGATAAACCTCTCAATACGCAATCTTTGGAATTATCATGTTTAATCTTATGATTTAAACATATAATTGAACAATGAAACACAAAGAATTAGTAGCAAACATCTTAAGGCTAAAGGATGAAAAAAGGGCGATTATCCTTGCACATAACTATCAAAGACCCGAGGTGCAGGATATTGCAGACCATGTTGGAGACTCCCTTGAATTATCAAGGATTGCAGCCGGGATAGACTGTGATGTTATAGTCTTCTGTGGTGTTCACTTCATGGCTGAAAGCGCATCTATACTTTCACCACAGAAAACCGTGTTACTACCTGAGATCTCAGCTGGATGTCCAATGGCAGATATGATAACTACTAAAGGTCAAAGGAAGATGCCCACATCCTTTCATGGCTATGATGAGGGTAGTTATACATTTCCAAAGGATTTCACATTAATGGACATCAAAAATATGTATCCAAATGCACCAGTGGTTGCTTATGTTAATACCAGTGCCGAAGTCAAGGCTGAAAGTGATATTTGTTGCACCTCTGCAAATGTTATTAATGTTGTAAATTCCCTTAATGAAGACACCATCATCTCAATCCCAGATAGAAATCTCTCCATGTGGGCACAAAAACACAGTTCAAAAAGGATTATTACTTGGGATGGATTTTGTCATGTTCATGATAGGGTTAGGAAAGAGGATGTGATAGAGGCAAAAAAGATACATAAAGATGCCGTTTTTGTTGCTCATCCTGAATGCAGGATTGAGGTGCTTGAGATGGCGGACAAGGTTGCAAGCACATCAGGGATGATTAGATATACCAAAGAGTCAAGCCACAAAGAATTTATCATTGGCACAGAGATTGGCATCATACATAGATTACAAAAGGAGTCACCAGAAAAAAGATTCTATCCATTGAGAAAAGACATGATATGTCCAAATATGAAAAAGACAAATCTGCAAAACATCTATGAGGCACTAAATCATATGAAATACATTGTAAAGGTGCCTGAAGATATCAGACAAAAGGCAAAGATATCTCTTGATAGAATGCTTACAATCAAGTAGTGACGCCATTAGAAACCCTTATACATAACGAGATAAAGATACGAGGTTGTATCCCTTTTGATTACTTCATGGAATTAGCCCTATACACTAAAGAATTGGGCTACTACATGACCGATGAGACTACAATTGGCATAAAAGGGGATTTTTATACAAGCCCTTCAATACACCAACTCTTTGCCACAATGATTGCAAAGCAGATTGAGGAGATGTGGCACATCCTTGATAAACCAAAAATCCTTTCATTTATAGAATGTGGTGGAGGAATGGGTTTTTTTGCAAAGGATTTCCTTGAATATATTAAAAACAAGCCTATCTCTGATGCCTTACAATACATCATTGTTGAGAAAAATCCTCATCTAAAGAAAAGACAATCAGTATTGTTGGCTGAACATAACAATAAAACAATGTGGATAGAGGATATCTCTGAGTTGGATAACATAACTGGTGTATTATTCTGCAATGAACTCTTTGATGCCTTCCCTGTCAGACTTATCCAAAAAAAAGGAAACCTCATCTTTGAGATATGGCTTGCACTAAAAGAAAACAGCCTTCTTGAACAACTGCATCCCTTAAGACAAGACTCTATTTACTATATAAACGAATTCTGCCCTAACTTATACAACTCTGACTTTCCTGATGGTTATACAACAGAGATAAACCTTGTAGCAAAAGACTGGCTAAAGCAGGCAAGTGCAGTTTTAAAAGATGGTTTTATCATAACCATTGATTATGGTTATAACTCTGATGACTACTATTCATCTGAAAGAACAAGAGGCACACTTCTTTGCTACCACAAACATCAAATCAATGAAAACCCATACATCAACATCGGCAAACAAGACATCACCGCCCATGTAAACTTTTCAGCACTTAAAAGGTGGGCAGAGGAATTTGGTTTAAGAAACTGTGGCTTTTGCTCTCAAGGTATGTATCTTGTTTCACTTGGCATTGATGAGGCAATTATTGAGATGTATGGACAAACACCTGACCCGTTTCAGATTGCAAAGATAAAAGGGCTTATACTCCCTCAAGGATTAGGACAATCTCATAAAGTGTTGATACAGTATAAAGGCAACAGGGATTTCAAATTAAAGGGATTTCAGATATCCAACAGATTGGCTTATCTTTAGCAAAGCCCGATAATCAATTAAAATACAACAAAACTAATTAACATCAAACTAATTTATTTACAGCGATGGCATCCTCTCTACCCCCTTAAAAAAGGGTAGAGAGGAAGAGACATCAATTAATACTTGCCAAATTTTGTAAGGCTTTCTCTGTAAACCTTGTAAAACTGGTCGTTATCCGATATTGCCTTTCTTAAGATTATCCTTATGTTTGTAACATCATTTGTATTGACAACAAGATTTACGCTCTGCTCAAAGGCTGCCATGTTGTCAAAGGTCTTAAACCTGCTACCAATAAGGGCAACAAAAATCCTCCTCCTCGTTGACATGGGCATAAATTGAAGATGTCTTAAAAACTCGTTTCCTTCAAGCCCTTTATTACCAAAGTTTTCATCAATAATAATGAGGTCATATTGGTTAAACCTAATCTTATCAAAGGCATCTTGAACATCTACTGGTATGTCAGGTGAATACTTTAGTTCTTTGATAGAATCGCAAATACTCTTAGTCACCTCTTCAGAGACACAGCAAACCATTGCCTTTCTTAAGCCCTCTTCGTATTCCTTGAGAATATCATCTATTTTTTCATGTGCCATACTTGTCACCTCCTACTTCTTCATCTTTAATTTGAGGTCATAACTCTTGTCTAACTTCAAACCGTCTATATCCGTTGTCTTTTCACCCTTTTCAGCCTTTATCATGTCAATACCCCTTCCGACAATAGGCTTCTTTGAGGCATATGCAAGGGCAGTCTCCTCTGTTATCAAGCCTTCTTTGTAAAGATTGATTATTGCCCTATCAAATGTCTGCATGCCATAGGCATCTCCTTGTTCTATGATGTCGTAGAAGGTCTTGCCTTCAGCTTCACCGTTTAGTATTGCATCCTTTACTCTTATATTAGTCTTCAATATCTCAACTACCGCGATTCTACCACCACCCACTTTAGGTAACAACCTTTGGCTAACTATCCATCTAATCGTATCGGCAAGCCTAATCCTGATCTGCTTTTCTTCTTCTAATTCAAACATACCGAGTATCCTGTTGATAGTCTGTCCTGCATCAATAGTGTGCAGAGTGGATAAAACAAGATGTCCTGTCTCTGCTGCTGATAAACCTATCTCAACAGTCTCTCTGTCTCTCATTTCACCAACGAGTATGACCTTGGGTGCCTGTCTTAAGGCTGCCCTTAAACCATTTGCAAATGTGTCAAAATCAACACCCATCTCCCTCTGGTTAAAGGTTGCCTTTATGTGTGGATGATTGAATTCAACAGGATCTTCAAGTGTAAGGACATGCACTGACTTGTTTTCATTTATGAGCCTCAAGATTGCTGCAAGTGTGGATGATTTACCACTACCAGTAGCACCAGTTACAAGAACCAATCCATTTATCTCCTCTGCAATCTGGGATAAAACAGGAGGAAGCCTAAGATCCTCAAGGGTTGGTATTACTGTTGAGAGTTTCCTCATTACAATTGAGTATGAACCCCTTTGTTGAAAGATATTTACCCTAAACCTTGCCTTATCAGGTAGATGATAGGATGAATCACAAGAACCTGCACTTATAAGATTTTCTGTAAGACGCCTGTCAGAGTTGATTAGGTTTAGTGCGAATATCTCTGTCTGAAATGGGGTGAGTTGAGGTATCTTCAGTTTGTCAAACTCCACAGGAGTTAATTTCCCAGCTGACTCAACCTGCGGTGGTTTTAAAACCGTGAAGTTTAGGTCAGATACATTGCCATG